>JASJDJ010000113.1 GCA_030065635.1 Xenococcaceae cyanobacterium MO_188.B32
GTTGTCGCGCTCGTTTACATGAGGGGCGCATCACGAGGAGGTTTCCTCCTCAGTTTATACGCCCCGTCCCGACGCTCACCTAAAGGTAGAGCGCGGGGCTAAAAATCGCAAGCTAAATCAACAAATTCTCGGTAGTTGATCCCCTACGAGCAGATCTACAATTCGTTCAGTCCCAAACATCGTTTCCATGAAAACTACTCCAGGCGGGGAATCAATTACTTCACCAATGATGCAGGCATTTTCTCCAGCAGGATGGGCTTTCATGGCAGCTAGAACTTTTTCCGCTTCTAACTGGGGTACTATTACCACTAACTTGCCTTCATTCGCCAAGTACAAAGGATCTAGTCCTAGCAATTCACACACTCCTTTAACCTCCTCCCGCACAGGCAAATAAGATTCCTTAAGTCCGATCCCCACCTCAGAACTAAGGGCAAATTCATTTAGTACGGTTGCTATTCCTCCCCTGGTAGCATCTCGCATCGCCCTAATCTCTGGACAAATATCGAGTATAGTCTCGACTAAACTATTGAGGGGTTGACAATCACTGGTTATGGTAGTGTCTAATTCGAGTTCACCACGAGCGACGGTAATTGCTGCGCCATGATCCCCAAGATAACCATTAAACAAAACTGCATCTCCAGGCTGAAGATTATAAGCTGAAATTGAAATACCCTCTCTAATTATTCCTACTCCAGTCGTATTGATAAAAAGTTTATCCGCTGAACCTCGATTAACTACTTTCGTGTCCCCCGTGACAATTTGTACGCCAGCAGCATCGGCAGCAGCTTTCATACTTTTAGCCACCTGACGCAAGGTTTTTACAGGCAATCCTTCTTCAATAATCATGGCGCAGGATAGATACAGAGGTTTAGCACCACCAACTGCTAAGTCGTTAACTGTACCATTGACTGCTAAATCGCCAATATTGCCCCCAGGAAAGAAAATGGGATCGATGACATAGGAGTCGGTAGTGAAAGCCAGGCGATCGCCGAGAGTAATCAAGCTATCTAAACTGATTCTGGCTTGGTCTTCTAATTTTGCCAGCATGAGGTTATCAAAGCTACCCACAAAAATATCGTCAATCAAATCCCGCATGGCTTTACCACCGCTACCATGAGCTAAGGTAATATTGCTATCTCTCACTTTTGTATGATGGCGACGGACTTGTTCGACATTGGCAAATAGAGGGTGTTGAGTAGGATTGGCAGAAGAGAGATTCATCTTAAATTTGCTGTGAATAATTAATTTTTAACTTCGATCGTATCTTGATTAGCTGGTTCACAAAAAGTAAGGCAAACGCGAGCAGGATCGAGAACTACAAACTCTTTCATTCCCCAAGGCTTAGTCTCTAACTTGCCGTTGGGATGAATCATCTCTCCATCTCTAGCTTGAAATTCGGCGTAAAGTTTCTCGATCTGATTAACGTTGATACGTAAGCTAGTCCCTTCTGCTAAATGTTTATCTCTATTTTTGAGTAAAAATATCTGGACTGAGTCCCGTTTGACAACTGCCATGTGAATAGGATTGCCTTCTTGATGAATGCATTCAAAACCAAGCTGTTGTTCGTAGAAAGCGACGGTTTTTTCTAAATCTTCCCCACCTGGAATAAGTGGATTTATACTGTTTAAGAAAGTTTGTTGGTTCATTAGACATCTGGCAAAAATAAATTTCAAATCAAAATTAATAGTTTCTGCTTTTCTGCTTTCTCAAACTGATACCTGGGATTTTTTAGATCTGGACTGTTTGGCAAGGGTAGATAAACGCCCATATTTATAATAGGCAGCGCAAGCTCCTTCAGAAGACACCATGCAAGTACCGATGGGGTTTTCAGGAGTACAAGCCGTACCGAATACCTTACAATGCCAGGGTTTTAAGACTCCTTTGAGAATTTCGCCACACTGACAAGCCTTGGCATCGGCAACTTGGCGATTAGGAACTACAAACTTAACTTCAGCATCGAATTGTGCGTATTCATCCCTAATTTTTAAGCCAGATTGGGGGATTTCACCTAATCCTCGCCATTCAAAGCGATCGCGGACGGTAAAAACTTTAGCGATCGCATCTTGAGCAACTCTATTACCGCCTGAATTGACTAAACGAGTATACTGATTTTCTACTTCACAGCGTCCCTCTACTAATTGTTTGAGTAACATCCAAACTGATTGCAGAATATCTAGAGGTTCAAAACCAGAAATGACTAATGGTTTGCGGTATTTATCGGCAATAATATGATATGGTTCTGTACCAATCACCGTACTAACATGACCGGGACCGATAAAGCCATCTAATTGCAAATCGGGGTTACTCAGTAAGGCTTCTAGGGCAGGAACTACTAAAACATGGTTGCAAAAAAGACTAAAGTTGGCAATACCTTCTGCTTTAGCTTGAAGAACAGTTAAAGCGGTACTAGGGGCAGTGGTTTCAAAGCCGATACCGAAAAAGATAATTTCTCGATCTGGGTTTTCCTTGGCAATTTTTAAGGCATCTAAAGGAGAGTAAACCATGCGAACATCAGCTTTTTGAGCTTTGGCTTGTAGTAAGCTCTTTTGAGAACCCGGTACTCGCATTGCATCGCCAAAAGTAGTGAAGATAACATTTGGTTGTTCTGCTAGGGCGATCGCATTATCTAGTCTGCCTCTAGGCATGACGCATACTGGACAACCAGGACCGTGAATTAATTCAATACTCTCGGGCAGGACTGTTTCTAGACCATATTTAAAGATAGAGTGGGTATGACCGCCACAGATTTCCATCAATTTTAAAGGTTTTGCGGTACTTATTGGTAGAAGTTGGCTCAATTGTTCTATTTCTGCCAACAGAGCCTGGGCTTTTTTTGGATCTCGAAATTCAGTTACGTATTTCATGTTTGTTGGTCATTGGTTATTAGTCATTAGTCATTAGTCATTAGTCATTGGTGAACTGATTAAATTAGCGTGCTTGCAAGGAACTAATAACAAAAAACAAAAGACACTATATACTAATTACTTGGCTATTTCTGCCAATATTCTCAAGGTTTCAGCAGCTTCTGCTTCATCAAGGCGATTTAAGGCCAAACCAACGTGAACTAGCACCCAATCGCCCACGCAAGATTCTATGGGATGTTCATCATCTATAATGCAAGCAATATTGACTTGTCGCTTGACACCGCTAACGTCAACTATAGCTAGTTGATTTTGAATATCTGTAATTTCGGTAATTTGACCGGGAATTCCTAAACACATCTGGATTTTAGTGATTGATTTTTACGCCATGTGTAATTTAAGCATAGACAATATTGGTCTGAACTAGAAAGAAGACAATTTGCCGAGGTCAACTTTTATTGCCTTGTTAGCTTTTGATCCCACGGTCTAAGTTCTCTTCTGGCAATTTTATTTTATTTATCTGGATTGCCATAATGCTAGATCAGGACACATCGAGGACTGGAAAGTAGCCAATGGATACAGATAAAATGGTAGTCCCTACAAACTAGTGGAGGCCATCGATAATCGGTGTAATTATCGGCTAAAGCTCAGTCAATTCGTTGCAAGAATTGCCAATTAAAGAGGCTCAAAGGCTATGTTTTTCGTACCTCTACCAGTTTGCAGGGACTACCTTAATTTTTAGCAAATTGAGCAAAGCGCGATCGCAGCTTGACCGAGAGATAATCCTCCATCATTGGGAGGTACTTGGCTATGAGTTAAAACCTGTAGTTGCATGGCTTCGAGACGTACTCGCACTTGGTTAAGCAAAATCTGGTTTTGAAATACTCCTCCTGTTAGTGCTACTTGCTTAATTTCAACATCTCTATTGTTACTGCAAATATGCTCTACTAAAGATGCGATCGCTTTAGCTAAACCCAGATGAAACTTAGCTGCCATAACAGATTGAGATATATTGCACCTCAAGTCTTTTAACAATGCTTGCCACATCAAACGGGGTTCAATATAGGGTAAGTATGATTGCCCTTCTAATTCCTTATTCTCTATGGTGAAAGGATAAGGTTTAATTTCTTCAGGATTACTTAAGATAGCCTGTTCAGCTAAGGCTTCTAGAGCGATCGCACCTTGACCTTCATAACTACAGGACTCTCGACAAATTCCGATGGCAGCAGCTACAGCATCAAATAAACGTCCGCAGGAAGAAGCAAGAGGGGAATTAATCCCTTTTTCCATCATGCGCTCCAGAAGTTTACAGGGTTTTTGCTGGAGAAACTCAAATAGCTCTAAATTTTGATACTTTGATCCTACTTGTTCTCCCCAGGATTGGGGGGTTAGGGGGGCAATTATAGACTTATCTGTATACAATAGCTGTCTTAAATGAGCATAAGTACTACGCCAGGGTTGATAGATTGCTTGTGTTCCACCTATCATCGCTACGGGTTTAAAAGTTCCTAAACGTCTAAAACCTCGGTAGTCGGCTAAGAGAAATTCCCCACCCCAAAATGTGCCATCTGCTCCATAACCTAAACCATCTAAAGCAATTCCCAACACTGGAGAAGCATGAAAAGAAACTCCATTTTCTACCATGCAAGCAGCAATATGGGCGTGATGATGCTGGACGCTATAGAGGGTAAGAGAGTTAGCTACAGCCAGTTCTTTGCCCAGTTTAGTCGATAAATATTCGGGATGACGATCGAGCGCGATCGCTGCTGGCTGGTGTTCTAATAAACTCAAGTAAAGATTGAGAGTATGACGATAAGCTGCGAGCGCGGTTTTATTGGCCAAATCTCCTATATGTTGGGAAATAATAGCTTGTCCATCCCGCAGCAAACAAAAGGTATTTTTTAGTTCACTACCCATTGCCAAGAGAGGAGAAGTGTCGGGAAAATCTGCTGGTAAATTTATTGGTGCGGGTGCATAACCACGGGCGCGACGTAGGATTTGTACTTGGGAAAAAGATGACTTGGACGAGTTTCCAAAATTAATAATTCGGGCGATCGAGTCATCGACGCGATTAACAATCTCGCGGTTATGGAACAAGAAATAATCAGCAATTCCTCCTAACTTAGTTCTCGCTTCATTGTTGTCGATACATTGGGGGTCACTGGTTAAGTTACCGCTAGTCATAACTAGAGGAATATCCAATTCTCTCAGGATCAGATGGTGCAAGGGGGTGTAAGGTAACATAAAACCTAAAGTATTTTGGTCTGGTACTACCGAATCAGCGATCTCGAAAAGATCCGCTTCGCGGGGCGGATTGTTAACGCAAGATTTTTGGTTACTATTGCCTAATTCCTTACGCCGTAATAAAACGATCGGGGCAGCGTAATTTGTAAGTAGTTCTTTTTCTGCGGAACTAAGAGTACAATATTGCTCAATTATCTTTAAATCTCGCGCCATTAACGCTAATGGCTTGTGAGGACGCTGTTTGCGTTGGCGGAGTTTTTGTACTACCTCTTCATTAGTAGCATCGCAAGCTAGATGAAAACCACCTAAACCCTTAATAGCGATAATATATCCTTGCCGTAATAAATTAGTGACCCTATTTATCTCATCCCATACTTCCCCTGCTTCTGAAGCCTCCTCTACTTTTTCCAGCCAAACACGAGGACCACAACTAGGACAAGCAATAGGTTGAGCATGAAAGCGACGAGCGCTTGGATTTTGATAGTCTCTAGCACAGTCAGGACACATCTGAAATTCTGCCATACTGGTGTTAGCGCGATCGTATGGTAAGTGTTTAATGATACTTAAACGGGGTCCACAGTGAGTACAGTTAGTAAAAGGATATCGATACCAACGACTTGAGGGAGCGAAAATTTCGGCTTGACAAGCAGGGCAAGTAGCAGCATCAGGGGGAATTTCTGTACGGATAGTACTTTTATTACTTTGAACAATGACAAAATCAGTAAAATCGTCAGCATTTAGATAAGGACGACGGATAATTGCTCTAATTTTGGCCAAGGGAGGACTTTCAGTCTGCAATCGTTGCACAAAGGTATCAATAGAGATAGGAGTACCGATCGCTTTAATCAAAACCCCTTGTCCATCATTACAAACTTCGCCTCTTAACCCACAGTCTTTAGCCAGACGATATACTGTAGGACGAAATCCCACCCCCTGAACTGTTCCCCCCACTCGGATTTCTTCGGCAACTAAACTGTTAGTTGGCTGATTTGCTGGTTTAAATTGGCTCAACATTAATTTTATATATCTGAGTGCATAAGTCCTGTAAGTTTAAACTTGTACCTCATTAATTTGAGAATCACTATATTTTTAATTATGCCAATTCATCTATCATAGTTAGTGATTATTGTTGGTATAAAATATTGCTGCTTGACCCCAAAAATTACTTCTCTTCTAATTTTACTAAATTTCTCCTTAGTTGAAATTTTATCTCTCCTAAATAATTGGTAATCCCCAAATATAAACCCAAAGCCAAAAATAAAAAAACCTTAATTAAAAATTAACTTTTAATTAAATTTAGTGTAACCTAGTTAAATTTAGTGTAACCTAGCAAGCACCATAAAATCCTTAATTGTTTTTCTAATTTTGCATTAAACTAATGAAAATATTATTGAGCTAAGTAAAGTTAAAAAATGCTAAACAATATATTAGAGTTGAATATTTTTAGTAGATTATATAGATAGAAGTGCTCGGCAATTAACGCTAACACTTAGAGTAAATTAAAAATAACAAAAACAACGGAATTCATTAGCTAATCAGGGGAGAAAAACAACATAAAAGTTGTAAAAATTAAGAGATGATCGGTCAAGTTTTTTGTCAAAAATACTAACTTTTGTTGCCAAGAAAAACCATTAGCCTGAAGTAGAAAGCAAAATTTACGCGGGTTGTAGAGAAAAAAATTAAAGGTTTAACAATCATGACAAGGAGAACCGTTGCTACCCTAGATGCAAATGAGGCAGTTGCTAGAGTGGCTTATAAGCTGAACGAGGCGATCGCGATCTACCCTATCACCCCCGCCTCACCAATGGGAGAATGGGCAGATGCTTGGTCATCTCAAGGAATTCCCAATCTTTGGGGTACAGTACCGAGTGTAGTTGAGATGCAATCGGAAGGTGGAGCAGCAGGAGCGGTACACGGGGCATTGCAAGCTGGCTCTATTACTACTACCTTTACTGCTTCTCAGGGCTTACTGTTGATGATTCCCAATTTGTATAAAATTGCGGGAGAACTTACCAGTGCGGTTATTCACGTTGCTGCCCGCTCTCTCGCAGCCCAAGCCCTCTCTATTTTTGGCGACCACAGTGATGTGATGGCAGCCCGCGCTACAGGCTTGGCCCTACTGTGTTCTGCTTCAGTGCAGGAGGCACATGATTTTGCCTTAATTGCCCAAGCAGCTACCTTGCGGTCGCGAGTCCCCTTTATTCACTTTTTTGATGGCTTTCGTACCTCCCACGAAATTCAAAAGATCGAGCTGCTAGAAGAGAACGATTTGCGCTCGCTGATTGACGACGAGTTAGTTTTGGCTCATCGTGCTAGGGGACTGACTCCAGATCGTCCCGTTTTGCGAGGAACAGCCCAAAACCCAGATATTTACTTCCAAGCTCGCGAAAGCGTTAACCCTTACTATGATACCTGTCCTGAAATCGTTCGGCAGTTAATGGACAAATTTGGCGAACTAACAGGAAGGCACTATCGCTTATATGAATATCATGGTGCAGCCGATGCGGAAAGAGTTATCGTGCTAATGGGTTCGGGATGCGAAGCTGTCCACGAAACTGTAGATTATCTCGAGCGACAAGGAGAGAAAGTCGGCGTACTCAAGGTTCGATTATATCGTCCTTTGGATGCTCGAAGTTTGGTTGAGGCAATACCCAAAACTATCCAGAAAATTGCCGTGCTCGATCGCACTAAAGAGCCAGGTTCTGGTGGCGAACCCCTCTATCTCGATGTGGTTAATGCCATTGTGGAAAATTTTGAAGGACCTTCTCTGCCGAAGATACTTGGAGGAAGGTACGGTCTTTCCTCGAAAGAATTTAATCCGGCGATGATTAAGGGCATTTTTGATAATTTAAATCAAGATAAGCCCAAGAATCATTTTACTGTAGGGATTAACGACGACCTGAGCCAAACTTCCCTAGCCTACGAGCCTGAATTTTCCACCGAACCCGATAGCGTAGTCAGAGCAATGTTCTACGGTTTAGGCTCTGATGGTACGGTAGGAGCCAATAAAAATTCGATCAAGATTATTGGCGAAGAAACCGAAAATTACGCTCAAGGCTATTTCGTTTACGACTCGAAAAAATCTGGTGCAGTTACCGTCTCCCACTTACGGTTTGGGAATCGACCCATCCGTTCTACCTATCTCATAGATCGGGGGAACTTTATTGGTTGCCATCAATGGAATTTCTTAGAAAAACTCGATGTCCTTAAAGCTGCCGTACCGGGGGCTACCTTTTTACTCAATAGCCCTTACAGTGTGGATGAAGTCTGGTCGCAACTACCAGTGGAAGTTCAGGAGCAAATTATTGCTAAAGAACTGAAATTTTACATTATTAATGCCAATAAAGTTGCTCGCGAAAGCGGTATGGGGGGCAGAATTAATACCGTAATGCAGACTTGCTTCTTTGCCCTAGCGGGAGTTTTGCCGCAAGAACAAGCGATCGCACAAATCAAACAAGCGATTAAAAAGACTTATGGCAAGAAAGGAGAAAAAATCGTCCAGATGAACCTCCAAGCGGTGGATAATACTCTGGATAATCTCTTTGAAGTCCCAGTCCCCACCCAAGTTACCAGTCAGATTCACCGGCAAGCACCAATTCCCGACACTGCTCCAGAATTTGTGCGGCAAGTACTGGGCAAGATGGTAGGCAGAGAAGGAGATGAGCTTCCTGTCAGCGTTCTCCCCTGCGATGGTACTTATCCCACCGGTACTTCCAAGTGGGAAAAACGTAACATTGCCCAATTTATACCCGTTTGGGACCCAGATGTCTGCGTTCAGTGCGGCAAATGTGTCATGGTATGTCCTCACGGGGTAATTCGGGGTAAAGCCTACGATCCCACTCAATTAGCCAATGCGCCCGCCAGCTTTAAGTCCATTGAGGTGAGAGATAAAGACTTTGCCGGTCAAAAATTTACCATTCAAGTCGCACCTGAAGACTGCACAGGCTGCGGCATTTGTGTCGATATTTGTCCTGCTAAAAATAAATCTCAGCCTTCTCTGAAAGCAATCAATATGGAAGAGCAACTTCCTCTGCGAGAGCAGGAGCGAGTTAATTGGGATTTCTTCCTTAATTTACCCAATCCCGATCGCCGTCAGCTAAAACTGAATCAGATTCGGCAACAGCAACTACAAGAACCCCTCTTTGAATTCTCCGGTGCTTGTGCTGGTTGTGGGGAAACACCCTACATTAAACTAATGACCCAGTTATTTGGCGATCGCGCTGTAGTGGCCAACGCTACGGGTTGTTCTTCTATCTACGGTGGTAACTTGCCTACCACTCCCTGGGCGCAAAACGCCGACGGAAGAGGTCCTGCTTGGTCTAATAGCTTATTTGAGGATAATGCCGAATTTGGTTTAGGTTTTCGCATCGCGATCGATAAACACGCCCAGTTTGCTCGCGAACTATTACAAAAGTTAAGCTCTCAACTGGACAATAACCTTGTAACAAGCATTCTGAATGCCGAACAAAAAACCGAGGCAGATATTTACGAACAAAGAGAGAGAGTCGCCCAACTCCAACAACGCCTCGCAGAAATACTCTCCTCCCAAAACGATCCCCATCTCAAATCTCAAATCCAAAATCTCAAATCCCTCGCTGACTATCTAGTGA
The DNA here is from genome assembly GCA_030065635.1 of Xenococcaceae cyanobacterium MO_188.B32. Taxonomy (GTDB): domain Bacteria; phylum Cyanobacteriota; class Cyanobacteriia; order Cyanobacteriales; family Xenococcaceae; genus JASJDJ01. The sequence goes on from JASJDJ010000113.1 coordinate 9,716, forward strand.
AAAAGAGTGTCTGGATTATTGGCGGTGATGGCTGGGCTTATGATATCGGTTTTGGCGGGCTAGATCACGTAATTGCTAGTGGTCGCAACGTCAATATTTTAGTTATGGATACTGAGGTGTACTCCAACACTGGGGGTCAATCCTCTAAAGCGACTCCTAGGGCTGCGGTAGCTAAGTTTGCTGCGGGAGGAAAACCAGCACCCAAAAAAGACTTGGGTTTGATTGCCATGACTTATGGCAACGTCTATGTAGCGAGCGTAGCTATGGGAGCGCGAGACGAGCATACCTTAAGAGCTTTTATCGAAGCAGAAGCTTACGATGGTCCTTCTTTAATCATCGCCTACAGTCACTGTATTGCCCACGGCATTAACATGACTACAGCCATGAGCCATCAAAAAGAGCTGGTCGATAGCGGACGCTGGCTACTCTATCGTTACAATCCTAATCTGAAGCAGGAAGGCAAAAATCCCCTCCAGATAGACATGCGCTCGCCCAAGAAGCCAGTTAGCCAGTCCATGTACGCCGAAAATCGCTTTAAAATGCTCACCAAAAGCAAACCCGACGATGCCAAACAGCTACTCAAAGAAGCTCAACAAGACGTCAATACTCGCTGGCAGATGTATGAGTATCTAGCAAATAAACCCGATCGTGGGAAAGCAGGGGAAGCTTCGGGGGCTTCGGGAGCAGGGGGAGATGACAATAGTTAATCAACGAGTCATAACAGAACATAGAGAGTTAGAAGTTTACAAGCAAATAAAGTGGTAAGTATTTATGATGTTAACTGGAAGAGATTGGGGCAATTCAGAATTTCAAAAACGCAATTATTAAGAAGGAGTAACGGGCTATGTGTTGCTTAGACCCTGCTCAGAATTCCTCCCGACGCTCACCTGATCAGGTAGAGCGCGGGACTCCTTCTGAAAGAAGGTTGAAGTAGGGCGAAAACTCTACGGAACTTACAATCAAGTTTTTGCAGGTTTAGTCAGCATGATTAATAATCCCGAACCCTGGTTAATCAAAAGTTAATCTTCCCCTGCTCCCCCTGCATCCCCTGCTCTGCCTGCTCTGCCTGCTCCCCTTGCCTCCCCTACTTATCTAAACCTTTAAATTTTAATCATAGGAACTCATGAAATATGGACTTAACCACCACCTATCTAGGATTACAACTGCGATCGCCCTTAGTCGTTGGTTCTGCTGCCCCACTGACAGAAGATATCGACAATATTAAGCGCATAGAAGATGCCGGCGCTGCTGCCGTTGTTTTACATTCCTTGTTTGAAGAGCAGCTAAGCTTAGAGCAGTTTGAGTTACATCATCATCTAGAGTATAAGACGCATAGCTTTGCTGAAGCTCTTACCTACTTTCCCGAGCCAGAAGACTTTCACGTTGGACCAGAAGAATATCTCAACCACATCCGTCAAGCCAAAGAAATGGTTAACATTCCCATCATCCCTAGTCTCAATGGTTCGACTTTGGGCGGTTGGACTGATTACGCTCGGCAACTCGAAAAAGCGGGAGCAGATGCACTGGAATTAAACATATACTATGTACCAACAGATTTTGACCTGACAGCCAGCCAAGTCGAGTCCAACTATCTCAATATTCTCCGCTCAGTTAAATCGGCAGTAACTATTCCCGTAGCGATCAAGCTCAGTCCTTTCTTTAGCAACATGGCAAATATGGCAAAACAGTTAACCGAAGCAGGAGCAGATGGACTGGTGCTGTTCAATCGCTTTTACCAGCCCGATATAAACATCGAAGATTTGGAAGTACAACCTAATGTGTTGTTGAGTACTCCCCAAGCAATGCGTTTGCCGATGCGTTGGATTGCTATTCTCTATGGGCGACTCAATGTTGACTTAGCAGCAACTAGCGGTATCCATAAACCTCAAGATGTCCTCAAAATGTTAATGGCTGGTGCCAATGTCACCATGTTGGTAAGCGTACTGTTACGTCATGGCATCGAACATATTCAGGCGCTCGAAGCGGGAATGCGCCAGTGGATGGAAGAATACGAATACGAGTCAGTTAAGCAAATGCAGGGCAGCATGAGCCAAATTAACTGTCCTGACGAGAGTGCCTTTGAAAGAGCGCAGTACATGAAAGCAATTCAATCCTATCGACCAGAGCAAATGCTAGTGTAGCCGATGCCCAAAAGTAATAAGTAATAAGAGACATCCAGGAGTAAGAATGACATTATAAGCAATATTTACTACTTTTGACTTTTGACCCACTGCTCCCTTTGCTCCCTCTGCTCCCTCAACTCATCAATTCAAATTCGAGCGACTATCATGACCAGTTCCCTTTACATTAGTACTACTGAAGCTGGGAGCGGAAAAGCTCTGATTTCTTTGGGGATTATCGAACTAATTCTCAGAAAAACGAATAGGGTAGCTTTTTTTCGACCCGTAATCAGAAAACAGCCTTTAGACCAACAAGATGAAGATATCAATTTAATTCTGAATTATTTTGCCTTAAATCAATCATACGATTGGGCTTTTGGTTTATATACTGAGGAAGTTCAGGAGCTAATTAGTCGTAGTAACTACGATGAAGTTTTAGACAAAATTATTGCCAAGTATAAAAATTTAGAGCAAAACTATGACTTTATCTTGTGTGAGGGGTCTGATTATTTAGGGCAAGTCTCGGCTTTTGAATTTAATCTGAATACGGAAATTGCCAAAAACTTAGGCTGTCCTATTCTCATTTTAGGTAATGCCGAGCGCCGAAGTATTCAAGAAGCGATCGCGCCTGTCAAGATGTCTCTCAAATCTTATCTAGCTAGAGAATGTCAGGTTATTGGCATAGTTTTTAATAAAGCCAATCCAGAACTGTTGGCAGAATTACTAATTGCCCTAGAAAATAAGTTTGGCAATAGTAATTATTTACTGGCTGTTATCCCTTATGAACCAAAACTCAGTAGCCCAAGAGTCAGAGAAATTGCCCAACAGCTTAATGCAGAAGTTCTCTATGGACACAATCGACTAGATAATTTAGTACTCGGTTATGTAATTGCTGCCATGCGGTTAGAACACGCCATTACTAGACTAAAAGAAGATAGTTTAGTTATTACTCCAGGCGATCGCAGCGATATTATTGTTGGTTTGCTACAAGCCCATCAATCAGTCAACTATCCTCATTTATCGGGTATTTTGCTCTCAGGAGACTTGCAACCAGATGCATCTATTAGGAAACTGATTGACGGTCTTTACGATCCTCTGCCTATTATATCCGTCCCCACTAATACTTACGAAACCTCTGAACTAGTTAAGCAGGTTAACACTTCTTTGGTTGCTAGAACTCGGTCCGAAGGGCTGGCACTGTGCGATCGCGAAAAAATTACTTTGAGCATCCAACTGTTTGACGATCGTGTCAATTTGAGCCAACTAGAAGAGCAAATTAAGACAATTAAAGTTAAGGGGATCACCCCCAAAATGTTTACCTACAATTTATTGCAGCAAGCTAAATCTCAAAAAAGACACATAGTTCTTCCAGAAGGAAAAGAGGTCAGAATTCTCCAAGCAGCAGCATTCCTCTTAAATCGAGATATTGTAGACTTAACTCTTTTGGGCAAGCCAGAGAAAATCGAGCAAATAATTAATCAAAATGGCATCTCCTTAGACATTGGCCAGCTACAAATTATCAATCCAGCTAGGGCAAACAAATTCGAGTCTTATGCGGAACAATTTTATCAATTGAGAAAGCACAAGGGTGCAACCCCAGAACTTGCCCGCGAATATCTACTTGATGTCTCCTACTTTGGAACGATGATGGTTTACTCTGGGGATGCAGATGGCATGGTATCTGGTGCAATCCATACCACTCAGCATACCCTGAGACCAGCTTTACAATTAATTAAAACAAAACCATGTTATTCTCTGGTTTCTTCTGTCTTTTTTATGTGTCTGGAAGATCGAGTCCTCGTTTACGGTGATTGTGCCATTAATCCCAATCCCAATGCAGAAGAATTAGCAGAAATTGCTATGGCTTCGGCTGATACGGCTACAGCCTTTGGCATTGAACCCAAAGTTGCCCTCTTATCTTACTCTTCTGGTACTTCAGGGAAAGGAGAAGAAGTAGAAAAAGTCAGAACCGCCACTGTGATCGCTAGAAAACGGCGACCCGATCTAAAAATTGAAGGACCAATTCAGTATGATGCTGCTGTAGATTTAACTGTTGGTTCTCAAAAAATGCCCAACTCCCAAGTTGCGGGACAAGCTTCGGTTCTCATCTTTCCCGACTTGAATACGGGGAATAATACCTATAAAGCCGTCCAAAGAGAAACTCGCGCGATCGCGATCGGTCCTATTGTTCAAGGTCTGAACAAACCAGTCAACGATCTTAGTCGGGGTTGTACCGTTGATGACATTATTAATACAGTGGCTATTACTGCCATTCAAACTCAAAATCAAGACAATTCGGTTATGACCTGAATAAAAGGAATTATGTTCAGGCGATCGCATTAAACCCTCAGAAAATTCTCATAGTATCGGCATAAAATATAAACAAAAACTGCAACAACTGAGGAGAACTCTTCAAAACCTCTGCCAAACTTATGATGTGGATTTAGAAGATTGAGTTCAAAAAAAGCACTCAAGGTTGATTCGTTGAATAGCAAAAAGACGCAAAATTATTGTTGTTTATGCATGGTTGCCAGAGAAAAAGATGATTCATTACCTATTCTGCGATTACCTGGAACAATTTATGAGCGATAATCGGCATAATTTCGCTCTCTTTTTGTGCAAAGATTTCTCTTATTATGACGTAGGAATGAATATTTTTCTGTCCTAAATTTTTATTCTAATCAGACTAATTTTTTGATTCCCAAAAACTAACAAAGATTAACTATTGTTAATATTATTTAATTAAGAACGGCTAATAAATTAGACTTAAACAACAACCATATTGTTTAATTTTTTTTGAAGTATTTCGAGCATAAAAACTTGGAAAACTTAGTTTTTGATGACTTAGTTAAGTTTTTTCAAATATCTATTTTGTGGTCGATTTTGAATATTATTATATTTATATAAAAGTTTGGGTATTATTTATTTTTTCGAAGAGGATATCTAAAAAGTAAAAGTTACGATGCAAACAAGCAAAAAATTGGCTCGAATTCTTTAGTTACCAACTAAAATCTATGCAACCAATCGCTACTGGAACCAAAACTTCTCAAGCTCAAACTACTAAACCTAAAAAACCAACCGTTGATAAGCGGATCAAGGCATTAGATATTGCCATGAAGCGGAATCGCTATCGCCAAGATGCCCTAATTGAGATTCTGCATAAGGCACAGGAATCTTTTGGCTATCTCGAACCCGAGATCTTGGAATATATAGCAAGGCAGTTGAAATTGCCTCTAAGTCGGGTTTACGGCGTAGCTACCTTTTATCATCTGTTTTCCCTGAAACCGAGTGGTGTTCACAGTTGCGTTGTTTGTCTGGGAACTGCTTGTTATGTCAAAGGAGGGGGTAAAATCACTTCCGCCATAGAAGAAGAACTAGACATTCATGCTGGTGAAACTACTTCAGATCGTCAAGTTTCTCTGATGACAGCACGGTGTCTAGGAGCTTGTGGTATCGCTCCTGCTGTTGTCTTTGATGGTGCTGTGGCTGGAAAACAAAACCCAGAGACAGTCCTAAAACAAATCAACGCTTGGCAGTCTGACACCTAATGGTCTGTTCGTTTTGAATTGATGGGTTGAGATGAGACAAAAGAGATAGGGAAGACCATTGAATGACACTTATTCCTCAAGTCAATCAATCAACCTAAATTACAGTCTTGCTTTGACTGTGCATTAACCAGAGAGAGGAAAACTAGGAATGGACTTAGCTGAACTGTTAACAATTGCCGACACAGAAAGAAAAAAACAAAAGAGTATTCGGGTGCATTGTTGTACATCTACTGGTTGTCAAGCAGCCAATTCTTTGTCCGTCAGAGAAAATCTAACTAATACGGTGAAAGAGTCAGGATTGAGCAATCGCGTGGAAGTGCTAGGAGTGGGTTGTATGGGCTTTTGCGGGCGAGGGCCTTTGGTACAGATCGATCCCGAAGATATTCTCTATGAGGAAGTAACCCCGGAAGACGCACCCAGTATTATTGATGCTCTTAACGGAGGAGTAGCCAAGCCGCTCCAAGGCGACTCTCAACACCCTTTTTTTGCCCGACAAATGCGAATTGTTCGACAACATACTGGCAAAGTCGATCCCGAAAGCATTGAAAAATATATCGCTGTTGGCGGTTATCAGTCTCTCTACAAAGTCCTCTATGAAATGACTCCTGCTGAAGTAGTCAATGAAATTAGTAAAAGTGGATTGCGAGGAAGAGGCGGTGGCGGTTATCCTACGGGCTTGAAGTGGGCAACAGTAGCTAAAATGCCTGGAGAGCAGAAATACGTCATCTGCAATGGAGATGAAGGAGATCCAGGGGCATTTATGGATCGCAGTGTATTGGAGAGCGACCCTCATCTAGTCTTAGAAGGAATGGCGATCGCTGGTTATGCAGTGGGTGCCGCTCATGGCTATATCTACGTCCGCGCCGAATATCCCCTTGCCATCCAAAGATTGCAAAAAGCGATTCAGCAAGCCAAGAAATACGGAATTTTAGGGAGTCAAATCTTTGAATCTCCTTTCGATTTTAAAATCGATATTCGTATTGGTGCTGGAGCTTTTGTCTGCGGGGAAGAAACTGCTCTAATACAGTCTATTGAAGGTAAACGGGGTAATCCACTCCCTCGTCCCCCTTATCCAGCCGAGTCTGGTTTATGGAAGTGTCCTACTTTAATTAATAATGTAGAAACCTTGGCTAATATTGCTGCAATTATTCGCCAAGGGGCAGATTGGTATAGTAGCATTGGCACTGAAAACAGCAAGGGCACTAAAATCTTCGCTCTCACAGGGAAAATTCGCAACAATGGCTTGATTGAAGTCCCAATGGGGATTACTTTGCGGGAGATTGTCGAAGAAATGGGGGGTGGTGTTCCCGATGGAGAAGTCAAAGCGGTACAAACAGGAGGACCTTCTGGAGGATGTATCCCTGCCTCGATGCTAGATATCCCCGTTGATTATGATTCTCTGAGTAAAATTGGCTCGATGATGGGGTCTGGTGGGATGGTAGTGATGGATCGGGACACTAGCATGGTAGAAGTAGCCCAATTTTATATGCAATTTTGCCGTGAGGAATCCTGTGGTAAATGCGTTCCCTGTCGTACGGGAACGGTACAACTGTACGAGTTGCTCGCCAAAATCCTCAATCAACAAGGGACTCCAGCCGACTTGGAAAAATTAGAAGCTTTGTGTCAAATGGTTAAAGAAACTAGTTTATGTGGTCTAGGTATTAGCGCACCTAACCCTATTTTAAGTACGCTGCGCTATTTTCCCGAAGAGTATCAAGAATTGATTTCAGCATACAGTCTCAATAGCCAAGTCACAAGTTAATTCATGATTTTTGATTGTTGCGAGTTTCTGATTCTTGCATCGATATTATTTAATCAGGAGGAAACCAACCATGAAAGGCATTAATTACGCTATCGCTTTTGGGATGTGGATTTAAAAAGATCTTATTACATTAATTATGTAGGACAACAAATAATGTCTGTCAGAACCTTAACGATTAATAATATTCCTGTAGCTGTCGAAGAAGGCAAAACTATCCTCGAAGCTGCCAAAGAAGCAGATATTCATATTCCCACCCTCTGCCATTTAGACGGGGTTTCTGATGTGGGGGCGTGTCGATTATGCTTAGTGGAGGTTGAAAATATCAATAAGCTCTTACCCGCTTGCGTTACCCAAGTGACAGAAGAAATGGTGGTGCATACTAATACCCCTAAATTGCAAGAATATCGACGCATGGCGGTAGAATTAATTTTTGCTGAAGGTAACCATGTATGTGCTATTTGTGTCGCCAATGGCAACTGCGAACTGCAAGATGCTGCTATCCAAGTAGGGATGGATCATACCCGTTTTCCCTACCGCTTCCCCGAGCGCGGTGTCGATGTATCTCACCCACAGTTTGGCATCGACCACAATCGCTGCATCCTCTGTACCCGTTGCGTGCGCGTCTGCGATGAAATTGAGGGGGCGCATGTTTGGGATGTCGCCCAAAGAGGTGAAAACTGTTACATTGCCTCTGGCTTGAGCCAACCTTGGGGAGAAGTAGATGCTTGTACCTCTTGTGGCAAATGTGTTGATGCTTGTCCCACAGGGGCAATTTTCCGCCAAGGAACAACCTCTGCCGAAAAAGAACGCGATCGAGCCAAACTAGAATTTGTTGTCAATGCTAGAAGCAAACAAGAATGGACGAGGTAGAAGATAAGCAGAGGGAGCAGGGGAAGAGGAAAATAAGGCCGAGCCGAATAGTATTGACAAGGGAGATAACAACTCTATTTCCAATGAACAATCAAAAATTAACCATGAAAAAAATTAAATTTGCTACGGTTTGGTTAGCGGGATGTTCGGGTTGTCATATGTCATTCCTGGATATGGATGAATGGTTAATCGAACTGGCTAACTATATTGATGTGGTCTACAGTCCTGTAGGTTGCGATCTTAAAGAATATCCAGTGGGAGTTGATGTCTGTTTAGTCGAAGGGGGAGTCGCCAACCAAGATAATCTCGAATTAATCCGCGAAGTTAGAGCTAAAACCAAAACTCTTATCTCCTTTGGTGATTGTGCGGTAACAGCTAATGTACCAGGGATGCGGAATATGCTTGGAGGGGCTGAACCAGTGCTGAAAAGAAGCTATTTAGAATTGGGTGATGTAACACCTCAGCTACCCAATGAACCAGGAATTGTCCCAGAATTATTAGACCGGGTTCTCCCTGTCCATGAAGTAGTTTCTGTAGACATTTTTATGCCAGGATGTCCCCCCGATGCCGCTCGGATTCGGGCAACTATTGAGCCATTACTCAAAGGAGAACAACCCAAAATGGAAGGACGCGCCATGATTAAGTTTGGCTAATCAGTAGTCGCTCGCTCGCCAAACGACTAACGACTAACTATAGGGAAAACTATGACTAAAAAAATAGTGATCGATCCAGTTACGCGCATTGAAGGTCATGCCAAAATATCCATCTATTTGAATGATGCGGGAGAAGTTGATGATGCTCGCTTTCATGTAGTTGAGTATCGAGGCTTTGAAAAATTTTGTGAAGGCAGACCATTTACTGAAATGGCAGGGATTACGGCTCGAATTTGCGGGATTTGTCCGGTGAGTCATCTCCTCGCTTCTGCCAAAACTGGGGATAAAATTCTGGCGGTAAAAATTCCTGCTACTGCTGAAAAACTGCGACGACTGATGAATTTGGGACAGATTACTCAGTCCCATGCCCTTTCATTCTTTCATCTCAGTAGTCCAGACTGGCTCTTGGGTTGGGATAGCGATCCAGCACAACGCAATTTGTTTGGCTTAATTGCTGCCGATCCCGATCTGGCTAGGGCAGGAATTCGCTTGCGACAGTTTGGGCAAACGGTAATTGAACTGTTAGGAGCGAAGAAAATTCATGCTGCTTGGGCTGTGCCTGGTGGTGTGCGCTCGCCTTTATCAGCAGGTGGCGTCGCTTGGATTCGCGAGCGCTTGCCAGAATCCCGCGCCACGGTGAAGATGGCTCTTGACTTGTTTAAAAACCTGATGGGAAGTTTGACCACTGAAATCGAACAGTTTGGTCAATTTCCTTCTCTATTTATGGGTTTAGTGGGTAAAAATGGTCTATGGGAACATTACGGCGGTCATATTCGCTTTACTGATAGTGAAGGTAATATTGTTGCCGATGGACTCAGCGAAGACTACTACCAAGACTATTTAGGGGAAGCAGTTGAAAAATGGTCTTATCTAAAATTTCCTTACTACAAACCTTTAGGCTATCCTGATGGTATCTATCGAGTTGGACCTTTAGCACGAGTTAATATTTGCTCTAGTTTTGGTACATCGGAAGCGAACAAGGAATTACAGGAATTTCGCGAACGTGCTGGTGGTGTAGCTACTTCTTCTTTCTTCTATCACTATGCCCGTCTGCTGGAAATCTTGGCAGCCTTAGAAAGAATTGAACAGCTAATCGATGACCCCGATATTACCTCCCAGCGCGTTCGTGGGAATGCTGGCATTAACCAATTAGAGGGCATTGGTGTTAGTGAAGCCCCAAGAGGTACTTTATTTCACCATTACCAAGTCGATGAAAATGGCTTAATTCAAAAAGTTAATTTAATCATTGCTACAGGACAAAATAACTTGGCAATGAATAAAACTGTTGCTCAAATTGCCAAACATTACATCCAGGGGACAGAAATTACAGAAGGAATGCTCAACCGAGTTGAAGCGGGAATTCGTGCTTTCGATCCTTGTTTGAGTTGTTCTACTCATGCAGCAGGGCAGATGCCTTTACACGTTCAACTAGTCGGGGCTGACGGGAGCGTCTTGAATGAGGTTTATTGGAATTAAGAAAACAAATCTTCAAAACAACTCAATTTTAAGTTTTAAAATCTTACAATAAATCCTGTCAAACTAGTCAGAATAGTTGTGATTATGCAGTTGCTAAAGTCTCAGAACTTATACCCAGATTTGTTATCAATGGCATTAGAAGCCGTTCCCATTCCTGCTAATTCAGCCAACAGCAATCAGTTTGACCTTTACTTGAGTCTCAACTTTAATCAACAATGGTATCCCCTATTAGATGGTCGCATCAAGTTAGGTTTAAAAGGTGGTCAACTAAAACTGAGACTAGAAAATAGCCAACTGCATGAAATCAGTTATCAGTTAGATGATTACTTTGAGATTACAAATAAAGCTTCTGAGACTGAACCAACTTGGATATTTACCCTCAAGGCAACAAAATCAGTTTTAGCCGATTCTCTTAAGCGAGTTAAGCTAGGAACTGTTAAAACAATAACTCAGTCTTTCACCCTAACAGCCACTTGGACAGTTTTTCCAGCAGATATTACTTTAACTGATGCCGAAGATTTATGGCAACACGATCTCAGTCCCAACAAGCATGGGGTCTTAGAGAGAACGATAGTTTTTTTCCTCTGTAAAAACCAACTACCATCTTCTCTAAGTTGGTTCCAATTAGGTTCTTCTAATTTAGAAACTGAAGAGAGTTGGAGAGAAGACAAACAACCCGAAATCACCTTCCCAGCTAAAGAGGAACTCAAACAACTAATTCAACAAATCTATACAGCCAAAACCGATGAAATGGAAGAATTAGCCCAACTGGCAAAGCTAAATCTGAAGACTGACTTGGCTGGAGGCAATTTGCTAGCAACTAATCTCAGTGGTATTGACCTCAATGGTGCTAATCTCAAAAAAGCTAATCTCAGAGGTGTTGACTTAACCGATGCGGATTTAAGTGAAGCTAATCTTAGCTATGTGAACCTGAGTGGTGCCGATCTAAGCGGTGCTTATCTAGATAATGCTGATTTAAGCCATGCGGACTTGCATCGCACGAGTTTAGCCGTGGCTAATTTAATTGGTGCGAACCTTAGTCATGCTAATTTACAAGAGGCTAACTTAAGTAATGCTAATCTCAGTCTAGCCCTAGTTGAAAGAGCTAAATTTGGAAAAAATACAGGTCTTTCCGAGGAAATGAAACTAAGTCTAGAACAGAGGGGAGCAAAAGAAACTATTTCCTCTGAATAACTACTATTACGATTCTGCTGGTAACTCACGATAACCAGCAATTCTCAGTTTAAGATTTCATGACATTAAAACCATGTCTACAGGGGGTTTGATAATAGGCGAGAACAACTTGCTCAAGTGGGAAAACAAAGGGTCCGTGGCAATACTGTTCGGTTAAGAAGGTTGTCTGTTGAGCTGACTTTTCCCGGGATCTTTTGTTCAAGCGATCGAGCACTAAGGAACTTACAGGAAAATAATCTCTCCGCCCAATTATTTCCCTATAGCCACCAACCCTTAACATAACCAAGGCTGGATGATTATTTCTTTGGATCTCCCTAAAGCACCAATTTTTCCAAGCTTGTTTCCTCCTTATTGTTTGTCATTAAATAGCAATTATTGAGAATAATTGTGGGGGCGGTAGAGTTCGCGAACGCCACTGGGGAACTATACTTTAGCGAGATAAATAGGACTATAATAGCTCTAATTTGTAGTTATAGATAGTAAAGCCATGATTATTCGGAATTATGCCGATAATTATCTATTTAAGTTAGATTTAGGCGATAAAAGATTAGATAAGCGAGCTAAACTAATTAGCGATCGCCTACGAAATAAATACGGTCAACCTTTATCAAAGGTATTTACAAAATCCAGTGAGCTGAAAAGAGCTTATGAATTTTTCCCAGGTGTAAATTTCTCGTTGATGGCAGGGTTTCTTTATTGGCAAGCGATCGAAGCATTTAGATAATCGCTCGAGCTGCTTCAGATGCTTGGTAACATTTGTGGAGCGCTCGCCACAACTATCGATCGAG
>JASJDJ010000114.1 GCA_030065635.1 Xenococcaceae cyanobacterium MO_188.B32
GAGTCCCTCAAAACTGTGGATGGATGGAGTCAGTTTGCTGCTGCTTTCTTTGTCGGCGGTGTTGGTGGCGCATTTTTTGCCTACCTTGTTTACGATAACCTAGATGTTCTGAGCGCGATCGCTAATGGCAATATCTAGTCAGCGTTACACCGCCGTACAACGACGGTGCCTGCGGGGGAATGGGGCTAGAACAAACAGTTAACTGTCGGATTCATAAACATAAAAATAACCAGCCCCCTTCCCCGACCGCATTCCGCGGTTAAATTTTTTCTTAACTTATTGATATTACTTATCAATAAATGTAAGCTAAGAATAGTCTGATTCTTGCATTGTCTTGGGAATTAGAAAGTCATAATAAAAATCTAATTCCTAACAATTTTTCCGAATAGCTTCTGACCCAAGAATTTAATCTATCTACACGCTAATACCTACTATTTATTTTGAATTGCGACTTGAAAGACAAAACAACCTAACGACTTAGTTATTTATAAAGATTTGCAATAAATAAAATCGATTTACTAGTCATGAAATATTGTCCTTGTTGCACAAACAAGTTACTGCGTCATGTAGATAGAAGAGGTATTTATTGGTTTTGCAGTCAATGCAGACAAAAAATGCCAATTCTCCAAAAGCATCAACTAGAACCGAAAAACTTAGTATGGGAGTGAATAAATATGTCTAAAATTGGTCTTTTTTACGGTAGTACCACAGGTAAAACTGAATCAGCAGCAGAAATGATTCAAGCCGAATTTGGTGGTGCAGAGGTAGTAACTTTGCATGAAATTGCTGATGTAGAAAATAGTGATTTTGCCGAATACGAATGCATTATTATTGGTTGTCCTACTTGGGATATTGGCGAACTGCAAGCAGATTGGCAAGGTTACTATGATGAGTTAGACGATGTAGATTTTAGTGGCAAAAAAGTAGCTTATTTTGGCACAGGAGATCAAATGGGCTATGCAGAAAACTTTCAAGATGCGATGGGAATATTGGAAGAGAAAATTTCTTCTTTAGGAGGAAAAACTGTCGGACACTGGTCTACAGATGGTTATGAACACGAAGCTTCTAAAGCAGAAAAGAATGGCCAATTCGTAGGTTTAGCTCTTGATGACGATAACCAATCCGAATTAACCGAATCCCGAATTAAAGAATGGGTAGGACAACTCAAGAGTGAATTCGGTGTTTAACCGTTAACAGTTATCAGTCAACAGTTACCAGTTATCAGTTAAGAGTCAAAATGACTGATAACTGATTATTGATAGTTCATAAGTAATATTTAGAGTAAGAAATATGCACTTATTTATTTGTTTTTTCGTTTGGGCTACAGTAATTAGTTTAATGGTATGGCGAATTTGCCAAATAGCCAAACAAGGTATTAATTATGTACATAATTTACATAAAATTCCTTGTTCTAAGTGTGTATATTTTACGGGTAATTATCATTTAAAATGTACGGTACATCCCATCAAAGCTTTATCAGAAGAAGCGATCGATTGTCGAGATTTTGAATTTTGCTCTCATCGACGCGATCGGTCAAAGTCTCATTACTGCAAAACATGAGAGCGATTTTTACCTACAGATAAAAAAATATCATACTTATCAATGAAAAGAATCTTTGCGGTATCGATTATGGGAATTAATAAACAAATAAAATAAATATATACCTATATACATACATATCTATATACATACCTACATAAAATTCCCATTAACAGTATCCTACCGAAAAAATTAGAGCTGTTATTCATTCCATCACATCTAATTAATTTTGAGGGAGAGAGAACAAATGAATAAACAAATAATTATCTATCTCGCTATATAACTACAGCTAGATGGGAATATTATCAAGACCAGGATGAACCTTGTTCCTTAGATATAGCTTTAGTACTACTTCATGACTATCTCAAGTCTTTATCTTATCCAGTTAATTTAATTGGTCATAGTACGGGAGGTTTATTAGGATTACTTTATGCTCGTAAATATCCTCATAAAGTTAAGTCTCTTACCTTACTCGGAGTAGGCTTTAATCCAGCAGTAGATTGGCAATGCCATTATTATGCTCTAAGACAACTTTTACCTTGTAGTCAGGAAATTGTTTTGGCACAAATGGTACAGAAACTTTTTGGCGATCGAGGAAAATACAATGCCAAAAATTTAGTAGAAATTCTCAAACGAGACTTAGATACATCCCCCTCACCTCACTCTCTTTATAAGAGATATAGTATTACCCCAGAAGGAGTATCTGTACCTTTAATGGTTAGTGGTAGTCAAAATGATGCGATCGTCGATATCAATGCATTAAGAGGATGGCAAAATTATTTAAAACCAGAAGATGTTTTATGGGAATGTCCTCAAGGTTATCATTTCTTTCATTATTTCCATCCGCAGGAAGTAGGTAGACAAGTAATTAAGTTTTGGAATTTGTCCGCTTTAAATTCTGTTTCTTCTTCATCTCCTACTGTTAGTCAAGATAAAGTAAAGTTGGAATGAAACTAAAATTTCAAAAACTCGATCGCCAACACGCACTGAAAATTCTTAACTGGCGTTATCCTTCTCCCTATGACTGTTACAACTTTAATGTTGATACTGTACAAGAGGACTTGTGCTATCTGCTTGAGAGAAAAAACGCCTTTTTTGCAATTTTAAACCCGCAAGGAGAACTTGAAGGATATTGTTCTTTTGGTGAAGATGGTAAAGTCAGTAGATAACAAAGAGCGCGCCCAGCTTCGCTGGCAGGCTTCGCCTGATCGCCAATTAGCGTTATTATTCTGTAATTGTAATTTCATCCAAAATGAGAATTTTTAAACTCTGAATATTACACAAATCCCTATCATTAGTTAAAAAAAATTCTGCACCATTTTGAATTGCTGTAGCAATTTGAATTGCATCTGGAGTTCTAATATTTTTTGTGGCTCGGAGTTTAGCAGCAAGTTCAGCAATATTAGGGGATACAGAATAGGCTGTTAGATGGTCTTGATTTAAAAGAATATCTTGATACTGTTGAGCTAATTCGATATTACCCTTTCTCAATGGATGTACCAATACTTCGGTTAATGTCAGTGTTGATGTAACAACTTGAAATTCTCCTCGATCCATTGCTCTAAAAAATTCCCGAACTATCTTGAGATACCTTGGATTTTGCTCGATAAAGTAGATTAAAGGAGCAGTATCTAAGCCAACAATTTTACCCTGTAGTCGATCTAGCCATTCCATGATAGACGCTCTCGATCGATATATTCTTGAGCATCAATGTTTTGCCAGATTTCTTTTCCTAATCCTTCTAACTCCATAATGCTGCGCTTAGATTTTGCTTGAGTACGATGACGGACTATTTTTGTTAATTCTTCCATCAACCGAATTTGCTCATCTAATGTTAAGTTTTCAACTTGACGGCAGATTTCTTGATAAGTAGCCATACTTTTTGTTTAATCTTTGTACTGATAGCTATATTTAACAGTTTATCTTGAGAAAAGTCGGTACTGAATCAGAATTTGTAGTGATGACTCTGGCAGTGTCTTCTTTACAAGTCTTGTCTAGATGAGTTCAGGGTAAGCGCAAGAATCAATAAGACTATGTTGTTTTCAATAATATTGAGAATAATGTGGTACTAATGACAATTAGAGTTTGTGTAATTGTAGTTTTTCTTCACCAGCATATTTTGACTAAATGTTTCTTGCGCTTACCCTGTTTAGACATGGCAGAAGAGGTAAAATAGCGTTTTCTTCCCATACCATATCAGGGTCAAGTTTTTCTTGCGCTTCCCCTGACTGCTTACCTGGGGAGGAGAACAGTCAACTTCTGGATTGTGATAGTTAGTAGCTGCATCTGTCGTCAAACTCGTACAGCTAGACTATTCATTTGATTAGCTCTGAAATTTTCATTTAATTGTGGTTTCAGAGCTTTTCTCTATTCTAGTAAATAGGACTGTATTTTAAGTGTCCTGGCATAAATAAAATGAAAGGCTAAAATGGCGGAATCTTTGCTGAGTTGCTAGTCGCCATGATGATACAGAAAACACTTATTACCTCAAAAATTTCTCTGTTACCTTTTAAGTTAATCGGCACCATCGCCTTATTAACTCCTGTTATCTTACCTTTTCCTACCCAAGCAGAAAACCTCAGCCATCTCAATCAACTGCTGGGGACTAAAAACTGTTCCAACTGCGATCTTAGTAGTGCCGGTTTAGTAATGGCTAATCTCTCTGGGGCAAACTTAGCTAATACAAACCTCGCTCAAGCCAATTTGAGTCAAGCTAATTTATCTGGTGCAGATTTACGGGGTGCTAATTTAGCAGGAGCATCGCTTTATGGAGCTAATTTAACTGGGGCTAATTTAACTGGAGCTAATTTAAAGGGAACCGATCTGAGAAATGCCTATCTAACTGATGCGAACTTAACCGATGTCGATCTTAATACTGCTTATTTAGAAGGCGCACGAGGAATTCTCGATTATGCAGGTACTCCAGAACAGTTTCATCGTTGGGGATTACAAGAAGCGCAAAGAGGAAATTATCAAGTCGCGATCGACCATTATAATCGTGCTATTAGTATCGATAGTAAATTTGCGGATGCCTATCTTGCTCTAGGATTAACTCAATATCATCTCGATCGAAGAGCTAAAGCCAAAATGAATGGGGAAATAGCAGCAAAACTCTTTCAAGAGCAAGGAAATCAAATAGGCTATCAAGCAAGTCAAGAATTTCTACAAGGTATAGAAATTGCCAGTCAAATAGAAGAAAGACAAACCAAAAATGGTCGAGGGGCAGGCAGCTTTGGTAAATTTGTTCAGGGGATTGGCTCTTTGGTGTTTAATTTTTTGTTTTGAAATAAGCATTTAGTGTTTAGTTGTTAGTAGGGGCGATTGGCTAATCGCCCTAATAGATCGATTAAATTAACTTAATAGAACGGAAGCCAAAGTAAAGACCAAGAGCAATTCCTGTATAAAGACCGATAAACAAAACGAAAGCAATAACGCCACCCATTACATAAATCTCCTTAAAGAATCATAAAAAAACGTTTATTTTGTTATTGTACTCTTGAGTGAGATATTTTAGTTATTAGTTTCTTGCTCGATCGCACTACCTATGCCTACTATCAGCGTTAATTTACCTGCAAATTCTTACAATATTTTAATTTCATCTGGTAGCCTTACTCAACTAGGCGAAGAGATGAAACAATTAAATTTAGGCAAAAAAGTCTTACTCGTGTCTAATCCAGAGATTTTTAATGACTACGGACAGACTTGTATCAAATCTCTAGAAGATGCTGGTTTTGAAACCTGCACTCACTTAATACCAGCAGGAGAAACTTATAAAACTCTTCAGTCTATTGCCCGAATATACGATACTGCTTTAGAACATCATCTCGAACGCTCTTCTACACTAGTCGCTTTAGGTGGTGGTGTAGTTGGTGATATGACTGGGTTTGCTGCTGCTACTTGGTTAAGGGGAGTAAATTTTGTCCAAGTTCCTACTTCTTTACTCGCAATGGTAGATGCTTCTATCGGTGGAAAAACAGGAGTTAATCATCCTCAAGGTAAAAACCTAATTGGTGCTTTTTATCAACCCAAATTAGTTTTAATCGATCCTCAAGTCTTAAAAACTCTGCCAGTCAGAGAATTTCGTGCGGGAATGGCAGAAGTAATTAAGTATGGCATTATTTGGGATAAGGATTTATTTACTAAATTAGAACAAGCTGGAGATATCGATCGCTTTGCAAGTATTAACCAAGAATTATTGCAAACAATTTTAATTCGCTCTGCTCGAGCGAAAGCAGAGGTAGTTAGCCAAGACGAAAAAGAAGCGGGATTAAGAGCAATTTTAAACTACGGTCATACCATTGGTCATGCGATAGAAAGTTTAACTAACTATCAACAATTTGTTCATGGAGAAGCCGTAGCTATTGGGATGGTAGCAGCAGGAAAAATTGCTTCTTTGATGGGATTATGGACGGAAGAAGAAGCCAATCGTCAAGATAAATTAATTGCTAAGACAAAGTTACCGACTAAAATTCCTACAGAGTTGGATATAAATGCCATAATAGAAACGCTTCAAAGTGATAAAAAAGTTAAAGCAGGTAAAGTTAGGTTTATTCTTCCTACTCAAATCGGTAAGGTTATTATTACCGATCGAGTCACTGATGGGATCGTCAAGAATGTTATCGAACAATAAATTAAAAATTCTAACTTAGGAAAGAAATATTAAGTAATCTTTTTGTCGAGCTCGATTTGCAACATTACTTAATTAACTTTTTGAGAAAAGAATTGATTAAATAGACAAAGGGAAGGAAGGTGCTTTAACCCCAAATAAGTAGATACATATAAAAGGAGTAACAACAAAATGCTGGCACATGTCCTAGCGATCGCAGTTGGCTTGAGTAGTCTTGTCTTATTTTTAACGGCTTTCTCCATGTCGGATATTCATCAGCGAGATGACTTTTTATGGAGTGGTGTAGGCTTATTTTACGCTTTAGTCTTGTGGTTTTGTGCTAGCCGAATTACTGGTAGTTTATTGCTAGGGCAAGTAGCAGCAGTTGCTCTGGTAATTTCCTTTAATTGGCAAAACCTGAAATTAAGAAAAGCGCTCGCTCATCCTGAAGAAGCAGTGGATACAGACGGCTTCTCGGTTACTGAACTAATTAGTGGATTTTTGAACCGTTCTAGTGAAACTAATCCTCAGCCAAATATCGATCGGGTATCAGAAGAAGAAACAAATGATGAAGAGCCAACCACAGAAATACAATATCCAGTTAGTACTACTACCGAGCCAGAAACAACAGAAGAAACACCATCTTCAACCTTAGGGGCAACTGATTTTGAGGAGCCAACCACAGAAATACAATATCCAGTTAGTACTACTACCGAGCCAGAAACAACAGAAGAAACACCATCTTCAACCTTAGGGGCAACTGATTTTGAGGAGCCAATCACAGAAATACAATATCCAATTAGTACTGCTACCGAGCCAGAAACAACAGAAGAAACACCATCTTCAACCTTAGGAAAAACTGATTTTGAGGAGCCAACCACAGAAATACAATATCCAGTTAGTACTGCTACCGAGCCAGAAACAACAGAGGAAACACCATCTTCAACCTTAGGAAAAACTGATTTTGAGGAGTTAACCACAGAAATACAATATCCAGTTAGTACTACTACCGAGCCAGAAACAATAAAAGCTGAGTCCTCAAATGAAGTATCATTTTCAAAGACGGAAAGCGAAGAAGTTATTTCAGTACAAGCAACAACAGAAGTAGAAGAGATAGATGACACTTCTTCAGAGTTTAATCTTGAATCTAACTCTGAAGAAATAAATGAAGAAAAGCCAATTGATGTAAAATTTACTACTTCAGAAATAAAAGAAAATCCAAAGTCAAGTATCGATGACTTTTTAGCAGAGCTAGATAAGGGTATTGATAAACCTTCTGAAGACAAGTAATGTCAATTCTCAAAAATAAGTTGAATTATATTTTAGTTGAAGACTATGGGTAAAAAAGCAAAATTAAAAAAACTTCGTCGAGAATTAAAAACAAATCCTGCAACCGAAAAATCTTTCCAATCGACTCAGTTCGTCGAACAGTTCACTAAATTAGGTTATCAATTAGAACAGATAGAGCGATCTCCTGATGTACCTAGCAAAAAGATAGAGCCAAAATTATAAAATATATTCTCAATTCACATTTAGTTCATTGGTTTGGAGATTTATGAGGGCTTCTTTTAACTGAATGTGCTCTTGGCGGTTTTGCCTATTTATAAGTTTGACGACAAGCTCTCTAATAGACAAAGGAAGAACTATGGGCCAAAACAAAGGAGCAATTAGTAACACTACCCAAGAAACAAGATGATTTTTTGGAGTTGTCTTATCCGAAATAAAAAGACCAAACCAAACACAAAAAATGGCTAAAGCCATTGCCAAATAACAAGAAAGTATATTATGAAACATTAGATCGAATTGACTCTTTTTAGTAACTAAAATCCCTAGTCGATTGCTTGCATTTTAAAGCCATCTCCTTGATATATTATCTTGGGAGATAAACTCAATAGCCATAAGTATAATTACTGTAATTATTGAGTTATAAAAATGCTAATCATATTTTATAAGTTAATTAGCTAATAAATTATGAATTTTTTCCATAGACATTATTAATTTATTGACAAGGAAAAACAATTGTCATACTTAAAACTTATCAATATGATTTATTTTTAAAATTTTGTTAATAATCTGATTCAATTCAAGCAAAATAAATTAATCTCATACCCCAAAAAAGCAAATTTGTATCAAATATTACTTGTCTGATTTCTGTTTTATGACCTAATTCCCAATATTTCTTTAGTAAGAATGTATCTCCTCCAGTAAAAATGATTCTGCTTTGAGGAAATTGCTCGAGCCAATCGGTGATAAAACTATTAATACCCGCTAAAATCGTGTAAACAATGCCACTCTCGATCGCTTGGGTAGTAGTTAAAGCCCAACGATTGGGTAAAGATGGAGTCAATTTAACTATCGGTAAAGCAGCAGTGCGAGAAACAAGAGATTTTAATTGTAAACTTAAACCTGGCAATATAGCACCACCGATTAATTTTTCTCGCTCGTCGACTCCTGTAAAAGTTAAAGCAGTACCAGCGTCGATCGTCAAACAAGGAAATCCATAAGTTTTACCCGCACCCCAAGCTGCCAAAGCGCGATCGACTCCCATAGTGGGGTAAATTCCTTGGAGAGGAATATCAGCTAAATTAATTTGCTGTAGGGGTTGATAACCTTGCCACAATCTAGTTTGGGCAGGTACAACCGAAGCCAGACATAGAGGCAATTGAGATAATTTATCTTTGAGTAAAGGAGCTTTTAGTAAAGAAGCGGGAAAAATATCTGAAGGAATAGTTTTATTAACTACAGGTTCTGTAAGATATTCACTATTCCAACTTAATTGGAGTTGTCGATCGCGAAACCATGCCCAATGTAACCTAGAATTGCCGATAGTTAAACATAGCCAATCGAGAAACTTTTGCTCACTCATTTAGATATTTTTACTCTTGCTATAAGTTTTCCTATCTAATATTTTTTTTAAGGCGTGTAACAATAAAAAAAATAAACAAATAATAAAAACCGTAAAGGAGAGGGAAGATGGTAACCACCCCAGTAAAAACAGAAAAACGGTTAACTATTCAAACTGTTGATATTGCACCAGACACTACAACCATCCGTTCCCTTGA
Organism: Xenococcaceae cyanobacterium MO_188.B32; assembly: GCA_030065635.1. Lineage (GTDB taxonomy): Bacteria > Cyanobacteriota > Cyanobacteriia > Cyanobacteriales > Xenococcaceae > JASJDJ01. The sequence continues at coordinate 9,208 of JASJDJ010000114.1, forward strand.
TTGGGACCGCGATCGCTTTGATATAGAATTTGGTTTACAAAATGGTACGACTTATAATTCTTATCTAATTCGTGGGGAAAAAACTGCTTTAGTTGATACATCTCACGCCAAATTTCGTCAATTATATCTAGATACGCTGACCGGTCTAATTGACCCTCAAGAAATTGACTATATTATTATTAGTCATACCGAACCAGATCATAGTGGTTTAGTCAAAGACTTATTAGAGTTAGCACCCCAAGCAGTAGTATTAGGGGCAAAAACAGCAATCAAATTTTTAGAAGACTTAGTTCATCAGCCTTTTGAGTACGAATTTGTCAAGAGTGGCAGTAGTATCGATCTAGGAAAGGGTCATATTATTGATTTTATCAATGCTCCTAACCTTCATTGGCCCGATACTATCTTTAGTTACGATCGCGGAACAAAAATTCTTTATACTTGTGATGCCTTTGGGATGCACTATTGTGGCGATAGCACCTTTGATGAAGATTTAAGCGCGATCGAAAGAGATTATCGTTTCTATTATGAATGTTTGATGGCTCCTAATGCTCGTTCTGTTATTTCAGCGATGAAGCGGATGGATAAATTAGGAGAGATTACTACTGTAGCAAATGGTCACGGTCCTTTACTACGTTATAACCTCAATGAACTGTTAAATCGCTATCGGGATTGGAGTAATGCCCAAACTAAAGCAGAAAAGAACGTAGCTGTATTGTACATTTCCGACTATGGTTATAGCGATCGCCTTTCTCAAGCTATTGCTCATGGTATTACTAAAACTGGCGTAGCTGTAGAAATGGTAGACTTGCGCTCGGCAGATAATACAGAAGTACACGAAATTGTGAGTCGTGCTGCTGGTATCGTTTTAGGTATGCCTCCTTTGTCTGGTAATAATCTGCAAGAAATTATTGCTAATGTAGGTACTGCTCTAGCTGCTAGCAAAGAGAAACAATTCATTGGTATGTTTGAATCCTATGGTGGGGATGATGAACCTATCGATCCGCTCTTAACTAAATTTAGAGAAGCAGGCTTAAAGAAAGCGTTTCCTTCTATTCGGATCAAAGATAATCCTGATGAAGCTACCTATCAACTTTGTGAAGAATCGGGAACAGACTTAGGACAACTGCTGACAAGAGATAAACTGGTTAAGCAGATGAAATCCCTAGATACCGATCTTGATAAGGCTTTAGGTAGAATCAGTGGCGGACTTTATATTATTACTGCTACCAAAGGAGATGTTAGTAGTGCCATGTTAGCTTCCTGGGTATCCCAAGCTAGTTTTGAACCACCAGGATTGACTATTGCCGTAGCCAAAGATCGGGCGATCGAATCTTTGATGCAAGTAGGCGATCGTTTTGTCTTAAATGTTCTTGAAGAAGGTAAATATCAAAACCTGATGAAACACTTCCTCAAACGCTTTAAACCAGGGGACGATCGCTTTGCAGGAGTTGATACTCAAACTGCTAAAAATGGTTCGCCAATTTTGACTGATGCCCTAGCCTATATAGAATGTGAAGTAGTTACGCGGATGGAATGTAGCGATCATTGGATTGTTTATAGCAAAGTAGATAATGGTCGTGTATCTAATCCCGATGCTTTAACTGCGGTACATCATCGTAAAGTGGGTAATCATTATTAATCAGCTATCAGCTTCTGGAGGGAAAGGGATAAATCTATTTTTTAATTCCTTTTCCTTTTTATTTGTTATACCATTTCTCGAAACTAGCTACTATTGTCGCCCCGCCAGGGAAACAAGATGACATTATCTTCCTCAATTTATTATGCTGGCAAACCCAATCCAATTCAGGTATCTCGCCAGCAAGAGAAAAGTCCCAAAGGATTAACAATTTTTGCCATTATTGTCTGTGTAATCTTGTGGGCATCGGCATTTCCTGCTATTCGCGTTGCTTTGAATGGTTACACCCCTACAGAAGTTGCTTTTCTCCGTTATATAGTTGCTTCTGTTGTCATGACTGTATATGCGATCGCCAGACGTATGCCCTTACCTAGAGTATCAGACTGGAGTGCGATCGCAGTATTACAAATAACTTTTTATTTTTTCTGCTATCTTACTCATCAACTGAAGATCTCTTTCTAAATCAAATTTTGGCGAACTTTCCCAATCATAAAACCAGATTGGTCTTTGTAACTTATCTTTAGGTTCAGTTGCATATCTGGGAATTACATGAGCGTGAAGTGCTGGTTCAGAGTTACCTAAAATTTCATAATTAATACACACGGCATCAGTTATTTCAAGTAAAACATCTCCCAGTATGGTCATATTTTTTACTGAATTAATAATGAAAACGACAAGAAATAATTGTTAAATATTTATCATCCACAGCATAAACTAAACGATTAGTATCATCAATACGTCGCGACCAAAAGCCTGATAAATTCTCTTTCAGAGGTTCTGGTTTACCTATTCCTTCAAACGGAGTTGTTTTTGCTGCCTTAATTAACTTATTGATTCTTTTAAGGGTTTTACGATCCTGGCTTTGCCAATAGACATAACTCTCCCACGCCTCATCAGTCCAAGCTAAGATGCGACTACTCATCCAATAAATCTCTTTCGACTACTTTTCCTTGTTTGTATTGAGCGATCGATCTTTCTAAATGAGCAGCATTAACAGCAGATTTTAGCAAATGAACGGTTTCTAACAAACTATTAAAATAGTCAAGAGACATAACCACTGCATCATCAGCATCCCGTCTGGTAATTATTGTATAGTCTACATCATCAATTACCCGATCCAGAACGCTTTTTAACTTATTTCTGGCTTCAGTAAAAGTTATTACTTTCATGACCCGACCTGTCCTTGTAATTGTACAACTACAGCCTAACATTATTAGGAGAGAATTGATGATTTTAGAAACAGCTATCTTAAATATCAAATCTGGAATGAGTAATGAATTTGAAATTGCCTTTCGAGAAGCAGCTAAAATTATTTCTTCCATGCCAGGATATATATCCCACGATTTACAAAAATGTTTAGAAGTGGGCGATCGATATTTATTGTTAGTTTATTGGCAAACCTTAGAAGACCACACCATTGGCTTTAGAAAGTCAGAACAATATCAAACTTGGAAACAATTATTACATCATTTTTACGCTCCTTTTCCTACAGTAGAGCATTATTATTCGGTAAATAGTGAAAATGCTAATAAGTAAAATAGATGATGAAAAGCTTACTTATTGTCGTTTCTGGTTTTTCTTGTACTGGTAAAACTACTTTAGCTAAAAAAATAGCCGAGCGTTATTCACTTCCGCTAATAAGTAGAGACGATATTAAAGAATCTTTATATAATTCTTTAGGTTATTCAGATAGAGAATGGTCTAAAAAATTAGGTGTAGCTAGTTATGGATTACTCTATTTATTTATAGAAAAAATACTTGCAACCAAACAAAACTTAATTGTCGAAAGTAATTTTCAGCCAGAATTCGATGAAAGCAAATTTTTAAACTTAAAAAACAAATATCAGTTTAATTTATTACAAATTTATTGTTATGCAACAGCAGAAGTTATTAGACAAAGATTTAAAGCCAGAGCAATATCTGGTGCAAGACATCCTGGTCATGTAGATCATTTAATTTATGAAGAGATGGAATCGAATTGGAATAAAGGAGGCTATGAAATTTTAAATGTTTGCGACCGCACTATAAAAATAGACACAACCGATTTTAATTTAATCGATGACCAAAAAATATATACAGCGATCGAAAAAAAAACAAAAATATAGTCAATTCTTTAGCGCAATTATCTCCCCGTTATAAAAAAATATTTCTTTTATTTCTGACTAATTTTTCCTGCTTCTATAGTAAGGATTTGCGAGTCTTCGAGCCACTGGTCGTGAAAAGAACCGATGTGGGTAGTGGTAATGATAGTTTGAAAGCGATCGCCAATAGTATCTAATAATTGATTTTGACGGTGGGGGTCTAATTCTGCTAAAACATCATCTAGTAACAGTAGAGGTGGTTCGCCAACGACTTCTTCAATTAATTTTAGTTCGGCTAATTTTAAAGCCAAGACTAAAGTGCGCTGTTGTCCCTGAGAACCATAATAACGAGCAGGAGTCTGATTAATAGTAAACTCAATTTCATCTCGATGGGGTCCTACTACGGTTTTGCCTTGATGTTGTTCGGCTATGCGTCGCTGTTCGATTTTAGCTAAAAAAGCTTGTTGTACTTTTTCTGGCTCATCTTCTGTCCACTCTATATTAGGTGCATAGTTTATTTCCAATATTTCTGTTTTACCACTAATGCGCTCGTGCCAGGTTTGAGCCAAAGGAGCAATTCTTTCTAAGACTCTAGCACGTCTTCTGGTTACTCTAGAACCTGTAGCAGCTAATTGTTCATCCCATAGTTGCAGTTGTGCTAAATTTTCTTTGTCTATATCTAATTGTTTTTCTTGTTCTTGTTGACGAATGATTTTGAGTAAAGCATTTCGCTGACGCAACACTTGATTGTACTGTTGCAACATATGGGAATAGACTGGTTCTAACTGAATTAATAATCCATCAATCCAACTACGACGAGATTCTGGCGCACCTCTTACTAAATCTAGATCGAGGCTAGAAAACTGGACTGCATTGAGTATTCCCAAAAAATCTACCTGACGGCGGACAGTTTCTTGATTAAGTGCGGCAGTGCGTCTACCTTGTTTGCGAAGAGTTAGAGTTAGTTCGGCTGTTCCATAGGCTCGTTCTATAGTAGCTTCGATTTGACCAGTCATAGTACCATCCAAAACTAATTCGCGGTCGCGAATAGCCCGATGACTTTTGAGCGTAGCTAGTAACTCTACTGCTTCTAGTAGATTAGACTTTCCTTGAGCATTATTCCCCACGACAATAGTTTTTTGGGCTGTAAACTTTACCTGTTGTTCGACATAGTTACGAAATGACCGCAGATGAAGATTTTTTAAATACATTTAGAGCATAAGAGTTACAGAAATGAATTATACCAATTGAGAAAAATTGTATTGACTTCTCTACGCCCTAAATAATTGTAGCTATAAGGTTTTTTGAGTTGCTTATAGATTATAAATATGACTGGCAATAATTTCCCTAAGATTAAGACTGAAACGAGGTGGAGATTTTGCTGTTGCGGGTAGCTGCACTATAAGCTTGGTTTCGATCGCTTCTGCTCGTGCTCGATCGATATTTCGCTTAAAACAATAACACTCAAGCTATAATCACCGAGGGATTTCCTCTTTTAATTAATCCAATTTGGAGATTCACTGTTTAATATTAGCCAGTGAACTAGCTCCCTCTTTTCTACTTGAGGAAATATCAATTTTTTAGTTGAGTGTTACTGTTTTTATTGAACGAGACAGATATTAGATAAAACAGATTGTTTGACCTCCTTTATTGAATAAAAACAAACCTGTAATCTCTGTCAGGGAAGTCTTTTAGACTTCAATTACTAATTTATCACTTTCTCTTTTAAGTATCTAAAAATGATACATAAGTTTACTTAATTGTGAGATTAGCTATAAGGCAACCAACTGTTGTTCGCGATTGTATTTCGCGAACAATGCTCGGATTATATTAATTCTCAAGGGCAAGGTAAACCTTCTCGTTATAAGCATCTAGGGGCTGCTGGTACTCAAGCTCATGTTGATGGGGTGATGATGGTAATCAGAAGAGTTCAAATTGATGAACTTCAAAAATCCATTGATGCGCTTCGAGATAGTTGGTCGGATTTATATTCTGATATTTCTGAGCAATCAGATTCACACTGATAACCCGCATTTGTCACCAATTTAGCGATTGCAGTTACTGAAAGCCTTGTGTAATAAAGGTTTGACCCCGAGCTAAATGAAGCGGGAAAAACAACACACTGTTGAACTGACTTTTCACGGGCTCTTTTTTCTTAACTCATTTAAGGATATGGATGGGAAACCTAAGTCGCTCTGAATAGGTTGGTTAGTGACGGAACATGGGATTGCCTAAGGGACGAGAGTCCTAAGGTAACGGAGTTCTAATAGTAGTCGTGAGAGTTACGCCTCACCAGGGAGAACGGGAGAACCGTTCACAGGGCGAAGTAGAACAGGTAAATCAGATGACAACAGGAATTGCCAGGTACGCGAGATGCGAAACGCCAACACAATACTGAACATCATACGTAAACGGGGGCAACGACAATTACCCCTTTCCAGAGTCTATCGATTACTTTATCAACCTGAGTTCTATCTACGCGCCTACGGGAAACTCGCTCGCAATCAAGGCGCATTAACACCAGGAATTACCTCGGAAACGGTCGATGGCATGTCACTGGCCAAAATAGATAAAATCATTCAAGCTCTGAGAGCAGAACGATATCAATGGACTCCAGTGCGCCGAACCTATATTCCTAAAAAGAATGGCAAGTTGAGACCTCTAAGTATGCCTTCTTGGTCGGATAAACTCCTCCAGGAAGTAATCCGCTCAATTCTAGAAGCCTACTATGAACCTCAATAAGCGCGATTGTTCTCATGGATTTCGACCTAAACGAGGTTGTCATACTGCTCTGTTGAGAGTAAGCCAAAAGGGTCGAGGAACTAAATGGTTTATCGAAGGAGACCTTCGCGCCTGTTTTGACAAAATAGATCACTCCATTTTGTTAAATATTTTGCGCGAAAAATTTCACGACAACCGTTTTATTCGACTTATCGAGAGATTACTTAAGGCAGGATATTTGGAAGACTGGAAATACAATCAAACCTATAGCGGGGTTCGGCAAGGGTCAATTGTCAGTCCCATTCTGGCCAATTTGGTGTTAGATAGGTTAGATAAGTATGTCGAGTCAGAACTCATTCCTCAATATACCTTGGGTAAGCGTCGTCGAGCCAACTTGAAATGGAATAAATGGGTGACAATAGATGATGAGCAACAATCTCGCATCTGGAATGGACGTAGCGAATTAGTTCAACGTCTCTTAGCTCAAGAATGCGAACTTTGTGGCAATCGAGAGAACATTGAAGTTCACCACATCCGCAAACTAGCCGACCTGGAGCGCAAAGGACGTAAACCTCGCCCAGACTGGATGAAGAAAATGTCGGCTCGCCGACGTAAAACTCTGGTGGTTTGCCGTAGCTGCCACCAAAACATCCAATATGGACGCTACGATGGTCAAGCCTTGAAACGTAAAGAATACGGTCAAGCTACGTCGCACGGTCGGGTCATGTGTAGTTTGGAGGGGGGTGGTTGGAAAAGTGCCCAGACTGGTAACTCGCTGGCTACCTACCCTACTTCATGCACGGTTTTGAAGCCGAGTATTAACAGTGATGTTAATGCTTAGGATAACAGTTGACCCATTGGGCGTAATCCAGTAATCAAAATCTTTGATTATCCATACCCGAAACCGAGATAACTTTACTTTCGTGAAGGTGAGTAAACTCAACAAGTCCTTTTTCTTATCCCGAACTCAGGTTATATTTAAGTTTTTTGCTAATAAATTTACATTGGAACTGTAAAATGAGACATAATCTAGGATTTAGATAAATTTTGCTTAAATCTATTTCCTAAAAATGTTAAATATAATACATTTTAACAGACTCTACTCCAGAGTTTAGTTCTAATTAGTTAACATCTAGATTAGTATCTAAAATGAATAATCCTGCTTCTCGGTCTACTATTGCTTGGCTGCTTTTTATCAGTGATATTATTGGATTACTTTTCTGTTTTCATTTGGCTTTTATACTACGGTTGAGGCAGTTACTTAACTGGAACTCACCTTCATTATATGGATTAATTATTGTTTATTTATTAGGACTTTATTTAGCTGATACATATAAATTAGGCAGAAAGGTTTCTAGTCTGTGGACTTCAGACAGAGTTTTGTTCGGTATTTTAGCTACGGTAGGAGTAATAACTTCTGGTATTTACTTAACTGGTTTGTGGGGAAGGGATCCTTTACTTGGTAGGGGTGTATTATTTCTTAGTGTGGGCTTGTTTACCGTTTGGGCGGTATTTTGGCGACTAGCAACAAATCAATGGGTCAAAATTAAAGAAGAACACACTCGCTTTTTGGTATTGGGTCAAGAAGATAAAGCGATCGACTTTGGACGGCAATATTATTCTACTTATGACAAAAGCGAATTTGTATTTTTAACTAGATCGAAGCAAATGTTATCCCTTGTCGGCGCAAATGGTTATAGTCAGGAAATTAATACAACTCAACCAATTTTCCCGCTCGATAATTATTTATCAATAGATAGCATAGATAATTTTACTACCTGGAGTAAACAATCTTGGTCAGGAGTATTAATTGATGATACCGAACAAGAGTTATCTGAAGAGATGGTAAGAGAATTGATGGATATGCGACTTCGAGGGATTTACGTGTATAGTCTGGCAGATTTTTGCGAGCAGTTTTGGCACAAAATTCCCCCATCTTATATTCAGGATGATTGGTTTGCGTTTACTTCTGGCTTTAGTATTTTACATAATCGGATCGACGCTAAACTCAAACAAGTAGTAGATTTTTTAGCAGCAGCACTATTATTGACTGTCACTTTTCCTCTTACTTTATTAGTCGCGATCGCTATTAAAATAGATAGTCCCGGACCAATCTTTTACAGTCAAGTAAGAACTGGACTGAACGGTAAAAAATTCAAAGTCTATAAATTTCGTTCTATGTACGAGAATGCCGAACAAATGGGGGTTCAGTGGGCGCAAGAAAAAGACCCCAGAATCACTAAAATTGGTCGCTGGTTAAGACTAGCAAGAATAGATGAATTACCTCAACTTTGGAATATCCTGAAAGGAGATATGAGTTTAGTAGGGCCTCGTCCCGAACGCCCAGAATTTGATGCTCAATTAAGAAAAGAAATACCCTACTACGATGTGCGCTATTTAGTCAAACCAGGAATTACTGGTTGGGCACAAGTGTGCTATCCTTACGGTGCTTCTATCGAAGATGCTTACCAAAAAGTTGCTTACGATCTTTATTACATCAAAAATTACTCTCTATTATTAGATGCAGCGATCGCACTTAAAACTATAAGGGTAGTTCTTTTAGGAAAAGGAAGGTAATTAAGTAATAAGTAATGAGTAATGAGTAATGAGTAATAGGAAAACAACCAATCACCAATCACTAATTAAATAAAAGGATTACGGTCTGCATCAAACCGACGATAAAACCTAACACCCCGCCTAAATTAACAATTGCTTGTAATTCATTTTTGACTATTCCTTGAGTAGCTAATTCTAAATCTTGAGGAGAAGTTGCCATGACGCGATCGATAATCACTCGATCTATGGATAAAATTGGAATAATTTGTGCTATCAGTTTTTCCATATCTTCTTCTAGATAACGCTCTAAAATTAAGGCTAATTCTTGACTCACTACTTCTAGAGAACTATTGAGCGTAGTTGAGGCACGAAGACGATTAATAATGATAACTGCTACACGATCCCAATCTACAGAGGTTCCTAATCCTTGAATTAAATCGACTCCTTTGTTTTGTAAATAAGTGCGTACTGCTTCGCGAGTTGTTTTTCTTAGCTGTCTAACTGTAGAAACAGGTAAATTCTGTAGAGAAATACTTTGTAGCCATTTTTGCAAACGATTGCGTATCTCCAAAGAAATAATTAGTTCTTTTAATCTTGCATTAGTAATTTCTTTTTCATCGAGACAAAAACTACGCAAGCGAGTCAGACTGTTGCGTAAACCAAAAAGATTTGCCACTACCCAGTAAGTACCGCTAGATTTTTCCCTAAATCCTTCATCGATAATTTGAATATTGCGATCGGTCAAAAAATCAATAATTGCTTTACGGATAGCATCGACAGGCAAAACAACTTCTAGGATCCAATCAGAAAATTGCCTAGCTTGAGCTTTACTTAATTGAAAATCGAGTAGAATTTGGTCGAAAATTTGATTAATTTGAGCTTCTAAAAAATCTTCCCGTCTAGCTAAAACTTTAAGTAAACGAGGTAAAGATTCTGCAAACAAATCTCGTAAAATACTGCCTAATATCCTGGCTGTTTTTCGTTCTCGATCTGCTTGTACTTGTTCTAAGGCTAGCTTTAGTAACCACGAAATAGCTCCCTCAACTCTTTCTGTTTTCAGGAGTCTTTGGGCTAGTTTTTGTAATTCTGAGGGGGTAAGTAGAGACCCCATAATCGTATCAGAAATTTTTTGTGCTAATCTTTCCTGATTACTAGGTATCAAACCAGGAGTAAAAGGTAATTTACGCTTACCGAAGTAAATTGGTTTGTAAGGACGAAAAAGCATTTTGATGGCTAAATCGTTAGTAAAATAGCCAATAATCCCTCCAGCTACAGGGGGAACAAAAAATATCCAGAGATTAGATAGTTGCAAGGTCGTATTTTGTGAGAATAGACAAAACGGCGCTCGAAAAATTAAGCTTATTTATATCTTATTTTCTAAGTACTAAAACTCCCATCATGCCACCAACCAGAGGATAGTGAATAGCGGAGGTAAATCCCGCTTGCTGTGACAATTTAACTTGCTCATCACCAGTAGGAAATCTATCTAAACTGGGGGCAATATAGGCATATTCTTCAGTCATATTTAACCTTTTAGCTCCAGGGACAACAATATTGTTTAAGTACCATTGTTGAAAAGAACGTAGATAGGATTGACTAGGACGATGAAAATCCAAAATAGCAGCTTTTGCTTGAGGTTTGAGGACACGATCTAATTCTTGTAAAGCCAGAGAAATATTTGTTACATTTCGCAAACCGTAGCCCATAGTAGCACAGTCAAAATAGTTATCATCAAAAGGTAAATTTAAAGCATCTCCTTCAACCCAATTTATAGAAAGATGGGGACATTGTTTGGCTTGTTTTTGACTGGCGATCGCTAATTGTTCTGTAGCAAAATCTAAACCAATAACTTTCCCATCTCTGCCTACTTGTTTGGCTAGCATTATAGTCAAATCGCCACTACCACAACAAATATCTAAAGCTATATCTCCAGCCTGGGGGTTACTCCATTTTACTGCCATGAGTTTCCAAATGCGATGCTGACCTAAGCTTAACCAATTATTTAGATCGTCGTATACTGGAGCAATGCGATCGAAGATTACTTTGATATCTGCTGCCGAGGGAGAAGTGGTTTGACTCATTATAGGGTTTATTTTTACTCGATACTATTTTTTCCAATTAAACTACTCAGAGTGATAGCTGACAATGCCCGAGCGTTAATCTCTATGAAACTTAGGGTATAACATCTTTTTAACCGGACGTTGTCGTTGAAGATGCTGTTTAACAATTACAGGGACTTCTTCTGGTAAAACTCGATCGTACCAAATCTGTTCTGGCTCGACTAAAACCATAGGGCCGTTACCACATTGTCCCAGACAACCACAAGGAACGATCTCTACCCCAGGTACTAAATTTGCCCGAAAAGCTGCCAAAACTCGGTCAGAATCATATTTAACACAGGAACGACCTTGACAGATAATAACCTTTTTTGCCACCACTTACTTATTACTTATTACTTATTGCTTATTACTTATTACTTAACAAGAGTCCTTTTTCCGCTAGCCACTGCTGATTATATATTCGGGATTGATACCTAGCTCCACTATCACATAGTACCGTTACAATAGTGTGTCCCGCTCCTAGTTGTTTGGCTAAAGCGACTGCTGCACCAACATTGATCCCCACCGAACCGCCCATAAACAAACCATCTTGACGAAGTAACTGATAAATAACGCGGATACACTCGCGATCGTCAATTTGAATGGCATCATCGATAGGTACACCTTTCATATTAGCGGTAATGCGACTATTACCGATGCCTTCAGTGATCGATTTACCTTCTGGCTTGATTTCTCCTGTCTTGACATAACTGTATAGCCCGCTCCCCATGGGGTCTGCGACTATACATTTAACCTCTGGATTCTTTTCTTTGAGAAACATAGCAACTCCTGCATAAGTTCCCCCTGTCCCTGTAGCTGCAACCCAAGCATCTATCTTTCCATCTGTCTGCGCCCAAATTTCTGCCCCTGTAGTTTCGTAGTGCGCCTGACGATTCGCTAAATTATCAAACTGATTTGCCCAAATAGCATTATCCATTTCGCCCGCTAAACGCCCCGATACTTTGACATAATTATTGGGGTTTTTATAGGGGACTGCGGGGACAGTGCGCACTTCTGCCCCCAAAGTTTTAAGAGTATCTATTTTTTCTTGAGATTGAGTTTCGGGAATAATAATTAAACATTTATAGCCTTTGGCATTACAAATATGTGCTAACCCAATACCGGTATTACCTGCTGTTCCTTCTACTACAGTTCCCCCTGGTTTCAGCAATCCTTTTTTTTCTGCATCCTCAATAATATATAAGGCTGCTCGATCTTTAACCGAACCGCCTGGATTGAGAAATTCTGCTTTACCCAAAATTTCACAGCCAGTTTCTTTACTAAAGCTGTTCAGGCGAATAAGAGGAGTATTACCTACTGTGCCTACAAAACCGTTTTTAATATCCATACCTATAATTTTATAAAAATAGTCGCTAATTGTTTAGATTACCATTACGAGCTTCAATTTAAAGCGGGACAGTCTAGTTTCTAGTCAATCCAAATACATAGAAAAAAGTTAGAAAAACAGTCTCAGAAAATTACCTGACTTTTACTTAATTAATTTCAATAAAATACCTTAAATTCTCTGAACTTATAGTTATTGTAATTATCAAATTAATTTTTTATAACTAGTTTTGGCGTTAATCAAATCATTTTCCAGTGAAAATTATCCAGGGTAATCGCAGCTAAAGTAGGTTTCCCTAATTCCCAGATTTCTGGTAAAAGTTTCAGTAAAATTTCTGATTTTGAGAATTTCCAACTATTGTAAATTGAGACAGAATCCTAAGTTTAAGTTTCAATTGAGTTTTGATTTTATTTTATCTGTTTCGTAATTGAGTCCTCCCGATCTAAGCCAAATCTCAACACCCTGACGGGGTGACAACATACTTGGATGTAAGGCAGGGCAGGCTTTTAGGGTTGGCGATCGCTCTCTCAGATTTAAGCAAAATTTTGATGTATAAAACCTCTAAAGCTGATTTTTTCGTTATGCGATCGCTATA
>JASJDJ010000115.1 GCA_030065635.1 Xenococcaceae cyanobacterium MO_188.B32
AACCCCTAAAAAAAATCTAGGTAAATCTGGGGTGGAAAGGGGGGACATATCTTGAAAGATAACTGTCATACATGAGAGCGTTAACTTAAAATCCCCCCTTCCACGCCTTCTCTGAAAGTATTGATTTGTCGTCAATGTTATCGCCCGCAGGCGGGCGGATTTTACACCTGGAAACACGAAAATTCGACCATTCAACCGCCCGCGGAGCTAAGGCTGCCCAGATTTAACCAGGTTTATTGTAACCCAAGATTTTCGTTCAAATTAGGTCATTTTATGATGGAAATTTTGGTCAAATTATGGCGGAAGTCACAGCAACATCTTAGCAACTGGTCATTTAGATGGCAATATCTATTTATGGTCGATTCCTTCAGGTAATAAATTGTTGAGTTGGTCGGCTCACGATCGATGGATCGATTCTCTAGCATTTTGTCCCCATGAACCAATTTTAGCTTCTGCTAAATATGACGATGCAATCAAATTATGGGATATTAATACTGGTCAATGTCTGAAGGTCTTGCAAGGTAATACTCTCAGTGTACCTTCTGTAGCTTGGCATCCTAATGGAAAATTACTTGCTAGTAGTGATTCTCAAGGCAAAATCAAACTTTGGCAAGTTGATACTGGGGAATGTCTTCATACCTTGCTCGGTCATACTGATTGGGTCAATTCTGTTGCTTTTAGTCCTGATGGCAGATTTCTTGCCAGTGGTAGTCGCGATCGGACGATTACATTGTGGAATCCCTATACAGGAGAAAGGATAGATACACTTTTAGACGATGACAAAATGGGTATGATTTTTGGTGTTGCCTTTCATCCTAATAGCCTAATTCTGGCAAGCGGTAGTTACAATTGTACGATTAAACTTTGGAACGTGGAAAATAAGCAACATCTAAAAACATTCCGTGGTCATCAAAATTATGTCGATTCTGTTGTGTTTAGTCCCAATGGCAAATTTCTCGTCAGTGGGAGTTACGATCGCACTGTCAAAATTTGGGATGTAGAAAAAGGTGAATGTCTTAAAACTTTGCAGGGTCATAGCAATAGAATTATTCCCCTTACTATTAGTCCCGATGGCTCTACTATCGTTAGTGGCAGCTTTGACCATACTGTTAAATTTTGGAACGCGATTAATGGTCAATGTATTATGACCCTAACCGAACATCAAAATCTTGTTTCGTCAGTATGCTTGAATCCAGAGGGCACAATACTAGCTAGTAGCGACTTCGATGGCAAGATTAAACTCTGGAATTTTCCTACTGGCAAATGTTTTAAGACTTTGGAACTACCTCGAATTTATGAAGGTATGAATATTACTGATATTATTGGCTTGACTGAAGCGCAAAAAGATACGCTCAAAAATTTAGGGGCAGTAGAACATAATTGTGTCACAAGGAGTTGAGAGAACAAAAAGAAACTAGATCGCTAATGCGAAGATGGAGTAGTCAATGGGCGATCTACGCAGCAGATGCAGCGCGATCGCCAACTAAATTTATGACACAAACACTTAAGCAAAAGCAGCCAGAGAAACTTTCGCTGCAATTTGTTTAGCTATTTTACTCAAAGCTCGAGCAGAAGCCGATTCTGGTTCGGCAATAACAATGGGTATACCCTTATCTCCACCTTCCCGTAAGGAAATTTCTAGAGGCACACAACCAAGTAAAGGCACATCTAGCTCTTGAGCCGTTCTTTCTCCACCACCAGAACCAAACAAATCGTAACTCTTATCAGGCAGGTCGGGAGGAATAAAGTAGCTCATATTCTCTACTATGCCTAAAACAGTTACTCCTAGTTGTTGGAACATTTTTAATCCTCTACGGGCATCTAATAAAGATACAGTTTGAGGAGTAGTAACAATTACTGCTCCTGCCATAGGTACAGCTTGAGCTAGAGTTAATTGAGCATCCCCTGTACCTGGAGGCATATCCACTATCAGATAGTCTAGTTCGCCCCACTCTACTTGATAGAGAAATTGCCGAATAATACCGTTGAGCATAGGGCCACGCCAAATAACAGGCTGATCTGGGTCGATAAGAAATGCCATAGAAACTAGCTTAACTCCGTAGTTAAAGGCTGGTTCTAATACTTCCCCATTAGTTCCGTTTTTGACCATTACTTTACTTTCAGCTAGTCCCAACATATTAGGAGCATTAGGGCCATAAATATCTGCATCTAGCAGGCCTACTTTTGCTCCTGTTTGGGCTAAAGCAACGGCAACATTAACAGCTACAGAGCTTTTACCTACACCCCCTTTACCACTGGAGATGGCCACAATATTTTTTACGCCTGGAACATCTGCGCGGTCTGGTAAAGACTTTTGTTGGGGAGTTTCAGCAGTAACTTCTACCTCTACCTCTTCTACTCCAGGTAGTTTTTTAACTGCATTTTGGCAATCTTCCACAATAAATTCTCTGAGAGGGCAAGCAGGAGTAGTTAATACTAGGGTAAAACTCACTTTACTACCGTCAACTTTAACGTTGCGGATCATGTTCAGTTCTACTAAACTTTTTTGTAATTCTGGGTCTTGAACGGGACGCAATACCTCTAAAATAGATTTTGAATCGAGCATGGTTTAAAGAGTTCTCCTCAAAAGTAGCAAGTTTGGCTATCGGGATTGAATATTTTAGTTACTACTTATTACTTTATTACTTCTAGGTGGAAAGACCTATTTATCTGCTTCCGATCTATGACCAAGCGCAATTGAAAATAAACCAAGGATACTAAGTAGCATGACCAGACCTATTAATCTATTTGAATACGAAGAACTTGCTAAACAGCACTTAGAGCCAATGGCTCTGGACTATTACAGGAGTGGTGCTGGGGATGAAATTACTCTGAGAGAAAATCGTTTAGCCATAAATCGGTATCGACTTCGACCCAAAATGTTGGTAGATGTGAGTCGGCGAGATTTAACTACTACAATTTTAGGACAATCTCTAGCAATACCGATAGCGATCGCACCAATGGCTTTTCAGTGTTTAGCTCATCCAGAGGGAGAATTAGCAACTGCCGAAGCAGCAGCAAATAGTGGAGTGGTTATGGTATTGAGTACCATGTCAACTAAAAGTCTAGAAGCAGTTGCTGCCAAAAAAAACAGTACTTCTCAATGGTTTCAACTCTATATACATCGCGATCGCGCCCTCACTCAAGCCTTAGTCCAACGCGCAGAAGAAGCTGGATATAGTGCTTTATGTTTAACCGTAGATGCGCCCATGCTAGGCAACAGAGAATGCGATCGCCGTAACCAATTTACTTTACCCAAAACATTAGAACTCGCTAATCTAGCCTCGATGAGAGATTTGAAGATTCCGAAAACGACAGAAGAGTCTGGTTTATTTACCTATTTTACTCAACAAATAGATCCGAGTTTAACTTGGAAAGATTTAGAGTGGCTACAATCGATCGCAACTTTACCCGTGCTAGTGAAAGGGATTTTACGAGGAGATGATGCTCTCAAAGCCTACGAATATGGAGCAAAAGGAATAATTGTTTCTAATCATGGTGGTAGACAATTAGATGGGGCGATCGCCACATTTGACGCATTACCTGAAATAGTCGGAACTGTGGGAGATAAAATCGATATCTTAGTCGATGGTGGTATTCGCAGGGGTACAGATATTCTCAAAGCTTTAGCATTAGGAGCAAAAGCTGTATTAGTGGGTCGTCCCATTTTATGGGGTCTAGCTGCTGAGGGCGCAAAGGGAGTAGCTCATGTGCTGGAATTGTTAAAAGAGGAATTAGATTTGGCAATGGCTTTGAGTGGCTGTGCCTCAATTAAAGATATAGATCCCAGTTGGTTGACTAACTCCCCCAAATACAAATAAGTGGAATTTAGTTAACAATCTTTGTTTAAGTCTTAAAATCGATTTGATGAGTTTAAGAACAGTTGTGCATTGTACCAACTTGGATAAACTTGTTATATCATTATCTTGCTCTTTTGTTCTATAGCGATTACTAGATTTGATGGTGACATTTTTAAAGATTTCGCAGCTCGATCGATTGTTTTTCAATTATCTTTAAAAAATACCCGAAACTCTATTGATACTTAGGCTTCGGGTATAATAGTTTTTAAGCATATTCAATTTTTAGTTTAGCATTATGAGTAATCCAAAAATAGAAGTAGATATATCAGAAATATTTAAAGAAATTAAGGAAGAACTAAAATCTACAAACACTTACCTTAAAAAGATAGATGAAAAAATTGACAATATTGATAAAAGATTAATAGCGGTAGAAACTAACCAAAGCTACATAAAAGAGCAATTATCCGATCTTAAAGGTACTCAAAAAAATCAAATATGGTCTTTGATAGCGGGACTTTGACAAAAAACTAGGTTCAAAAAGGGGTGAAAGCCAGTATTAGTTGCTGGTGGTAGAATTTTGTTTTTTGCTCCCAAAGCTTAGCCATTACATAATATTCTTGTTCCGAAAGATGCAATCTTAATGAAGACCAGCTTACTTTATACGATCACTCACCCAAGCAAACCACTCTTCTAGACCCTCACCTGTTTTCGCCGATACAGAAATAATGGTGACCTGGGGATTCATTTGTCTAACATTCTCAGTAATGCGATCGAGATCGATATCTAAATAGGGTGCGAGATCGATTTTAGTAATTAACAAACAATCTGCTTCTTGAAACATCACTGGATATTTGAGGGGTTTATCTTCTCCTTCAGTCACACTAAGTAAAGCAATCTTGGCGTGTTCCCCTACTTCAAATTCGGCAGGACAAACTAAATTACCTACATTTTCTACGAAAACCAAATCGAAATCTGTCGGGTTGTATTGATGTTCTAGAATATGAATACCTCCCGCTACCATCTTAGAATCTAAATGGCAGGAACGTCCTGTATTAATAGGAATTACAGGCACATTGTATTTGCGAAGGCGATCGGCATCTAGTTCGGTAGTCATATCCCCTTCAATAACGGCAATCTTAAATTTATTTTTTAAAGCCTTCAGGGTTTGTTCCAGTAAAACTGTTTTACCTGCCCCAGGACTACTCATAATATTAAGACAGGTAATACCCCATTGGTCAAAATGTTGGCGGTTATGGTCTGCGCCTTCTTGGTTGGCATGGAGTAAATTAATTTCTAAAGCAGCGTCAAATGTTTGGTGCATTTTATCAGTAATCAGTAATCAGTAATCAGTAATCAGTAATCAGTTAGGGTCAGTTCGCGAACCGCCGATACATTTATCCGTAGGGGCGAATGGCTGTTCGCCCCCACAGCCCTTAAGGTTATTTGTTGAAGAATATTCAATACGATCGATCTTTAATTCTCTTCCCGATTTAATATCTTCCATAGGGGAATTACAGTCAGGACAACTATATTGCAGTCCGATTTCTGGTTGATATTCTTGTTGGCAGCTATGACAAAAAGCGATTAAAGGAGTTTCTTTAATGACTAGTTCTACTCCTGCTAAGAAAATATTTTGGGTTTGGACTTCCCAAGCAAACTGCAAACTAACAGGTTCGACACAAGTAAATTGCCCGACAATTAAATGAATTTTTTCGATTTTGGGTTTATCTGGTTGGGAATGATACCAATCTTTAACTGTTAAGATTAAAGCCTTGGTCATATCGGTTTCGTGCATAATTAGTTATTGGTTCGTATCCGCACAAGCCTTGCGCCCGTTGTTGGTTGTTAGTTGTTAGTTGTTAGTCGTTAGTCGTTAAAAATCAACACTCCCTACTCCCTACTCCTACTTCATATAATTTGGTTGAATCGTATAGTTTATACATGATTTGCCTATGCTTGAGTTGGGTTAATTTGCACTTACTAACAAAGAAGTTAGATGAACATTGGTTTGGTACTTTAAATAAACTAAATTTTGACGATCGCGATATCGCTCGTGTAATTCTCCCAGTTTTACGGTCAATTCCTCCACTACTTGCTTTGTTTTGGGTATAATGATGTACTCATCGTACGTCCAATTAAACCCTCTCGATCTAAGGCTTGTTGATAAGGAAAAGTTAATTGAGTGACGGTAGAAAATGAAGCCGTTTGGCGCAAAAATCTTTCTGTACGCCAGTCGGACTGAATAGTAGAAACTGTTTGAGTCAGATGAATATATTCGGCAGTAAATTCATCAGAACGATCGCGATTGTTCCAGACTGCTGCTAGTCTGCCTTCTGGCTTAAGAATACGGGCAAATTCAATTAAAGTCGGTTCGGGATTAAACCAGTGAAAGGATTGAAAACAAGTAACTAAGTCTACGGAATTACTAGGTAGTTTGGTATTTTCTGCACTACCATCACGAAATTCTACCAAAGGATGCGCTTTAGCTACCTGTCTCATTGCTGCGTTAGGTTCAATCGTGATTACTTTTACCCCTCTATGAGCTAGTAAACGAGAAGAAATACCAGTTCCTGCTCCAATATCGGTAGCTATGAGTTGAGATGGTTCGCCTAATCCTTCTAAAATACAGTCAATAGCTTCAGCAGGATAGCTAGGTCGATATTTAGCATAATCCTCAGCGCGATCGCTAAATCGCCCTTGAGGATTCATTTGATATAATCGATCATTTGTCATTGGTCATTATGTTATTTATTTTATATATCCCAATTAGAGCGATCGCTGTCTAGAGAATTTTTCACCAAAGTAAATAGAACAATCTAGACAAATAATTTTCTCCTTTCCGCTTCAATAAACCAAGATTTAGTAAAATTATGCCGAAGACAAAACTAACAACTAACAACTAACACCAAGGTTCATCTACTACCTGCCCTTCAGCATGAATATAAGCTGGCTTTTCTCTGCGGGGTAATTGCCCAGATATTACTAAATGTGCCATAGTGTCAGAAATTACGCGAGTTGCCATTAGTGCAGTCATATCGCTCACATCATAGGGCGGGGAAACTTCTACTACTTCCATACCGCAAACATTAGTATTTTGCACAATTTTTTTGAGTAAATAGAGAGCCTCACGGGGTAATAAACCACCAGGTTCGGGCCAACCAGTACCAGGTACGAAACCCGCATCAATGCAATCAATATCAAAGCTAATCCAAACACAATCAGTACCGTCGGTAGCTTTGGCAATCGCAAAATCCGCAGCAGCATCTAAACCCATTTCGGTAATATCGGTAACGGTCAAAATATTGGTAGCCCTCTCTCGACAGACTTTGACACCTTGTCGCGGTACTTGCCAACCACCGATACCCATTTGTACTAGGTTTTTGGCAGGAGCATTTTTTATATTAGTCGCGTGAAACCAGGGACAAGTATGCATTCGTTCATCTAGATCGGTTTCTTGAGTATCTACGTGGCGATCGAAGTGAATAATACCTACTTTTTTATCTCCTAAATGGCGACAAACACCCCTAACTGTGGGAAAACCAATGGAGTGATCGCCTCCTAAAATAATCGGAAATGCACCCGAACTAAATACATGAGCCACACCTTTGGAAATCTGATCGAAAGACTTTTCATTATTCGCAGGAATAGTAAAGATATCTCCCACATCACAAAGAGTAATCTGTTCGCGTAAATCTACACCTAATTCAAAGTTATAGGGGGTATAAAGGGCAGAAATTTTCCGAATACCTTGAGGACCAAAGCGCGTACCGGGACGGTAGGTAGTGCCAGAATCGTGGGGTACGCCAATAATGGCTACATCGTAGTTACCTACTTGTGTTACATCTTCTAGATAAGGAGCTTTTAAAAACGTATTAATCCCGGCATAGTGAGGTAATTCTCCCCGCGAAAAAGTAGAAATAGTCCTATCTTTGATACTTTCCGCTGCTTCCAAACCATATCTTAAGCCTAGGTCTACTTCTTGTTGCCATCCTGTAAGCGGTAGTTGTCTTTCTCTTGCCAGAGCTCGTTCTGCTTCGCTGGAATAGCTATTTTCATCGTTACTAGGTGGTTGGAATGGGGATTGCTCACTCATTAAATTATTGCTCCACAATTTGCCTTTAATTAAAATTTCAGCCAGATAGAGCTGCTGTTTTTAGATGTCATCTTCAACATTTTCTTCTGCTCCCAGAGGATCTTCTAACAGAGGAGTTAATTCGTCTACAGAGCGAATGATCGCAGGACTGGAGTTTTGACCGGGAGTAAAGATAGCATTTAATGCTTCTTGCAAAGTTTCTGCCATGACAATCTGATTTTCGTAAACTACAATTACTCTGGCAAGAATAGGTAGACTGTTTCTCTCTGCTTCTAAGTAAAGCGGTTCAACATACAACAAAGATTGTTCGATCGGAATAATTAGCAAGTTACCCTGAATTGCTTGAGAACCTTCACGATTCCAGAGAGAAATTTGCTGAGAAATAACAGGGTCTTGATTAATTAACGCTTCAACTTGATTGGGACCGTAAACTAGTTTTTGTTTAGGAAAAGTATATAACAATAGCTTACCGTATTCTTCCTCATCAGAACGAGCTGCTAACCAAGCAATCAAATTAGGGCGACTCGTAGGAGTATAGGGATGCAAGAGAATAAATTCTTCTGCCTCGGCATTAGGCAGTCTCATGATTAGGTAATAGGGTTTTACCGTTCTTGACTCTGTACCATAGATTTCGTCAGGAATTTGCCATTGGTCTTCGCGATTATAAAATACTTGCGGATCGGTCATGTGATAGGTTAGTAACCGTTCTGATTGGGTGCTAAACAAATCTTCTGGATAGCGAATGTGCTTGCGCAAATCCTCAGGCATTTCCTCTAGCGGTTTTAATAATCCAGGGAAAATTTTATCCCAAGTTTGGATAATGGGATCGTCAGCATCGGCGATATAAAAATCTACCTTACCGTTATAGGCATCGACTACCACTTTAACTGAGTTACGAATGTAGTTGAAATTGTTTTCTCCAGGATCGGAATAAGGATAAGAATCGCTGGTGGTATAGGCATCAATCATCCAATACAGATAGTTTTCGTCTTGTTGTGGTTGTTGGGGATTTTTGATATTGGCAACTACTAAGTAAGGATCGCGATCGAATCTTAAAAAAGGCGCGATCGTTCTGATGCGACGATTGATGTTACGGCGAAATATTAGTTTGGTATCTGAGGTAAAGTTTTGAGTAAATAGCATTTGCCAGTCGGCGAGATAGTCGGCAAATAAGATTCTTCTGACAAAGTTACCAATTTTTATGCCTCCAGTACCATCATAGACATTGTAAACGTTGGCGTCTCCACTAGGATAATCTAGTTCTTTTACTTTAGTGGAGGTCATGATATAGTTGTCTGTCAGTTCGCCAAAATAGATACGGGGTTTACCAATGGGAATGCTATCTCGATCTAAATCCGTGGATAAACTGAGAGTTGCTTGTTCATCTGTTGTCGTACCAATATCTTTAACAAAGTAATAAGGTAAACCTCCTTCATCTACCCTGTTAACAGGGGAAAGAGTAAAGCCATAACCATGAGTATAAATTAAATGTTTGTTCACCCAAGTTTTTGCTCTTTCAGGTACAGCACTGTAATCTAATTCTCTAGGAGCAATAATTACTTGCCGTTTACTTTTGTTATCGCCTAATTGATTATTGTTTTCGATTAGATAGCGATCGATATCAGCATCAGGAAATTTATAGTAAAGTCTGATCTGTTGTAATTGACGATTAGTTTGCAAAATAGGACGAGTATCCCAAAGACGAATATTATTAATTGTTAAATCGTTGTTGGCAATATCTGTAGCCGTTAATTGTCCTTGCGGATTGAAATCTTCTTGATTAATTGCATCTAAATTGAAAGCTTTTCTCGTCATTACAATACTACGTTCTATATACGGTTTTTCTTTAGCCAATTCATTAGGTTGAACGATCAAACGTTGTACTGCCAAACAAGAAAGATTAGCGATCGGTAAAATTAAGATATAAATTAAAAAGAATACTAATAATAAAGGTATTTTAGTTAACTGTTCTGGTTTGTACTTACGACGACGATAATCAGTAATTCCTCGATATATAAGAAAAACAGCCATCCCTGTTGCCGTGAAATTCAGTACTGTTTCCCACGGAAGCTGCACATTTATATCGGTAAAACTAGCACCATAAGTTACTCCTCTTTCGGAAAAAAGTAAATCGTAACGATTTAACCAGTGGCGCACGCCAATACTTATCATGACAGTCGAACCTAAAAAGGTTAGATGGCGCAATTGTAAACTAGAAAAACCTGGGAATTTACCTTCTGAAAGACTATTTCCTGAGAGTAAATACAACAGCAAACAAGAAATAAACCCATAAGTAAACAATCCAGAAAACCAGAAATCAAGTAACTGCCAAAAAGGCAGATTAAAAACATAAAATCCGATATCTTTACCAAATTGAGGATCGACATAGCCAAAAGTATTAGACTGTATATATTTTAAAAATACAGACCAATTACCTGCTATAACTCCACTAAAAACTAAGCTCAAAATAATCGCGATCGCACTTAAACAAATACGAGGTTTGATTAATAAAAAGAAAATAATTACTCCTAAAACACCCAATTGCCAAATATCATCGACCCAAGATACTAATAGTTCTTGTACTGAAAAAAATTGCCACCTAGAAGGCAAAACGGGAGTCACATCTGGCAAACTATAATCAGGAGTTAGAATAGATAAAGCTATTTTGCTGTAGTTTAAGAACAGCAGAGCAATCAAAAAACAAGATATTAATATTAAAGGTAATAATAAAGGTAACTCAAGAGCAGGAAACCTAGAATCAACCGAGCAAGAACGATAAGTATAGACGTTAGAAGTAGCTGTTTCTACAACTGATTGGGGATAAGAAATAGTTAGTTTTTTTTGTTGTAAAGCTAATTCTTCATGTTTTGGTAGTAGAGCATAATCTCGATCGAGATCTGGTTTTTGTTTAGGAGACCAACGCCATGCTAAATCATTAGCTATATATAAATTTCTGAGTAAAAATAAACTAGATACTCCACAAGTAAATATCCATAAAAAAAACTGAGTTTGCCAACGTTTAATTAAAGTAGCAAGATAGTTAACTTCCTGAAACCAAAGTATTTCTGCTCTTAGATGAGCAATTAAAGTGAAAACTAGCCAAATGCCAATAACGACAACAATCAGACGAAATGCTAGTTCAAGAAAGCGTTTTGGCATGTTTTTAACAGGGGTTTTGGTAAACTTATACTATTCTATTAAAAACATGGCTTTTT
The DNA here is from genome assembly GCA_030065635.1 of Xenococcaceae cyanobacterium MO_188.B32. Taxonomy (GTDB): domain Bacteria; phylum Cyanobacteriota; class Cyanobacteriia; order Cyanobacteriales; family Xenococcaceae; genus JASJDJ01. The sequence continues at coordinate 11,109 of JASJDJ010000115.1, forward strand.
AGGCCTTGCTGTCAGCTATTAGCTTTTTATAATAACCGCTATTAAACAGATATTTGGTCTGCTAATTAGTAGAGGCAATTTATATATTGCCTCTACCTTAATTTATACTTTAGCTTCTTCCTTGACTAATTTCTCCCAACCTAATTCCTTGAGATTATTATTTCTCCGCAAAGGACGAGTTGCCAACTCAAGGATATCTCTGGCATTAGTAAACCCGTGCATTTGGGCAAAAGTAAATTCAACTGACCACTTAGTATTGATACCTCTTGCTTCTAAAGGATTCGCGTGTGCCATACCAGTAATAACTAAGTCTGGTTGTAATTCGTAGATACGTTGAACTTGGTTATAGTTATCTGGTTTTTCGACAATAGTGGGCAGAGGAACACCCATTTCTTTACAGGTTTTCTCTAGTAAGTCTAGTTCTGCTTTTTGGTAACGTTTGTCCATGTAAGGAATACCAATTTCAGGACAAGTCATACCGCAACGAATTAGGAAACGGGCTAAAGAAATTTCTAGCAGATTATCGCCCATAAAGAAGACAGATTTACCACGAATTAATTTAATATAGTCTTCTAAGCCTTCCCAAATCTTCGCTTCTCTTTCTTCCAGTCCTTTAGGTTCGATGCCAAATACAGAACAGATTTTTTCTATCCAAGCGCGAGTACCATCAGGCCCAATAGGGAAGGGTGCGCCAATTAACTTGGTTTTACGACGGCGCATTAAAGTAGTAGCAGTGCGACTGAGGAAAGGATTAACACCACAAGTATAGTATCCTTCTTCAATTACGGGTAATTCTGTAAAACGTTTAGAAGGTAACCAGCCAGAAACCTTGATCCCTTGTTTTTTCAGTTCTAAAGTAAGGTTAGTAACTACGGGATCGGGTAAAGAACCAAATAATACTAGAGGAGGATGATCTACATACTCGGACTCTTCTGCTTTAACTTCTTCTTTTTTGCGTCCGAAGTTGAGTAATTTAGAAATAGAGTTGCGTTCTTCTTTCTCTGCTTCTGCTTTGGGTGCTTGTTTAGGACACTTGTGCGCCATCGCTGCGAGTACAGTGTCTTCCCCTTGAGTGAAAGCATAATCCAAACCATTAGCGCGGGCGGTAACGATGGGAATACCGATTTCCGCTTCCAACTTGGGTGCTAAACCTTCCAAGTCCATTTTGATGATTTCGGTGGTACAAGTACCAATCCAAACAATAACAGAAGGATTGCGATCGCGCTTGATTTGCAAACACAATCTTTTTAATTCTTCGTAGTCATTGAGTTTTGCCGATATATCTCCTTCTTCTAATTCTGCCATGGCGTAGCGAGGTTCGGCGAAGATCATTACTCCCATAGCGTTTTGCAGGAAGTAACCACAAGTTTTAGTCCCAATAACTAAAAAGAAACTATCTTCTATCTTTTGATATAGCCAAGCAACACAGCTAATCGGGCAAAATGTATGGTAATTGCCAGTTTCGCATTCAAAATTTAGTCCTGTAGGTTCTTGTGCCAAAGTCATGTTTTTATCTCCTCTCTAATTTGGTCAAGATATTGAGAATCTGCTTCTGATTTTTGTTGTTCTAATTGTTGCGATCGTTTTTTTAATTCAATGTTGGGGTCAAAACCCAGTCCTAAAGCTTTAACCATTTCGTCTGAGTCAGCAGTTGAATATCCTATAAAGTTAAATAATCCTTTGACTGATGGTTCTAGTACACTTATAACTCCAAGGATAAAATAAGATTTAGGACGGCGGGAACTATAATCTTTATCGAATCCTAAAGTTGCTAAGTATTCTTTGTCATAACCGACTAAATCGCACCAACCTTTATTTTTATTCATGTAATGTTCTAGCCAACTACGATTTGCCTGATAGTAATCCAACCACTTATCTTTAAGTTCAGCTTTGAATTGTTTGGGTTGTGCGAGAATATCAACCATCGTGCTTTCCAGTCCAAATAAAATGTAATTTCACTTTATTTTTCCCAGAATCGATCGCCAAGTTGACACCCATAACAATCAAACAAAAATACATAGACAAACCATTAACCCCTCCTCCGCCCCCTTCACCAATAAATTAAGCAACAAATCGATCGATCCCTCTCTGCGCTCTCTGCGTCCTCTGCGGTTTAATAAAAAAGAATTACCTTTCTCAACCCATAAATTACGCTTGGCGACAGATCGATCGCAACTGATAAATAATGTACGGACGAACCGCCATTCGCCCCTACGGATTTAAACCATCATCAAATCCAATTCATCCTCTTCAATTTTTGGTTTCTCTGGATTGAGATAGAAATCAGACAACAAAGAGAACAACTCGCGGTCTTGTGATTCGTTGGGTACTACTCCTTCAGGGTTAGCCAAGATTTGATCCGCGATATTCAAATAATAATCACAGACAAAGCTAAGAGAAGGATCCGCATCTGCCATTTCAAACAAAGTTTTACCTTTAACGCGGGATACGCGAATGTCTTCAATTAAAGGAAGAACTTCTAAGACAGGCATCGGTACATGAGAAATATATTTCTCAATTAAGTCTCGTTTAGAAGTACGATTACCAATCAAACCAGCCAAACGTAGGGGATGAGTGCGGGCTTTTTCTCTAACCGAAGCTGCAATACGATTAGCAGCAAATAAAGCATCAAAACCATTATCGGTAACGATCATACAATAGTCTGCATAGTTAAGAGGAGCAGCAAAACCACCACAAACTACGTCACCGAGAACATCAAAGAGAATGACATCGTATTCATCAAAAGCATTTAACTCTTTTAGCAGTTTGACAGTTTCGCCCACTACATAACCACCACACCCCGCACCAGCAGGAGGTCCTCCAGCTTCAACACAATCAACACCAGCATACCCTTTATAGATTACATCTTCGGGCCAAATATCCTCATAGTGAAAATCTTTTTCTTGTAGAGTATCGATAATAGTAGGAATTAAAAAACCTGTCAGGGTAAAAGTACTATCATGTTTGGGATCGCAACCGATTTGGAGTACTTTTTTACCTCTCTTAGCCAAAGCTACGGAAATATTGCAACTGGTTGTAGATTTACCGATTCCGCCTTTGCCATAAACTGCTAGTTTCACGTTTATCTTTCTCCTCTAATATCTTCTTATTGATTTTTTATATCTGGTTAAAAGTTTTAATCTTTTTCGCTGTCTACATTGCATTATTGACTAACTTACCGACAAAAAAAAGCGAATTTTTCATTAAGATAGGCATTCAAAGAGAAATATTGAATTTATAAAAGACTTAAAACCATATAATATCTCGTTAAACTCCCAAAATATATCAAAAAACATTTATATCAATTTTTTTGTGTTTATTTTCTATAAATAAGTACAAAAGACAAAAAAAGCTCTAAATTAAGCTTTAGGCGATCGCTAAACTAGAAAATAAGTAGATTTTTCTCCTAAAGAAGTGTGAGTAAAATCAATTTGGGAATCTGTCTAAGTATAAATACCCAAAAAATATCTAACTTGAATTTGAAGCGAAGATATTTGTAAAGAAGAATTAATTTTTAGAGATCGATCGATATTTGCTTAATCTATGTTTATATTCGCTAGTCAAGCTAATTAACTTTCATCTAACTCACACTGACTAAGCGATCTGGAAAAATCAAGATAGCAAAACCATCGAAGTGCCCAATGCGTTTCATTTAGTCAACAAATTTTGAAGTAATCGTTCCGTCCCGATTTTGTCCCATACTGCACCCTAGCATAACGGTAAATATACTTATTTTTTATGATAGGAGTTTCAGTTATGAAACTAAGATTGCTTATCTCTGCTATTGCAGCCACAATATTATTATTTCAACCAACAGCATTAGCAGATTATGCTAATACACCGATCTCAACTAGCAAGCAACAAATTATTCCAGTGTTAGCAGTTGAAACTGCCGATACAGCAGAAAACTTTGATTTTTTGCAGTGGAAAGAAAGACTGCAAACAACTACATCTCAACTTTGGGAGAAAGTTCCCAGTAACTATATAGAAGATTGGCAAAAAAATTTTCAATCTAAATTATCGGATATAGAAGTTATCCCCCAGGAAGTTAATAAATTAGGAGGATGGTATCAAGGTTTAGTAGGTAATATCAGTACCAATCTTGAAAATATTCAGTCTTGGAGTACTAATTTGGTAAATAATACCAAAGAGCAAATCGATTATATTCAAACCTTGAGTAATAATTTAGTCGGTAATACTAGAGAACAGTTAGAGTATATCCAAAAAGTAAGTGCTGAGTTGGCTGCCGATACACAAAAGAAAGTAAACAATTTTCAGCAATGGAGTAATAATCTAGCATCCAACGTTAAAGTAGATTTATCCGCTCTTTCTGACAAACTAGCTGAAATCCAAAAAAGTGCCAAAACTGAAGCTAATACCGAAGAAATAGCGGTAATTGAGCAAATTGAACAAATGGCCGTGACTCTGTCCCAACAACTCAGCAGAATTCAACAAGACATAGAAACTGAAGCTACTCCCGAAGAAATAGCCGAAATTGAAAAAGCTGAACAGATAGCAACTACACTGTCTCAACAACTAAGTAAAATTCAAAAAAATATAGAAACAGTTGCTACTGCTGAAGAAATTGCTGAAATCGAACAAGCTGAAGAGATTACCGATACTTTAGCCGTAGAATTAAATCAGATGGAACAAGCAGCAGAATCTACAGCTATTCTTTCTGAAGAATTAGAAGAAATTAATGAATTACAAGATAGTGTAGCCGAGACAGAAGAAATAATCGAAACTACTACAGAACAAGAAATAGCTGAAGTCGAGACTAATCTTGAAGACGAACAATCAGTCAAACAGGAATTAGCTGAAGTCGAAAGTAATGATGAGAAAGTTGAGGAGTTGACGGTTGTAACTGCTACTGAGTCTCAAGAAATCACTCAATCTGAAGATTTGAACCCAGAAATAGCCGATCTAGAACAAGATGAACTAATAATAGAAGAGGAAGAAACACCATCTACTATTGCAGAAGAACCCATTCAGCTTGAGGAAAGTGTTGCCGAAACTGAAGATATAGAAGAAGATATGTCTGTGGAAAAAGCTGAAATTGCCCTAGAAGACAATAAAGAAAAGATTACTGAAGAAAAAGAATTAAAAACTCTTTAAAATTAGCTCTTAGCTCATAGCCATTAGTTTTTAGCTTTATATTAGGATAGATTTAAGTACTATAAGCAGGCAAAAGGCTATGAATTCTGATATTAAAGACCGTACTATCTCAGCACTGGTATATTTATTACCCCTAGTTTATGCTTTACCCTTTGGGTTGGCACTACTGAGGCAATTTCCTTTGCTGAGTATTATTTACGCTCCTCTGAGTCCTCTAATTGCGATCGAATTTGGTCTTCCTTTTGCTGGACTAATTGTTTTCTTTGGCTTGTGGTTTGGCATAGTAAGGAACGATCGCTTTAGTTATTTTGTTCGTTTTAATACCATGCAAGCAATTTTGTTAGACATTCTCTTAATTGTTTGTAGCTTGGTAATTAATATTTTAGTTCCAGGCTTAGGTCGAGAAAATCTACTCATAGAAACTCTTAACAACACTATTTTTATTGGCACTCTAGCAGCTTGTTTTTACGCTATTGTCCAGTCAGCAAGAGGTTTACAAGCAGAAATACCCGCAATTTCCGAGGCTGTTTCTTCCCAAATTCGGTAATTTAATTACAAACTATAATTCTGAACTCCGAACTCCGAATTCCGAACTCTCTTTACCTTATAGTGCAAAAAGACTTCTCGATCGATTTGTTTAACGCTAATTAATTCTAGTTGTCGCCCTTGTTGTTGTAACCATCCCCTTCCTTCAACTGGAGTAGGTGCATTTTGTCCCCCAAAGATAAATGGACAAATAGTTAGATAAAATTCATCAACTGCATCTACTTCTAGTAAAGAAGCAACTAACTTACCACCACCTAAAATAGCTAGCTTATCGATTCCTAATTGTTTCAATTGAGACAAAATAGCTGTCCATTCTATTAACTGAGAATATTTTGTCTGGCGATCGTCTCTTGATATTAAGATCTGCTCAAATTCGGTTTTTTCTTGCCAAAATTTTGCTCCTGTGGCGGTAGTTAGTAGCCAACGAGGTACGGGCTGACTAAAAAAGCGTAGCTGAGGATTAATCTTGCCCGAGGCAGAACAAACTATTTGAATTGGCTGAGGTGGTTGCGATCGCTTTTGTCTTGCTTGTAATAATTCTAGATTAGTAATCGGTAACGTAGTACCATAAGAACGTAGAGTCCCCGCACCAAAAATAACCGCATCGACAAAAGAAATTTGCTTTTCTAGATGTAGTTTATCGGCTTTAGAGCCAAAACGAGCAGGAGAAGATGCTCTGTCAGTAATTTTACCATCAGCAGTCATAGCTAATACTACTGTTGTTTGAGGTTTATTCATCAAATCTTCAAACTAATCAGTTAGTTTTCATGACTACAATACAAAAAACACTAGTTAAATTCTTCCCTTAAGTAACACTAATAAATCCTAATTGTAACCTGGCAAAGAAGATATCAATCGATATCATGATACCTATAGTTTTTTTACCTAATACATAAGTATTTAAAGTTTATTGGCACCTTGTTTTATGGCACTAGGTCAATCATCCTTTCGTCGTATTTTACTCTCACGTCTTTTGTTGCTGAGTGTACCAGTGCTATTGATGGGAGTTTACGTAACTTATAGAAAAGCCCGTTCAGTCTTTTTGGATACAGCAAGACAAAATTTAACCGAAAGTGCAGTTAGAAAAGGAGAAAGCATACAACAATCTTTAGAAGCTTTGAGAAGCAATTTAGCTAGTGCTAGTGATGCAGCAGTGCTGAAATTAGATTCTCCTCAAAATCATCAAATTTTTATCTCTCAGTTGACAGAGATTTTACCTACCAATATTTTATGCGCTCAACTAACAGACCTAAGGACTAACCAAATAACAGCCAATACTTGTACTCAGCAGATCGAAATTAATAATCATTTATGGCCTCAAAGACAAAATCAAGTTTTAACCACGCCTAATAGAGTAGATGTTCAGTTACTATTACCTCCTACTTCTCCTCTGACAGATGCCGATCGAGACAGAGAGGAATCTCTCAACAATCAACTTAAAATTTGGTTAACTGCCCCAGTATACGATCGCGGAGGAAAATTACGTTATGCTTTGAGCGTCAAATCGGCAATTTTACATCAAGAAAGAGTAAAAGCCGGTTCTCTCGATGGTTATACGGTAGTTATCAATCAGGATGGAATTATCCTCGCTCATCCTTTTATTCAGAGGGTAGGACGCAATATCAGGCAAATGCCCGATGCCAAAAGATTGGAGACTTTATTAAAAAATGCGATCGCTGGTAAACAAGATTTTTTCCACCTCTTCTTTTTAGAAAAAGATGGCGTAGAACTAGTTGCAGGATACAGTTCTATTTTTAGCCCTATTACCGAAGATCGCCAACATAAATGGATTATTTTAGCAGTTACACCTTTAGATAAGGCCCTCTTACGCCTCAAAGAAATTCGTCAAGCTTTAGTGGCAATGACTTTTGGTCTAATTGCAGCAAGTTCTCTGGCGACATTGTATATGTCTAGCGAACTTGCCCGTCCTCTAGAACAACTCAGAGACTACGCTCTCAAAGAAGAACATTTGCAATCTGGAGAATTTCCACCCCAAAACTTCCAGATTCGCGAGTTTAATCAGTTATCTTTAGCCTTAAGTGAAATGGTAACAAGATTGAGAGCTTGGGGAGAAGAAATAGTATCTGCATGGAAAGAAGCCCAAAATGCTAACAAACTTAAAAGTGAATTTTTGGCAACTACTTCTCACGAATTAAGAACTCCTCTAAATGGGATTATTAACTGTGTGCGTGTAGTGAAAGACGACTATTGTGATAGTAAAGAAGAAGAAATAGAATTTTTACAACAAGCAGACGATGCAGCTATTCATTTACTAGAAATTATTAATGATGTTTTAGATATTTCTAAAATTGAAGCAGGTAAACTGTCCGTAACTCCAGAAAAAGTAGATTTAGGGAAAATACTCAACGAAGTAATCGATCTACAAATTGTTCCTATTCAACAAAAAGGTTTGCAACTTAAGACTACTATTGGGCAAGATAAAATTATCGTTAATGTCGATCCTGCTAAATTCAAACAAGTTTTGATTAATGTAGTTAGTAATGCTGTTAAATTTACCGATGTTGGGATGATCGCGATCGATGTTCAAGTCGAACACGAATCAAGAGTAGTCAATAAAAAAGATAGTAATGTTTCTTCTTCTGGCAGTCAATTAAGACTCTCTGGTGTAGAAGGAAAAACTCAGTCTAGATCGGATTTAAAAGCAGTTGCTATAGAATCCAAGAATGATACATCTCAAAATTCTACTCAATTATCAACTAAGAAATCTCGTCAACACGAAAAAGTAACCATAACTGTTAGTGATACAGGAATTGGGATCGATCCTGCTCAACAAGAAAAACTATTTCGTCCTTTTGTGATGGTTGACGGTACAACCACCAGAAGATTTGGGGGTACAGGTTTGGGTTTAGCTATTTCTCGTAATTTAATCGAATTAATGGGTGGAAAAATTGGTTTATATAGTGCAGGAGAAGGGCGAGGAACGACAGTAACTATTGTTTTACCTCTGGCTGAAACTTCTAGGTAATTTTGAGCAAAAATAACTAAACTAATTGAGTTCGGCGTACGGAATTCGGAGTGACCTTCGGTACTGGAGTTTAGGGTAGAAGATTATCTTTATAGCTATCGCAACTGTCTCACAATTAGCAATTAGCGAGCTCGCAAACCCTATAATTCATGTCTTAATCTAAACAACGTACTGCTATAATTTTTCCTTGTTGAGTTAAAGATTGAGTTAAACAGGTTAAAATTTGGACTAACTCTGCTCCTACCCAACCCGATGAGATAGAAGATTTGTTCTCAGTATAAATATTTTGAATAAAGCGATCGCATACTTGAAATAAAGGTTCAGCAGTTTCTATGGGGATTACTTGCCGAGATTGTCCTGCGGGAACAAATTTTTCTTCTTTTTGCTCGAAATAGCCTTGCTGGAGAGTCAAAGGCGCATCGGCAGACATTTCATCAAAAATTAAACTCCCCTGGCTACCTACTACACATAATCTTCTTTGTTTGTCAGGGTTAAGCCAACAAAGGTGGATTACGACTTGAAAACCGCTTGGATAAAACAAAGTCAACCAAACTAAATCTGCTAAACCAGATTGAGGAGAAATGACCATGTTTTTATTTGGTTGTAGCCATGCTTTGCCTCTAGCTTGCACCTGAATGGGGGTTTCTCCTAGCCAATAATTTAAAATAGCCAGGTCATGAATTGCTAAATCCCAGAGTGCATCTACATCTTGGCGTACTGGCCCTAAGTGAGTTCGGGTTGCATATCCATAGCGTAATTGTCCTAGCTTGCCAGTGGACATAATCTCTTTTCCTTTTTGTACCGCAGGGTTAAATAGATAGGTATGATCGACCAAAAGTTGTAGCTGTTTGGCTTCTGCTAATTTAGTTAGTTCGATACATTCAGTTGGATTAAGAGTCAAAGGTTTTTCTGCTAAGACATGATAGCCTCGATCGAGAGCATCTTTAATTAGAAGATAATGAGTAGATGCGGGAGTAGCAACAATAACAGCATTAATTCCTGCCAAATTTTTGACCTCTGACCACTCTGTAGCCAAAGTTACTTTAGTGGAATCTAAAGCAAATTTTTCTTGACAATAAGTTAATCGTTCGGGGTGATGATCGACTATGGCTATTAATTCAGTTTGGGGATGATGGAGAAAATTACGGACAAAATGAATCCCCCAGCGTCCTACCCCTAATACAGCTATTCCTAGTTTCATACTCAATAGATTTAGTTCTTTAAAAATAACTAATAACTGTAAGGGCGAACCGCGGTTCGCCCCTACTGGTTAACTGATAAAAAAGCTTCTTTGGCAGCAGCTTGCTCGGCTAATTTTTTAGAACGTCCTTTTCCCGTACCCAAGCAACTACCATTTAACCAAACTTCGGCAGTAAAACGGTAAAGATCGCCTTGAGGATTTTCCTGAACTCGATACTGGGGTAATATTTTATATGTACCTTGAGTCCATTCTTGGAGGGCATCCTTATAGTTTTGTCGTGCTGGATCGAGACGTATTTCTTTTGCTTTTTCTTTCAAAATTTCATCTAGCCAAGGACGCACTAATTTCATGGTGTTAGTACTCAGATAGAGTGCGCCTAAAATCGCTTCAAAAGCATCTGCTAGCCAAGATTGTCTGCCAGCAGGATTAGCTAAAGTATTAGCACCGATCGACAAATAACGTTCTATGCCAAAACTCTCGGCGATTTCTGCCAAAACGCGATCGCTAACTAAAATAGAACGAATGGCTGCAAATTCCCCTACTGGTTCCTCAGGATAAGTTTCTAACAAAATTTCTGCTGCTGCCAAACGTACTACTGCATCCCCGACAAACTCTAATTGCTGATAATTTTTTTCAGGAGAAATACTTGGATGAGTTAGAGCTAAATCTAATAAATTCCAATCTACCTCTACTGTTTCTGGCAATCCTAACTTTTGGATTAATTGTTTTAATTGCTTAATTCGTCGTGGATGTTGCAGCATTTATATTTAACTAATTGAATAGAAAGAGTAGGAACGTAAGCCGGGTTCTGTTCTCAAGTAAAATAATCTACATTTTAGCTTGAGGGCAGTTATCTATCTGGGATGCCTGTTACCAGACACCTCTTGCGGTTCACCAATAAAGGAACAGGAAAAAGACCAACCTTTGTTCCTCCGACCTTGCTCCCAACCGGGGTTTACCGAGCCAGTACCTCTCGATACTGCTGGTGCGCTCTTACCGACACCTTTGCACCCTTACCAACTTGTCTTTTGTCCTTTGTCTTTTGTCCTTCGTATTCAACAAATGACTAATGACCAATGACTAATGACCAATTGGCGGTATTTTTCTGTGGCACTATCCTCGCGATCGCTCGCACTGGGAATTATCCAGCAAGTCTGGTCTTTCGGGAGTCCGGACTTTCCTCAGATTTACTTCTAAGTAAGAGTAATCTGCAACTACCTCGCCTACTCTC
>JASJDJ010000014.1 GCA_030065635.1 Xenococcaceae cyanobacterium MO_188.B32
ATCGTGATTATTGTGAAGTAAACCGTAGCTTCTACCAATAAACAATTCTGGTTGATGAGGGTCTTGATGAGTAGCAATTAAATGTAGTTCCCCATCCCGCTTGACTATATTAAGTTGGTAATTAGTTCGATCGTAACCGTCAAGACGAATCGAATAACCATTAGTATCGGTGGCACGATTGCAACTACCAGTAAAATCAAAAGTAAGTAGCAGAGGATCTACAGTTACAGGGAAAGTACCTTGTTCTCTCCAGCATTGTTGTTGACCTGGTACTTGTTCGATAATAGTTAAAGAATGATTTTTATAACCAAAGGGAACAGCAACTGCAACTAATGTGTTTTGGTCTATTTGTTTTTCTAAAAAAGTATTAGCGTTAGCCTGTTGAATAGGCATAAAAGAAACAAGAGAAGTAGCTAAAGCGGTTAAGCTCAAAGATAGAAAACCTTTCATAAAATTCAATCCTTTTTTGTTTTTTGCTTTGCTATCAGTTTTTTCTCTTTCTGTGAATACATATGTCTGGTGAGAAGAGGTAACTGATGAATTTCTATTGATTAATACGCCTATTGATGTGGAGCTGGATCACTAACAATTTGGTCAAGTAGCAAAGTTATTAATAAATTAAACCTGAGTTCGACATAAGGCGAACATCTGAAACCTAGATCTAGCAATACTTACAAGCTAAATAGTCTGAGTTGGCTATTGTCAACTAATCTCAGTTAATGATAAAAAGCCCGCGATCGGCTTTCGCTGGCACTGCGCGATCGCGGGCTTTATTGACTGTTTATTGAGAATATTCTCAATAAACCGAAGGAAAAAACCGCTCATGAAACCTCTCAAGCCAAGCTGGACAAGAATTTTGGCTATCTCAGTTATATCGAACTCAGGTTAATAAATTAAAGGGAATAGCCTGGGCGAGCGAAAAAAAATAGCCTTTTCTAATAATTAGAAGATAAGTAATTGTCCAAAAAATACCGCTACTAAGTAACAATAGCCCAAACATTATCTCGGCTCTACCGAACTTAAGATGTAACTTAACGGGCTATAATCCTGCGAAACCATTGATCTATAAAGGATTTAGGCAGCGATCGCTGCCTAAAATACTCAAAATACAATAGAAAAAGAGTAAAACACTTGCTGGATAAGACTTTTAGCTTCTAGTTTCTAACAGTTTTACATCCGAGGTTCGGTAGAGCCATTATCTCTCGTTCCTAATGAGCTTTGGTGAGTAATTACTAACTAAAAAATCTAATTTAATACTACAACTATAAAACTAAAAAATAAAATAACATAAAGATTCAAGCTATCTTAAACCTCAATTCTTTCCTTTCCAGAGTAAATATTAAATCTCTGTCCTCGCAAAAAACCAATTAAAGTAAGGCCAAATTCTTTAGCTAGAGAAACAGCCAAACTACTCGGTGCAGAAACGGCGCAGACTATCGGGACACCAGCAGCAATACATTTTTGTAAAATTTCAAAGCTAGAGCGTCCGCTAACCATCACAATGCGATCGCTCATGGGTAATTCATCAGCTAAAAAAGCCGAACCGATTAATTTATCTAGGGCGTTATGTCTGCCTACATCTTCTCGTAACTTTAACAGTTCTCCTTGGAAGTTAAATAAACCCGCAGCGTGTAAACCTCCTGTTGCAGTAAAGATTCCTTGAGATGAACGAAGTTTATTGGGTAGATTGTAAATAACTTCGGCTGATACTTTGGTTTCTGTTGAAATTAGCCGACAACCTCTAACTTTTAATTGTTCGATACTAGCTTTCCCACAAACTCCACAGGCACTAGTAGTAAAAAAATGTCTTTCTAGAGATTTTAAATCGGGAGCTAATTCTTCTTTGAGCCGAATGTTAACGATATTGTAGCGTTGTTCTTCTTCTATACTGAAATCAATACAATAACTCAGAGTTTGAATATCTTCTCGAGCGCGAATAATTCCTTCACTATAGAGAAAACCAGCAGCCAGATCGAAATCTGCCCCAGGAGTACGCATAGTTACCGCGATAGTTTGCGGAGGAGATACCAAACGAAGTTCTAAGGGTTCTTCTACTGCCAGATAATCTAAACGAGAACAAACACTATTTTCTTCTACTATCCAAATTTTCGTTTGGGTTTTGCTAGTTAAAGGCTGGTTCATAGAAGTGATTTTAACCAAAGAGTTTGGGTTTTGCTGTTAAGCTTCCCTGACAAAAATCTAATTCGGTCATACTATCGATAGATGTCGTTTCTTTGCCGAATAGAATAACTTAACATTGGTAACTTTCTATTTATTTTTTCTTTATTTTTAGGGTATTTTAGAGATGACAAGTTTAATAGAATTTAAATTATTTGCTCCATATAATAAAGAAGCTGCTGTTATCGGTTCTTTTTCTGATTGGGAACCAGTCGAGATGCAGAAGGGCGATGATGGTTATTTTAGAACCAAAATCGAATTAGAAGACGGAGAATATGAGTATAAATTTCGCGTTCGTTCTAAAAGTTGGTTTCTAGAAGAAGATGAATGGGTAGACATTGTCGATCCCTATGCTATAGATATTGCACCGCCAACTCAAAATGGAATCCTACGGATTAAAGACGGACAAAAAATTGTCGATACTTACGTTTGGCAAAATGATGAGCAGCCATTACCTCCAGACCATGAGTTAGTTATATACGAACTACATATTGGCGACTTTTCTGGCGGAGAAGACGATCCCAAAGCGCGGGGTAAATATCAGCACGTCATCGAAAAACTAGATTATTTGGTGGATTTGGGCATTAATGCGATCGAACTAATGCCAGTCAAAGAAAACCCTGGAGAGTATAGTTGGGGTTATAGTCCACAACATTTTTTCGCTGCTGAATCTAATTATGGTTCTACCTACGAATTAAAGCATTTAATTGATGAATGTCATGGTAGGGGAATTCGGGTAATTATCGATGGTATCTACAACCACTCCAATACAGACTGTCCCTTAACCCAAATAGATCACGATTATTGGTATCATCATTCTCCTACCGATCCCGACAATAGTTGGGGTCCAGAATTTAACTACGAACATTACGACGAAAACTTAGATATCAAACCAGCATGGCAATATATAGGGGATACGGTTGATTTTTGGATTGGAGAGTATCATATCGACGGGATTCGTTATGATGCAGCCAGACAAATCGATAACTACGATTTTATGCACTGGATTGTTAAAAAAACCAAAGAAAAGGCGGGGATGAAGCCTTGTATCAACATTGCGGAACACATTCCCGAAAACCCTGCTATTACTAACCTCGAAGGGCCAATGGATAGCTGCTGGCACTACAGTTTTTATTCTACTGTGGTAGCTCATATTTGTGGCGATCGCTATGAACCTGAAGAACTCAAAGACGTTCTTGATTGTAAACGTCAGGGCTTTTTAGGTGCTACAAATGTAGTTAACTATCTCAGCAATCACGACCATCAACGAGTAATGGTAGAGTTGGGCGAGCGTAGTATCGTGGGTGAAGCAGCTTTTAAAAGGGCTAAGCTTGGGGTTGTTTTGCTAATGACCGCAGTTGGTATACCCATGGTTTGGATGGGAGAAGAATTTGGTGACTATCAACCTCTAAATCAAGAAGCAAGCAAAATTGATTGGACTTTACTTGCTGGGGATAATAACAAGCATTTATTGGCACACTATAAAGGTTTAATTAATCTACGGAAAAATAATCATGCACTCTATACAGAGAATATCGAATTTTTCCATGAAGACCCAGAATCTAAGGTAATTGCCTATGTTCGCTGGAATGATGAAGGTTCTCGCGTAGTTGTAGTAGCTAACTTTTCTGACCAATATTTGGCGGGTTATGCTGTACCTAATTTTCCTAAAAATGGCACTTGGCATGAGTGGACTGGTAACTACGATCTAGAAGCTGGTGAGGGTCAGATTCTAATCGATCTACCCGAATACGAAGCACAAGTCTTTGTCAAATAAGGTAAAGTTTATCGAATTCGCAAAATATATTTTGTCTAAAACTATTGAAAGAGTAGAAGGGGTTTTAGACAATAATCCGCCAGAAATAGATTTAGTTGGATTTGGGGATAGCTCGATCGATTTTATCGTGCGCTATTGGACTCATCCCAGACAACCACAAGTAAGGCAAGTTCAAACTAGAGCGATTATGGCAATTAAAGAAGCTTTTGATGCTGCCGATATTGGTATTCCTTATCCAATTCGTACTCTCTACTTTTACGATCGAGACAAATATAACGACTATATGCCTTCTAATACAGCGAATAATGATGGCAAAAACGCTAACAATTACGTCAATTCTTCTAGTCGATCGAGAACTTTTGTAAATCTGGCAAAAAGGGTTGAAGTATCTCTGGGGAAGCAGAAGTAACGATAGTAGATGGGTAAATAGCTGTTCCCCATTCAGGATGTACTAATAAAGAACACTCCTGTTTAACCACATTAAAGCCTAATAAATCTTTTACCAAGGCTATATCGTTTAGAGTCATATCTCCCGGACGAGAAAGTAGAGGATATCCGCTACGAGGATCGAAAAGATCGCTTTGATATTTAAATTCTCGTAATTTAAAAACTAAATTGCTACCAAAACGCAAAAATATTGCTCGTAAATGGTCTTTTTCTCTTTCTATTTCATAACTTGAATTTTCTAGAGGAAAGTTAGACTTTTGTAAAACGAGAATTATACAAGTGATAGATATATTCCAATTAGGCAATAATCTTTGCTGATTTTGTCTGATAAATTCGCTTGGGCGATCGATGTAAATTTGAATTTCTCTTTCTATCAAAGTAACCTGTGTTCGGGATAAGCTGAAATACCTATTCTCTACTTTAAAATTTCAATCTAAATTTATTGACCAATTTTCATTTTTAATAAACCGCAGAGAGCACAGAGGGCGCAGAGAGTAGTTATCGTTTATGTCTCACGCTCGATCGCTTAGGGTGTAAAGGAGGTTTGGTCGGTAAGTAAATTCAGCTAGTATCTTATTTTAAGCTAAATTGGCTTAACCTGAACTTATGTCGAGTAATAATTTTCAATTACGCTTTAAAAAGCTTGGTTGGGGCAAATAAGGCTTATAGACTACTTTAGGTGTTGCCATTAACTTATTTTCAAGATTATAAGTGACAGAATCTGATGGCTCGTCAGGTAGTGTATTTTTATTAAGTAAATTAAACTGATTTACCTTGAAATCTTGGGAAAAATTTATAAATTCCAGAGTAGACAGAAAAGATGTAAATCCCGCCACTGAAGGTTCATTATATAAGGGAGGTATCGCCATGAGTGACCCATTAACTTTAGTTTCATACATTAACCATTTTTTTGGGTTCGCTTGAGAATTTTTTGGCAGTGAAAGCCCAAAATCATAATCTTTACGATCGATTCTGTTCGGTTTTTTACTTTGCCAATTATCGAACTGATTAAGTCCTATAATCAAGTCAATTTCTTCCATTGCTAAGAGAGGAAACAATCGTCCGGTAGAACTCTTTAAACCGATGGCAGTTGGGAAAAAGGGTAACTTTAAAGCTAAATTTTGATTGATTTGTGACCAGATAGGAGCAATTTCCGAAAAAATACCTATAGAAGTCAATGCTAGTAAACTAGATACCCAAGCAGTCTCAGTAGATATTTTTTTTAGTAGCAATTGAGATTTTTCTACTAGCGGACAATTATTGTTACTAAACCCTTTTTTCCATTTAGCCAAAAGTTGCTTAATTTTGACGGAAGAATTTATTTTGGGCTTTTCTTCGGCAAGCAAATTAATAGACAGGTCTATTTGTTGTTGTTCGTAATCACAATATTCAAAACCACTGGAAAATTGGCTTAAAAAGTTCAAATCATTGTCAAAAGATATGTCATGGTTTAATTCTAGCTTATTCATTTTCTTGGTAATAAACCTTTCATTTACAAAATTAGGTAAACATATATACCCTGTTTAAATAGATTTGGAACAATATAAGCTTAGTTATGGATTTATACCAATTTTTACTAAATAGCTATACTGTTAACCTCAAGGCTATACGCTTTAGTCAATGAGAGTTTGGCATTGGTTTCTATAAATTTTTAACTTTGTCTAACTCTTAGAAAATAAACTTGTTTTATAACAGGCATAATAAATATTTTTCTGGAGATGCTCACCTCAAGGGGCTGTTTTTTGAACTTATGCCCGAAAAAGAAGCTAGATATTGTTTCTAGCGGCGAAAGAATTTTTTTCTCCTGTTGCTTAGTAGTTTAAAGTTATTATTGTTTCCCTGAAAAAATAAAAGTTTGAAAACCTAAAAATTATTCGCTTTTTGAGTTTCTAGGTTGGTTTAACTCACTTTTAGCTAGCTCGGCGACAAGGAAAAAGAGAAAGAGATAAAATTATAATTCTTAAATCGAATTGAAAACTGACCGGGGAACGCCGGTCACCGCAGGCACCGGAGGGGCTGTCTTCTGAGGTCTCCTCAGACGGGGGTCTTGAATTGGCGACGCAGGTTCGCAAGGGGCTGTCTGCCGAGGAAACCTCGGCAGTTTATACGCCCCGTTCGTTAAAAGGCGGTGTAACGGTGACTGCTATAGATAAATCGAAGACAGGGCTATTTCATTCTGACTGCGATCGACCAAGAAATTCATTTCTTGGCTTAAAGTCAAAGTCCGTCTTATAGGACTTTATATGCTTAGACAGAGAATTTATTCTCTGGCTTTTTAGAATGAAATAGCCCTGAATCGAAGAATATTTTCTCTGAGGGCTAAAGCTTTTGTACCTTGTATATACTGACTTCTAAATTCTAAATTTTTTACTCATATTAAACTCCTGCTTACTGCATGAGAATTGGTTTTAGGTATTTTTACATACTTCTCAATTACAAGGGGTTTTAATAATCTATATCCGTTATTCTAAAGTATATAGGTAACATTGAATCATTTTGTTTTTTAAATTATGTATCTTTATTAGAATTTTTAATTTTACTAGAAAGGCATAATAGTATAGATATCGCCTAAAAAGATAGCGACAAATTGCCTAAAAATAATACTACATTTCTTGCTTTACAGCCTGTAAACAATAATAATACTAGTTTTTCAATAGCCAAAATCCTGCAAAAGAATCGGATTCTGAAGACGATTGCACTGCCAGAAAATGAACTCCATTAGCCCGATCTTTTGTTTCGTCAAATTTTTTGGCCTCTGCTACCGTTTGAGGAGTAGTTAGATTAACCAGAATCCAATTATCACTCACCCCTGTTTCTAGTAGCAACCGAGGCAAAGTACCTGTTTCTAATTGTAACCAACCCATTTCTAAACCAGACATCCAAGCAGCAAGAGCAATAGCACGAGGAGAATAAATAATCAATCCAGGAATTTTGGTCTCTGGAGTTACATTAGCTAGAGATAGAGGAAAAGCTTCACCAAAAGAAATATCCCATTCCTTCATTTCAGCAAAATCTGCCGCTTCTAAACTGACAAATGCCCATTTATCTCCTCTATCTCCTCTGACAGCATCGGGTAAAGGTACCGCATTCATGGCTGGATACTGTACTGAAGCAGAGTTAGCTGCCTTAGCATCGTATCCTGGCTCGTTAGGATAAACTTCTCTTGTTCTTTTTTCTAACAGTTGATAGAGAGCGTAGGTACGACGACTGGGAATAGCAGTAATACCCGCATCGTTACAAGCTTTGGTAATCATATTATTCATCTGGCGACGAAAAAAACGAATTTTTTTGGGTGGTGCTTCCGCTTCTTGTATTGCTTTTTCAATCGCCTCCCTTAACCAGATAGAGTTAACTGTCTGATTAGAGCAATATTGGGAATATTGAAATAGAGAGTCTAGGGATCGATCGATACTAGTGGGGCTTTCGCAAATTACAACTTCCCATAACTTCTTCTTATTTTCATCTAAAATCGGACGCGAATAAAAGTCCAGTTCCCAAATTATCTTACCCATGCTCTCTGTATCAAATCGGATTACTTTACTTATACCATTCTTCTTTAGTCTAAGTAGTGTATCTTTTAGTTTTGCAGTTCCTCAATTTTTTTGCGTGCATTTTGAGCGTATTCTTCTTTGCCCTGTTTCTGATACAAATCGGCAGCTTGGCGATAAGCTTCGATCGCCTCTTGTTGCTTATTTTCTTGCAAAGCCAGAGTAAAACCCCGAGCATAATGAACATCGGGATTATCGGGATTGAGGTAAATAGCTTTACTATAGTCTTTCATTGCCTGTTTGTATTGACCTAAACTAGAAAAAGCAATTCCTCGGTTAACATACGCATCAAAATACTCGGGAGCAAGATTAATAGCCTGATTGTAATCTTCTATAGCTAGTTCATATTTTGGTTCTGGCAAAGACGAATAAGCCATACCCCTATTTACGTAAATTTGAATCAGTTGTTGTTGGGAAGCCTTGTCGAGCGCTTTAGTGTAACTTTCGATCGCCTGTTCGTATTTGGTGTCCCTAAAGTAGATAACCCCTCGATTGATATAAGCATTTATCCTTTCAGCAGTACTAGTATTAGGGTTTTCGACGATCTTAGTATACTTTTCAATCAGCTTTGTATCGGCGAGTTCACTTCCTCGATGATGATAATGTTTAGCTGCCGCTTTTGCTTTTGGCTCAAAGTCTTCTGGAGTTACCTGAGGAATTTCAGTTACTTCAGGAGTTTCGGCTACTTTAGGAGTTTCAGTTACCTTAGGAGTCTCGTCAGGAGAAATATTAGTAGGAACTGCTTTATCTACTCGAGATCGAGCTATGTTAGTTGACATATATGGTCGACAAGTGTGTTTGGCTCCTTTTGCTTCTCTAGTCTTGGGGTTTTTTAGTACGGGATGATTTTGTAGTTGATTGCATCCTTCACTGAGCCAATCTTCCCAATTGCCTCCTTGCCAGAGTCTAACGGTACCATCTTTACTACTGCTAATAATTTGCTTACCA
The DNA here is from genome assembly GCA_030065635.1 of Xenococcaceae cyanobacterium MO_188.B32. GTDB lineage: Bacteria > Cyanobacteriota > Cyanobacteriia > Cyanobacteriales > Xenococcaceae > JASJDJ01. Next base: position 8,899 of record JASJDJ010000014.1, read on the forward strand.
TCGGAGCTAAAAGCAACTAATTGAACCTCTTCTTCATGTCCTTGCAAAATTTGTAGAAGAATACCGTCTTTAGTCCATAAGCGTATGGTTGTGTCCAAACTACTACTGACAAAAGTTTGACCATCAGGATTAAATGCCACTGAACTAACACTTTGGTTATGTCCGGACAGAGTTTTTAGCAGCTTCCCATTGATATCCCATAATCTCACTTCACCATCTCGACTACCAATCACAATAGTTTTTCCATCAGGACTAAAAGTAAATGAAGTAAGAATATTTTTACCTATAGAAAAAGTTTCTAGTAATTGCCCATTTAAATCCCATAACCTAATAGTCCCGTCATTATGACTGCCACTGAGAATATTTTGACCATCAGGGCTAAAAGCAACAGAGTCTATTTCACTTTCGTGACCTCGGAAAGTAAGAATTAGATTGCCTTCTAAGTCCCATAATCTTAGAATCTTATCCTCATTGCCACTAACAAGATATTTCCCATTAGGACTAAAGGTAAGAGCGGTTATCCTCTCTCTATTGTTATGAAAAGTTTCAAGATAATTACCGTTTCGATCCAACAGTCTAATAGTTCGACGGTCGATAACAACTGCAATTGTTTCCCCTTCAGGACTATAGATAACTTGGGTAACATTTTGCCCGGGCAGGAGCTGACTAATTGGAGTACCTTTGTCCGACCATAATCGTATGCCATTCCCATCACTGCTGACAATAACCTCTCGATCGTTGGCTCCAAAAGCAACCGAGTGAATACTTTCTTCTTGCTGAAAAAGAGCAGATTTTTCTGGTGTATAGACCGCTTGACGTAAGCCTAACTTAACTGGAGTTAATATATTTGTCCTTGGTATTATATTTGTAAGACGCTTGTTTTTGCCAGCAGTATGAATTGCTAAGACTAGGGCATTAATGCGGTCTTGAGGTAATAAAGATTGGACTTTAGCTGTATTTGCTTTAATCGCAGTTTGTTCTAGTTTTACCCAAACTACACTAATTAAACTCCCCAGAGCTATTAAAGCTCCACTCACCAAAAAAATATGCCAAGCAATATTTCTTTTTTTAGGAGGAACAGTACCTGTCAAAAACTTTTCTTTTTTTTGACTTTTGTTGAACAACATATTTTTGAATAACGAATCTTGTTTTTAAAGTAAATGTCAAAGAGCCCATTTAAAAGCTGTAAGAATCTAAAATATTATTATCTTCTAATAATTCCCTAATTTTTCTCTATTTGTTATTAATCTAGAAATAAAAGAGAGGATGGTGAGGGTTAAGAACATGAAAAAAAAAGATCGGACTTCGATGAGTTTTCGAGAAAGGTTGTCAGCAGCGATCGCGCTTACACTTCTTTTGGTAACTTATCAACAAATATCACCAGGCAATTCCCCATCATTGTCTCAAACTATTAGAAAGGTTCTTCCTTCAATATCCTCATTTAAAATTTTCCCTGAATATGAATTTCTTGTCTTGCCATAGTTTAACAAGAATAAATGTCTAATTCGTGTCGAAAAAGTAAAGGTGGGCATTGCCCACCTTTACTTTTTTAGATTCAAAACAGTTTTAAAAACCTTGCTTCTCGGACTTTATTACTCCATTTGCGTCCACTCAGTGTGCATAAATTCGCCTCTAGGTTTATCAGTCCTTTCATAGGTATGGGCACCAAAATAATCCCGTTGGGCTTGAGTGAGATTTTGGGGCAGACGAGCGCGCCGATAACTGTCAAAATAATCTAAGGAAGCACTAAAAGCAGGAACGGGAATACCCAAATTGTTAGAGACAGCTAACACTTCTCGCCAAGCTTCCTGGCGGTCTAGAATGCTTTGCTTGAATTCTGGTGCAAGTAATAGATTAGGTAGATTGGGATTATCGATAAATGCTGATTGAATTTTGCCTAAAAAGCCAGCCCGAATAATACATCCACCTTTCCAAATACGGGCGCATTCACTCAAATTCAAGTTAAAGTTAAACTCGGCTGATGCCCTACTCAACAATGCCATTCCTTGAGCATAGGAACACATTTTAGAGCAATAAAGAGCATCTCTAACTTTATTGATGAAAGCTTGTTTATCTCCATCATATTTGCCAGTAGGTCCTGTTAATTGCTTAGATGCTGCCACCCGTTCGTCTTTATAAGCAGACATAACGCGAGCATTAACAGCAGCATACATAGTGGGAATTGGTACACCCAACTCCAGAGAACTCACTATTGTCCAGCGTCCTGTCCCTTTTTGTCCAGCAGCATCGAGAATCAAATCTACTAAAGGTAAATTGGTTTCTGGGTCGATATATTTAAAAATATCGGCGGTAATTTCAATCAAAAAGGAATTTAGCTCATCAGTAGTATTCCACTCGGCAAATACTTCATGTAACTGTTGGTGGTCTAGTCCCAAGCCATTTTTCATAACATCGTAGGCTTCGGCAATGAGTTGCATATCTCCATACTCAATGCCATTATGTACCATTTTGACATAGTGTCCGGCACCGCCAGGGCCAACATAAGTAACGCAAGGACCATCAGGAACTTGAGCAGCAATTTTAGTCAGAATTGGCTCTAGCTCTTTGTAGGCTGCTTCTGTGCCTCCTGGCATCAAACTAGGGCCATTTAGTGCGCCTTCTTCGCCACCACTGACTCCCATGCCCACAAAACCAAGTCCTGTTGCTTCTAAATCTCTGGTGCGTCTTTCAGTATCTTCATAGAGGGAGTTACCTCCATCAATAATCATATCCCCTTTATCTAAAAGAGGTTTAAGTTGCTCGATGACGGCATCTACTGGTTTCCCTGCTTTAACCATAACCAAGATTTTGCGGGGACGTTCCAGCGTTTGCACGAATTCTTCTAGGGAATAGGCAGCTTTAACGTCTTTGTTTTTGGCTCTTTCTGCCATAAATGTTTCGGTTTTGGCACTAGTGCGGTTGTATACGGCAATGGGAAAACCACGACTTTCTACATTAAGAGCCAAGTTTTCTCCCATTACGGCTAAACCAATTACTCCAAAAGTTCTTTGTGTCATATAATTGAGTTTATCTGAAGGGTCTTTATCTCCTTCAGACTAACTTGTCATTCCAGTAATTGGTTGTAAAAAAGGGATTAAATTTAGATTCTTGCTGGGGAATTAAATCTACTGCTACTCAGTAGAGCATTTTATTGTGCCAAAATAAACGGGCGATCGACAAATCTTGAAAAAATATTTAAAATTTTATTGCCGATCGAGATTGAGAACTAGATAAACCGATAAACTCAGTTAGTAGTGAGTAATTTTCTTTAAAAAACGGTTTTATGGCTTACTACTGGTATAAAGCATTTCATTTAATTGGGGTTGTAGTTTGGTTTGCAGGTTTATTTTACCTGGTGCGTTTATTTGTCTATCATGCTGAAGCTGCTCAAGAACCAGAACCAGCCCAGAGCATCCTCAAAAAACAATACGAAATAATGGAAAAACGCCTCTACAATATCATCACCACTCCTGGGATGATCTTAACGGTGGCGATGGCAATTGGTTTAATTTCTACCGAGCCAGAAATTCTTAAATCTGGTTGGCTACATTTCAAATTAGCTTTTGTCGCACTTTTAGTGGGCTACCACCATTATTGTGGACGCATCATGAAGAAATTGGCAAAAGATGAATGCCAATGGACGGGACAACAATTTAGAGCTTTAAATGAAGCACCGACAGTTTTTTTGGTAGTAATTGTACTTTTAGCTGTCTTCAAAAATAGTTTACCTCTAGACTTAACTACCTGGTTGATTGTTGCTCTAGTCATTGCTATGGTTGCTGGTATTCAACTCTATGCCAAGAAGCGAAGAAAAGATAAGGAGAAACTAGCACAAGTCGATCGAGAACCAAAATTAACGTGAGTTCGGAATTCAAGGGGCTGTCCGATGAGAAAACCTCATCGGTTTATACGCTCCGCCGAATTCCCAACTCCCTTGGTTTCTTCGCACAATTCAACAATACGATCGAAATTATAACTATAAGTTAATTCTCCTAAAGCTGTAGCTAAATGCTTATAGTGTGGGGGAATTTTGTCAACTAACTGCATAATCAGATCGGCATCAACGGCGATCGCAGCATGGTAGAGTTTAGCAATCCATTCTGGGGACATACAGTTTAAATCTCGAGCATTAAGAGATTCACTTTCTGTCTGGGAGGATGGCAAGTCATGAGAAGTAGGGTTTTCTGCATATATATACTTTACTCCTAAATATTTAGCCATTTTGTCGAAAATAACTTGTTCTTGAAAAGGCTTGCTGACAAAATCGTCACAACCAGCAGCTAATATTTTTGCCCTTTGTTCTTCAAAGGCTGATGCTGTTAAGGCAATAATTACTGTTGGTTCTGTTTGCTCTTGTTGCTGTTGCAGTTGTTTAATCTTTTGGGTAGCAGTATATCCATCCATTACAGGCATACGTATATCCATCCAAATTAGATGAGGATGCCATTCTTGCCAAAGCTCGATCGCTTCTATGCCATTGTTAGCAGTGCGAGGAGAAAAACCAACAGTTTGTAATAGTTGTGTTAATAAGTCTCGATTTTCCTGGCGGTCGTCTACTACTAGAATACGATAGGAAGGTTGTTCTGGTGCTACTTTTAACACCCGTTTTTTTCCCAGTAACTTATCTATAGTTGGTGATGGTGCTAATAATACTTTTATATCAAAATAAAAAGTAGAACCTCGATTTAGTCTACTGCTGACATGAATATCTCCCCCCATCAACTGCACGAATTGATGACTAATAGCTAGCCCCAAACCCGTTCCCCCTTCTGATTTAATACCGACAAAGGTTTGCACGAAAGGTTGAAATAGTTTACTTATTTCGTTTTCAGCTATACCCTTACCTGTATCTTCTACTTCAAACAAAAGTTTGAGGGAATCATCGGCACTATTAGTTATAGATCGATCGCTTTTTACTCTCAGGGTTACTCCTCCAGTGTGAGTAAATTTCACTGCATTACCGAGAAGATTAATAATTACCTGACGCAATTTACGACAATCGCTGACAATATAGCTTGGTAAATCCGGTGCTAAAACAAAATTAAAAGAAAGCTGTTTTTGCTCAGCCCTAATTTGAAACATTTCTCTGATAGTTTGTAGCAACTGATGCAGATCGAAAGGCTCTGAATTAACAACAGTACGTCCCGCTTCAATTTTCGACATTTCTAGCACATCGTTAATTAAATTGAGTAAATGCTCCCCACTGCGGTTAATAATGGCAAGAGACTCTTTTTGTTGAGAGGTGATCGTTACATCTCGATTCATTAATTGAGCAAATCCTAGAATAGCGTTGAGGGGTGTTCTCAATTCATGACTCATATTAGCTAGAAATATACTTTTAGCACGGTTAGCAGTTTCTGCTTCTTCGGCTTTTATTTCTAACTGATGGCTGTAATCTTCTAATTTTTGTCGAGAAAGGGATAATTGTCGGGATAACCAAATAATCCCCAAGAACAATCCAAACACAGAAATCAACCCTACAGCGATGATGTTACTTGCCAGTTGACGAGCAGGAGCAAAGGCTTCATCTCGATCGATTTCTACCAGTAAAGCTAAATCTTGATCGTTGAGCCAACGATAAACACCGAGTACGGGAGAATTATCGTAGTTACGATAGAGTCCATAGCCACTAATGCCACTCATCGCAGCATCAATACCAGGACTTCTAATTCCTGGAGGAAATTCTTCGGTACTGTCACTATCTCTAGAAATAAAGGAATTTTTACTGACCAAAGAACCAACTAAATAAGTTTCACCACTTTCTCCTAAACCAGTGCGCTCTCTAACAATGCGATCGATCCGCTCTAAATTAAGATCGACTAATACTATTCCCTGACGAATACCCTCTCGGTTGCGGATGGGTTTGGCTAGGGTAACGGCAGGTTTACCTGTAAAGGGGGAAACATAGAAAATAGGCGCAAAGTTATCTCCTAGTTTTACTTCTTCTACATAGGTAATATTGGCTAAGATTTCGTATTCCCCTTCTCGTTGTTTATTGGTTGAGAAAATAATTTTGTTACTACGGTCGAGAATAAAAATTTCCCGTAGATTTGGCTTGATTTTAACTCCTTCTGACAAATATTGAGAAAGAATTGCATAGGCTGTTTGGTAATCTTTCTTAATAGTTGTTTTACCTAAAAGAATATTGAGATTAGCCTGCACATCTGGCAATTGAGTAGTCAGCAGAAAATCTCGTTGTCGATCTTCAAACCAACGATTAATTTCTGCTTCTTTGAGGGTAGCAGCAACACTCAGTCGAGCAAAAGCAGCAGCACGAAGAGCATTTCTCGCTCTTAGATAAGCTACACTTCCTACCACACCCACTGTTAATAGAGACAGAAGCAGGAAATAATTAGCAACTTTTGTAGTTAAAGATTGCTGCCAAAATTTCATCTTTACGGTATTGACGAACAAAATAGATGTTTTTCTATCTTACTTTCTAGTTCTGGTATATTCTTTCTGTGGTGGTTTTGTTATTAAAATGCAGTCGCGCAGAAAGAAAAACTACTATAAAATATGTCAGTAGACAATTTTAGATTTATCTATGGCTCCTTTGCCAGAATATCAACCAAAAAAACTATCTCTCGGCCCTTTAGAAAAAGAGGTATTAGAAATCGTCTGGAAATTTAAAAGGGCGACGGTAAAAGAGGTTCACGAGCAAATTTTGCTCGATCCAGACCGAGAATTAGCTTATACTTCTGTTACTACCGTTTTGCGCCGTTTAACTGAGAAGGGTTGGCTGCGTTGCTATAAAAAAGGACGAGCTTTTTATTGGCGACCATTAATATCGCGAGAACAGGCCATAGCTCTTAAGTCTTACGATCGACTACATAGCTTTCTAGCTATTAGTAATCCTGATGTGGTTGCTTCTTTTGCCGATAGCTTAGATACTGCTAGTTTAGAACAAATCGAGGCGATCGCTGCTCGGATTGAATCTATTCGTCGTCGAAGAGAGGAGCAAGAATAATGCACCTGTTGATGATCGTAATTTCTCTAGCTATAGCTTGGTTGCTCAGACTAACCAGAATTCCCACCCAACAAACTTGGATAGGGCGATGGCACCAAGGACTTTTTTGCTTTCTTTTTCCGCCCCTATTGTTACTGACTACGGCTATCTCCGTTATTTTCATGGGTTTTCGCGGAGAAATGTTGGGAATGCAAGCTAGTTGGTTGAGTTACCTTGTCTCAGTTACTTTTATTCTAATAGCAGTTTTTTGGCTCTTAAAATTAGCCTATCAAGGCTATCAATCCTGCCAGAAAGTTCGTACTTATCAACGTCGATCGATATTAGGTAAAATTGCTCGTATTCTCGAAACCGATTTTCCTTACAGCGCCCAAGTAGGTTTTTGGCAATCGGAATTAGTTGTCAGTCAAGGATTATTAAAGTCTCTCGACTCGGAACATTTAAATGCTGTCTTGGCTCACGAACAAGCTCATGTTTATTACCGAGATACATTTTGGTTTTTCTGGCTTGGTTGGTTGCGTAATTTAACTTCGTGGCTACCCAATACGGAAGCTTTATGGCAAGAGCTTTTATTATTAAGAGAATTAAGAGCAGATAGAAAAGCAGCCGAACAAACTGACTCTATTTTGTTAGCCGAATCTTTGTTGAAAGTAGCACAAAATAGCCTGCAAAATAATTCTGTTTTTTGCGCTAATTTTAGTTGCACTGTTCCTAAAAATAGATTAGAAGAAAGGATTGATTTTTTACTAGATGATACCACCTTAATTTCTGACACTTCTTGGTGGAATTGGAGTTGGACTATATTATTATTTCTTCCCTTATTAACTATTCCCTTTCATGGATAATGTGTCAGGTATTTAATTTGTCTATTAATGTTGACGCAAAGAGGTAGGAACACGGAGACGAGGGAAGAGCTTGATGATTTCCTAGCTTAATTACAATTTTATTGTTCTCAATTATACTGGTGACTGGATAAGAAAAAATTAAATCAGTAATCAATTGACTGATAACGGATAACTGATAACTGATGAGCAGTTGGATTCGTTTTTTGCGTCATCTTAATTGGGTAACTCTCAAAAAGATAATTCTTTATACTGCCCAGAAAAGGCTAACTGGTTTGGCAGCAGAAATGGCATATAGTGCCATGTTAGGGTTATTTCCTGCTATTATAGCTATTTTAACGGCGATCGGTATTTTTGAACGCTCGATAGAATCAAATCTTGGAGTTTTAGCTGTTCGACTTGCAGATTTAGTACCTTTACAAGTTTGGAATTTATTATTAAATTTTACTCACGAAGTCAAAGTAAAAGAAGGAAAAAGTTGGTTTTCTCTGAGTTTTATTGCTGCTATTTGGATATTTTCTGGAGTATTAAGTGCAGCCATGAATGCTCTCGATCAAATTCATCAAGTGGCTCCAAAAGATAAACGACCATTTTGGCAAGCCAAGTTAATTGCAATTTTGCTGACAATCGGTACAATTTTTTTATTGATTATTGCTTCTTTTTTACTAGTAATTGGAGATTTTTTACTACAGATAGCAATTCAACAAAATTGGCGAGAATTATTATTAATCCTTTGGAAAATATTTGCAATTATAGTAGTAATTACTATTTTGGGTATTACTGTATCTTTAATTTATCAAATCGATCGTCAACTAAAAAATGAGGAGATAGATAAAGAAAATCCTCCTTTGATTCCTGCGTTGATAATAATTAGTGCTATTCTGATTCAGCTAGTTCATTCCTTCTTTCTGTTTGTTCGTAGTTTAATTATTAATTCTGATGTCGAACAAAAAGTTATTAATTTATTATTAAGTGTCTGGCGACTTTTAAGTTTTCCCGTAGCATTAGGAATAGTGGCGATCGCTTTTGCTTTTATCTATCGTTTTGGCACTAGCCGTTGGCGAAAAAGCAATCCCATTATGCCAGGAGCTATCTTAGCATCTATTTGTTGGGCGGTAGTCTCTGGAGTATTTCGTCTTTATGTTTCTCATTTCGGACAATACCATAAAATTTATGGAGCAGTTGGAGTAGTAATTGTCTTGATGTTATGGCTCTATCTTAGTTCTCTAGTCATGTTACTCGGAGATCAATTGAATGCAATTGTAGAGGAAGCTATGGCTAAAAAATTACAAAGTAATAAGCAGAAGGAAAGATAAAAAAATAGCTAGGTATCATCAAAAAAATTGATGAGGAAATAAATAATGGCTGGAAAACAAATCTTAATGATAGTAGGGGATTTTGTTGAAGATTATGAAATAATGGTTCCCTTTCAAGCTTTACAAATGGTTGGGCATACAGTTCATGCCGTTTGTCCTAACAAAAAAGCTGGAGAAAAAGTAGCAACGGCTATTCATGATTTTGAAGCAGAGCAAACCTATAGCGAAAAACGCGGTCATAATTTTACTCTCAATGCTACTTTTAGCGATATAAAACCAGAAGATTATGATGCTTTAGTAATTCCAGGCGGAAGAGCACCAGAATATCTCCGTCTCGATCGAGATGTGATTGAAATAGTACAGCATTTTGCCCAGGCTAATAAACCCATAGCAGCTATTTGTCACGGAGCGCAACTGTTAGCAGCAGCCGATGTGATTAAAGGTAAGCGTTGTTCGGGACTTTCGTGCAGTCCTGAAGTGAACCTAGCTGGGGGAGAATATGCAGATATTGCTGTTGATGATGCGATCGCGGATGGTAATCTAGTTACAGCACCTGCGTGGCCCGCCCATCCTCGTTGGTTAGCTGCTTTCTTAAAGGTTTTAGGTACAAAAATTACTCAAGAGGGTACAGTCTTGGTATAGAAAGTGTATCCTGAGAACCTCTCGTCATCTGTAGCAAATTATCGTTACAATCAAAGAAAAATAACGAAAATACTAAAGCGGAATGATTCCTACTGTTATCGAAAGTTCTGGGCGCGGTGAACGCGCATTCGATATTTACTCTCGCCTTCTGAGAGAGCGTATTGTCTTTTTAGGACAACAAGTTACCGACGAAATAGCTAACCTAGTTGTAGCCCAATTACTCTTTCTAGAAGCAGAAGATCCAGAAAAAGATATTTATCTTTATATCAATTCACCTGGTGGCTCTGTTTCTGCGGGAATGGGAATGTTCGATACTATGAATCAAATCCGTCCCGATGTTTGCACTATTTGTATCGGTTTAGCAGCTAGTATGGGAGCTTTCTTATTAAGTGCAGGGGCAAAAGGAAAGCGCATGAGTTTGCCTAACTCCCGTATTATGATCCATCAACCTCTAGGTGGGGCACAAGGACAAGCAACAGATATCGAGATTCAGGCTAAAGAGATTCTTTACCTCAAAAAGCAACTCAATCAACATCTAGCAAATCATACAGGACAACCTTTAGAAAGAATTGAAGAAGATACAGAAAGAGACTTCTTTATGTCCGCTGAAGAATCTAAAGAATATGGTTTGCTCGATCGAGTGATTACCCGTCGTCCATCTGCTTCTAACCCTCCTGAAGTTTTAAGCTAGCGGGTTCAACTAAATATTCAACTAAATAACTGTAAGTAAGGGCGGTTCACGAACCGCCCTTACTGAGCTAATCTTTCCCTATACCAAGAGTATCCTTAACCCAATCCCAAGCTTTAGCAATATCTTTAGTGGAAACTTTTAACAAATAAAGAATCCCAGTCACGATTAGAATTAAACCGATGAAAAAGTTACTATCGTATAATGCTAAACCAATAAGAACAATAAAGTAAGGGGAAATAATTCGGCTAATCTTCTCTACATTAGCAACTAGTTCTGATTTTTCTGGCTCGGACTGTAAAACAGTATCCTGACTCTCTTGATATATTTCTCCAGGTCTATCTGACTGTATATTGACATTAGGAAAATTAAACTGGTCTTGATTTTCTGATTCTCTGGGCGTTTTGCCAAACATTTTTTTACTCTCAACTAACAACTAACTTATTACAATATTGATATTCAATTTTATTCGTTTTTCTATGTTAGCCAGAAATTAGGCAAGAAGAAATTTAACCCATCTCTTACCGTTTGATTGAGTTTTCTAGCTATCTGAATATGAGGCTCATCTGCTTCTACGGGAATAATACTAGCTTGCCTGCCCATACCCAATTGTTGAATTACGAAATTAGCTGCTTCTAAACCAGTAACATAAGCTTTTTCTTGTGACCAAGAGCCATGATTGCTAATAATCCAATCTCCACTCATGTAAAGATGAGGAATACTTGTTTTAGCTGGTAAAAGATGCTGATAGCTACCAGGGGCAAAATGAGTAACTCCTTGGCGGACGCGAATTATACTACTGTCTATTACTTGAGCATTACGAAAGTCAGGAATACAAACTCCTAAATCTCGATGAACTTTATTAATAAGCTGTTCGTCACTTTGGGGTAGCAGTTGGTTGGCGTGATAAAAGTCTGCTTCAATTACACTTCCTGGTTCATTTTTATATTCATCGTGTAAGGTATTGAGGTCAAAAAATGTCCAGCCAGTAGTAGAGTCAAAGCCAAAGCAAGCATTAGAGGGAAGAGGAATTTTTATTTGGCGCTCGAACCATAGTCTGGTTGCTAAAACATCAATTCCTCCTAAATTACTTAAATTTTGAAATTCGGGATACTTACTGAGAATTTTACTACTATTAACAATTTTTTTGATTCCGCTGACACTCACCCCCAAAATAACCGCGTCTGCTGTAAATATCTCCTCACCACAGACAACTCCTTTGGCTTTACCTTCGTTGTCTAGAACTAGATCGCTTACTCTTTTATTGGTTAATACCTTTCCCCCAGCCTGTTCGATTTGCTTTATCCACGGTTTAAAAATTTTTTCTCCTACTGTTCCCCTACACCAAACTACATCAAAATCTGGTTGATGAGCCAAGATAAAGTAATAAAGCATTCCCAAAGCAGCAGCAGCAGAACATTGCTCTCCTGGGGCAAATAAACCGACTAGCAACATCGGTTCAAAAGCTTCTTTATATAATCTGGCAGAAACACCAAATTGTTTGAATAGTTCTCTGGCAGTAACTTTATCGTAGCGTTCCCACGCTTGAGCGGAATTGTCAAAGTCGATCGTTGCGTAGAGCAAAGGAAGAGCAGAAAGGCGATCGATTAATGGTAAACGCTGAAAGCGAGTATAAATAAAAGTTCCTAGTGGAGTAGGTAATCTTGGTTCATTTTGAAAAATAGGGGATTCTACTTCTAAACCGAAAGGAGAATATTGGGAAGAACGAGTAAAAGGAGTAAAGGGGTCTAATTTTAGCTCTTTAACTAAGTTAAATATATTACGGTAAGGATACCAAAAACCATGAATTCCACCTTCTACAGATCGTCCCCGTGCTGTTTTCCAACCAGCTACTAAACCTCCTGGATAAGCACTGGCTTCTAACAAAGTGACATCATAACCTTGTTTGGCTAAATGATAAGTCGCACTCAATCCTGCCCAACCAGCACCCACTACTACTACTTTATATTTATTTTTTGTTGACATTCAGTATTTTCTCCATCACTTGTAATAGACCATTTATTAAGTAATTTTCCAGACAGAATTTGAAACTGAATTATTTTTACCTACTTATTGTAGAATTACACTATTTTTTTAGATATTGTTTAATATTTTATCGATCTACAAATAGTACTAAATAATAAGCCAATTGTTACAAATAAATTTTATATAAGGTGATAAATTATAATTTTTTTTATTAAAGTATTAAAGTTTTCATGTCTGTCAAGAAAAAAAATGATATCGATCGATTAATTTAATTCGTCTACAAGAAAATATATAACTTGAGTTTCGACTTTACTAATTGTATACAATTGAATCGATAAATTTATCGAAATTATAAAGTTTTTTCTTTTTTAAATGTTAATCGTGAAATTTTGTTTAACCTCTGCTCAAATACTTTATTTGTCAACTGAAATATATTAAGTTGTATCTGCTGGAATCGTACTATTTTAATTGCCAAAACAAGTGAAATTATTTTTTTATTGTTTGAATTTTTCTTGGGCTGAATAAAAGTAATTTTTCGGCAATAAATTAGCAGGATGATTAAACAGGTTAAAACCATAATGTCAATAAAAACTATATTATTTGTAGAAGATAATGCAGATTATCAGGAATTAATTAGGTTAGCTTTTGCGTCTTGCGGAATTGAACATAACTTAGTTATAGTGCAAAGTGCCATGGAAGCGTTAGACTATCTATTAGGTAATGGCAGATACTCTGGACGGAATCTAAAGGATATGCCGACCTTAATTTTACTCGATTTAAACTTACCACTCATTAATGGTCCACAAGTACTACAGAGTATTCGCGCTAATCCTAGAACTAGGTTTTTGCCAGTAGTAGTTATGAGTACGTCGACAGAACCAGAAGACATTACTAGTAGTTATCTCCATGGTTGTAACAGCTATATCCGCAAACCCTTAGACTTTACACAACTGCAAAATTTTGCTAGAGAAATAACATCGTACTGGTTAAATATTAATCAAGTTCCACCTGTCTCTGGAGTAATAGATGAGTAAACTTCTGCGAGTCTTAATTGTTGAAGATTCAAAAGATGATGCCGAACTGTTAGCAATTGAGTTAGAGCGCGGTGGTTATCAGCCTATTTATCAGCGAGTAGAAACGCAACTAGGTATGCAGGCTGCACTAGACGAGAAGATATCTTGGGATATTGTTTTGGCAGACTATGCTCTACCCAATTTTAGCGCGATCGCTGCTTTGGATGTACTAAAAAATCACAAGTTAGACTTACCCTTTATCATTGTCTCTGGCAAAATAGGAGAAGATACAGCCATAGCTGCAATGAAAGCTGGGGCGCACGATTATTTACTCAAAGGAAAATTAGCTCGATTAGTTCCTGCGGTAGAAAGAGAGTTAAGAGAAGCTGTTGTCAGACAAGAACACAGACAAGCTCAAGAAAGGCTCAAATATTTGGCTTACTATGATGATTTAACTACATTACCCAATCGAACTTTATTTTTAGAATGTTTGGGCAAGCAAATTAATCAAAGTAAGCTACTCAATAAAGACGATTATTTATTTGCAGTTTTATTATTAAATATAGACCGCTTTCGGATCATTAAATATAGTCTAGGTCATTCTTTAAGCGAACAGTTATTAATAGCAGCAGCACAGCGTATAAATAAATGTTTAAACGGTCAAGATATACTAGCAAGAATAAATGCAGATGAGTTTGCTATTATACTAACTAATTTAAAAAGTGCCGAGGAAGTTGAAACTAGAGCAGAAGAAATTTACAATCAGTTTTTAATTGCTTTCGAGCTACAAGAAACTATCGTTTTTTCGACAGTTAGTATGGGTATTGTTCTGAGTAATATCGGCTATGAACAACCAGAAAAACTTTTGCAAGCAGCAGACACTGCCATGCACTATGCTAAATTTGATGCTCTCAGAAATTTAGTATTTTTTCATGAAGTAATGCATACTCTTGCTGTTGAAAGACTTCAGCTAGAAAGTGATTTACAACAAGCCATTGACCAAAAAAGATTACATTTGAACTATCAGCCTATTGTTTCGCTTTCTACAGGAATGATTGATAGTTTTGAAGCTTTAGTCAGATGGGAACATCATTCATTGGGTTCTATAGACCCAGAAAGTTTTATTTCTTTGTCTGAAGAAACGGGTTTGATTATTCCTTTAGGTAGATGGGTTTTAAAGGAAGCCTGTCAACAGTTAATTAATTGGAAACGTAGTAGTTTTCACTATCGTCCTCTCAGCATAAGTGTTAATTTATCGGGAATTCAGCTATCTCATCCCAAGCTATTATGGCAGATCGATACCATACTCCAAGCTTTACAACTAGAAGGAAAATACTTAAAACTGGAAATTACCGAGAGTAATTTAATGGAAAATTCGGTAACTCTCACTAAAGTATTAGAAAAACTCAAAGAAAGAGAAATTAAATTGTGTATAGATGATTTTGGGACTGGTTACTCTTCTTTAAGTTATTTACGGTATTTGCCGATCGATACAGTAAAAATCGACCGCTCTTTTATCGTTCGAGATAATAAAGACCGCAATTATGATATTGTTAAAGCGATCGTCAACTTAGCTCATAGTCTGGGATTAGATGTCATCGCTGAAGGAATAGAAACCAAACTACAGTTAAATATACTACGAGAGCTTGGCTGTGAATACGGGCAAGGATATTTATTTGCCAGTCCTCTTGATAGCCAGGCTACGCTCGAATTGATGAAAAATGGGTTAAAAATTTGCTAAAACTATTCTTTAAAATTATTTCACTAAGAGCGTAGCTTGTATTTATAACGTTCTATACTCAGTGGTAAAAATAATTCATTAGCAGAAAATTTTCTAAGTATAAAAGTATGAGTATTAAAACGTTCAGTCAAAAACAGTGGAGTTCTTTATTAGTAGCAGGCATAATATTTGCTTCTTTAAACGGTTGTGGCAATGGAGGAGATAGTACCACTAATAATGCAGTAAATAATAGTGAGACAAGTAGTCTTTTAGACACAATTAAAAGTCGTGGTAACGTTATCTGTGGCGTTAACGGTCAACTGCCTGGATTTAGTTTTGTTGATGAAAATGGCGAATATTCGGGTATGGATGCTGAGTTTTGCCGAGCCGTAGCCTCCGCTTTGTTTGACGACCCCGCTAAAGTAGAATTTCGCGAACTCAGTGCCCAAGAACGTTTTACTGCCGTACAATCAGGAGAAGTCGATTTAGTTAGTCGCAATACTACTTGGACAATTAGCCGTGATACTTCTGTAGGGATGGAATTTGCCCCAACTATTTTTTATGATGGTCAGGGGATTATGGTGCGAAAAGATAGTGATATTAAAGATTTAGCAGGACTGGCAAATCAGTCTATTTGTGTTCTAGCAGGAACTACTAACGAGCAAAATCTAGCAGATCGAATGCGTAAGCAGGGTATAAATTATCAACCTGTAGTTTTTGAAGATGTAGATGCCGTTTATGCTGCTTATGACCAGAGACGTTGTGTAGCAGTAACTAGCGATCGCTCTCAACTAACTGCCCGTCGTGCTATTTTAGCCAATCCTGACGAACATGAAGTCTCTAGTTTAGTCTTATCCAAAGAACCTTTAGGCCCTATGGTAGCAAATGGCGATGCCAAATGGTTTGATGCAGTTAAATGGATTACTTTTGCCTTAATTCAAGCAGAAGAGTTGGAAATTAATTCCCAAAATATAAGTAGTTTTGAAAAAACAGAAGACCCACAAATTAGACGCTTTTTGGGTCAAGAAGGCAATTTAGGTGAAGATATGGGATTGCCCAATGATTTTGCTGCCAGAATTGTCAAGCACGTTGGTAACTATGGCGAAATTTACGACCGCAATATAGGTCAACCTTTTGGTTTAGAAAGAGGGCCTAATGAACTCTGGACTAAGGGAGGACTTTTGTATTCTCCACCATTCCGTTAAATTAGCTATTAGCTATTTCCGCTCGGTTAATTGGTTGGGCAAATATGGAAGAAGACAAAATACCTTTTTGGCGAGACAGTAGAGTTCTAAAGATAGTAGGACAAGTTGTCGTTCTCTTAATTGTCCTAACTATTTTCTTTTTTTTGGGGAGTAACCTAGTCAATAATTTTCGGCGGTTAGGTTTAACCTTTGGTTTTGACTTTCTTTCTCGTCCTGCTTCTTTCGGTATTGCCAATCCCCCGATCGCTTATAATTCTAGCGATCTTTATACCAAAGCTATTTTAGTTGGTTTGATTAATTCTCTGCGAGTGATGTTTTTTGGCATCATTATCGCTCTATTTTTAGGAATTATTGTCGGAATTAGTCGACTTTCTAGTAATTGGTTATTGCGTCAGTTGGCAACAATTTATGTAGAAACTTTACGCAACACGCCTTTACTTTTACAATTGTTTTTTTGGTATTTTGCCGTCTTTCTTAAGTTACCTCGGATAGATAAGCCGATAATTCTTGGTAGATGGGGTTTTTTGACTAATCGAGGATTAGACATTCCCTGGTTTGGGGATGCAAGACAAACTTGGCTGGGGTTAGGAATAATTATCTTCAGCCTTATTTTAATAGTAATGTTATGGCGCAGACGAATCTATGTCATAGAACAAAAAGGAGAATCCGGACAGATTTGGTTATGGTTATTAGTAGCAGTGGCGATCGCGACCGTAGTAATTTTCTGTTTTGGCTTGGATTGGGATATACCGCAACTAAATAATAATAATATTGCTGGTGGACTCAATTTATCGCCAGAATTCGCTACTTTACTCTTTGGTTTAAGCGTTTATACTGCTGCTTTTATCGCCGAAGTCGTACGAGCAGGAATTCAATCAGTAGGTAAAGGACAGTGGGAAGCTGCTAGAGCATTGGGTTTAAAGTCGGGAGCGCTCATGCAATTAGTTATCTTTCCCCAAGCCTTACGAGTGATGATTCCCCCTCTTACTAGTGAATTTCTTAATTTAGCCAAAAATTCCAGCCTGGCGATCGCCATTGGCTACAACGATATCTATGCTATCTCTAATACTGTTGCCAATCAAACAGGGCGATCGATTGAAATGCTTTTAATTGTTATTACAACTTACCTAACTATTAATTTGATTATTTCTACAGGAATGAACTGGCTTAATCGTTCGGTGCAACTCAAACAAAGATGAGCAACATCAGTTCGCAGCGATCGAATTAGAAATATTTTCTCTAATTAAATTCTGACTGCCACCTTTACCCTTACAATAGGCTACTGCGGACAACTATTTTCGTACTTAGGAATAGATTGGACTTACTTACAGCACAATTTGAGCTAGATGGTCGAACACTGTTATTATTGGCAATCTGACCGCGGAATGCGGCGGGGCGTTCAAGCACCTGAAATAAATTCAGGTGACAGCCCCAGGGTAAGCGCAGAGGTCGGACCCCGCGCCGACGACAGGACGGGGCGTACGAGTTCTGCCGTAAAACGACAGAATCAGCCCCTCCGCAAGGGAACGCCGACCTTCGCACCGTCGTTAAAAGGCGGTGTACCGCTGACTATCACTCAATAATTAGTCCTAACTCCTCAAACAAAAACACACGAATTAAACAAAGCAACTAAATTACCTGATGATTATGGCAAAGGTTCTTGTATCCGATTCAATCGATCGAAGTGGGATTGATGTCCTTTCTCAAGTCGCTCAAGTAGATGTTAAAACTGGTCTATCACCAGAAGAATTAGTTAAAATTATTCCCGAATACGATGCTTTAATGCTTCGCTCTGGTACTAAAGTAACTAAAGAAGTAATCGAAGCTGGTACTCAATTAAAAATTATTGGGCGTGCTGGTGTTGGGGTAGACAATATTGATGTTCCTGCTGCTACTCGTCAGGGAATTGTCGTAGTTAATTCTCCTGAAGGTAATACGATTGCAGCAGCAGAACACGCCCTAGCAATGATGTTAGCCCTATCTCGTCAGATTCCCGATGCCAATCAATCGACTAAGCAAGGGAAGTGGGAACGGAAGCGTTTTATGGGCAGCGAAGTCTATAAAAAGACTTTAGGAGTAGTTGGTCTGGGTAAAATTGGCTCTCATGTAGCTACTGTGGGGCGGGCTATGGGTATGAAACTACTCGCTTACGACCCCTTTATCTCTAATGAAAGAGCAGACCAACTTGGCTGTCGTTTGGTCGATTTAGATTTGTTATTTAGAGAATCAGACTATATAACGCTCCATATTCCCAAAACCCCAGAAACGGCAAATTTAATTAATGCCGAAACCTTAGCCAAAATGAAACCTACAGCCAGAATTGTTAACTGCGCTCGTGGTGGTATTATTGATGAATCTGCTTTGGCTAAGGCGATCGCCGAAGGGAAAATTGCTGGTGCAGCCATAGATGTTTTTGCCAATGAACCTCTAGGAGAATCCCCTTTAACCGAACTGGGTTCTAATTTAGTACTTACTCCCCATTTAGGAGCATCTACCGCAGAAGCCCAAGTAAATGTGGCAATTGATGTAGCAGAACAAATTCGGGATGTTCTCTTGGGTTTACCAGCGCGATCGGCGGTAAATATTCCTGGCTTAAATCCCGATGTGATGGAAAAACTCAGACCTTATCTTCAGTTAGCAGAAACCTTGGGAACTATGGTAGCTCAAGTAGCCGGAGGTAGAATTGAGCAGTTAAATATTCGCTTGCAGGGAGAATTAGCTAGTAACAACAGTCAGCCAATAGTTGTCGGGGCATTAAAAGGATTACTTTCTCAAGCTTTGAGAGAGCGAGTCAACTATGTAAATGCCAGTATTGAAGCGAAAGAAAGAGGTATTCGGGTCATCGAAACGAAAGATACTTCAATTCGCGACTACTCTGGTGGTTCATTACATCTAGAAGCTAAAGGAGCTAACGGAACTCATTCAGTTACGGGAGCATTACTTAGCGATGGGGAAATTAGAATTACTAGTTTAGATGACTTTCCTATCAATGTTCCTCCCAGTGAATATATGCTATTCACTCTCCATCGAGATATGCCTGGCATTATTGGCAAAATTGGGTCATTATTAGGTAGCTATAATGTCAATATCGCTAGTATGCAGGTAGGTCGTAAAATTGTCCGAGGCGATGCAGTAATGGTACTGAGTATAGACGATCCTCTACCAGAGGGTATCTTAAACGAAATTACCAAAGTTGCTGGCATTAGAGATGCTTATACAGTTAAGCTCTCATAAGTAGCATCTGGTTAACTCTTAATTGGAAGTAAACAATGTCCAATCGCTGGTGGGAAATAGTTGTATTCTGCGATCCAGTTTTAGAAGAATCTGTTTTCTGGCGACTAGAAAAGTTTGGTTGTTCAGGGACAGCTACTCAGATCAAGGAAAATTGTCTTTTGATCGAAGCCTATATTCCCGAAGTTTCAGTGCAGTTGCTCGATTTAGCAGCTTTATCTTTGTGGTTAAATCAAGATGCGGTTTTGATGGAAACTTCCTTGCCTCAAATTCAATGGCATTTAATTGATGAGGAAGATTGGTCGAGTAGTTGGAAACAATATTGGCAACCACAAGAAATCGGCGATCGCTTTTTGGTCTATCCTGCTTGGTTGGACTTACCTCAAAACACTGAAAGGCTAATACTGCGTCTAGACCCAGGAACGGCTTTTGGAACGGGTACTCATCCTACCACGCAACTTTGTCTGGAATCTTTAGAAATGCGCTTGTACGAAAATGCAGAACTCCAAACCATTGCCGATATTGGTTGTGGTTCGGGGATCCTTTCTATTGGGTCAGTTCTATTAGGTGCTAAAAAAGTATATGCAGTAGACAACGATCCCCTAGCAGTTAAAGCGAGTCGTAGTAATTGTCAACTCAATCAAATCGATCGCGAGCGTTTAGTTGTCGCCTACGGTAGTATCGAAGAATTGATCGCTGAATCTCAGCAACAAATTTTCGACGGCATTATTTGTAATATTTTGGCAGAAACAATTATCGATTTGTTTCCCCTTTTCGATCGTATTACCCATGAAGATAGTTGGGCAATATTGAGTGGAGTATTACTTGACCAAGCACAAGCGATCGCCGATCTAGTAGAAGGACAAGGCTGGACTGTTGCTGCTTTGTGGAAACGGCAGGATTGGTGTTGTTTTAATATCCGCCGTTCAGAACACGTAGGTAAGCGAATTAGACCGATTTAATATAGGGGCAAACAGCCGTTCGCCCCTACGGCTAATCTAACAAGGTCAAGATTTGAACTCCGTCTTTGGTTACGGCAATGGTATGTTCAAATTGAGCCGAAAGCTTACCATCTTTAGTAACAGCTGTCCAACCATCATCTAGCATTATTGCTTCCCAAGTTCCTTCATTAATCATTGGTTCAATGGTAAAAACCATGCCAGGTTTTAGCTTTTTACCTTTACCTGCCCTACCATAGTGAGGAATTTGCGGTGCGGTATGGAAAATATGGCTGACACCATGTCCTACGAAATCTCTCACTACCGAAAAACCATTGGCTTCCGCGTATTCTTGAATAGCAGCACCAATATCGCCTATTCTGTTTCCTGGTTTAACCGCAGCAATTCCCCTTTCTAGACATTCTTTAGTCACTTCTACCAGTTTTTGAGCTGTAGGAGAAGGAGTACCCACAAAAAAAGTTCTCGATGTATCGCCATGATAACCATCCACAATTGGGGTTACATCAATGTTGATAATATCTCCTTCTTTGAGAATCTGTTTCGCATTGGGAATACCGTGGCAAACTACTTCGTTGACACTGGTACAAATAGATTTGGGAAAAGGATTATTTTTGGGTCCATAACCCAAGGGTGCGCTTACTGCACCATGAGCTTGCGTCCATTTTTCTGCTTCATCATTGATTTCCAAGGTACTTACTCCTGGCTTGACCATAGGTGCCAGATGATTTAAAAGTTGAGCAGCTAAACTTCCCGCACGACGCATTTTATCTATCTCTCGACTAGAGAGTAATGTAATCCTTTCACTTCCCATATATACTTAATTTTCCCTACATCAATGAGGGACTTTAATCTTTTGCTGAAACTTTGATTATTATTTGATTAGCTTAACAGTTTTTTCTGTATTAAGTACAGATTTTTGAGGTAGCCTCAAGTCCATTTCATCGAGGCTAAATTTCTAAATAATATTTTCAGCAAATTTAGGTAAGTTGTTTTGTAACCAAAGAGCGTCTTCTTGGCGGTTAGTTTTTAATTCTAATAGCCTAATTCCTTGTTGAGGTAAAGGATTAATTAATAGTTGAAGTTGTTGCCAATTATTAACTAGTTGATATTCAATTTTATAGGTAGCACATAGTTTGGCAAAATTAATTGACTGAGGAGTAGCAAAGTATTTTTCAAATGGGGGATCGAAGTTCGCAATGGGTAAAACTTCAAAAATACCCCCACCATTATTGTTAATTAAAATAATAGTTAAATGTCCTTGAAATTGATTCCTAGCTAAAAAACCATTAGTATCGTGAAGTAAAGCCAAGTCTCCTGTCAACAGTACCGAACTCTGGTGACGATGAGCTATCCCCAAAGCAGTAGATAGAGTACCATCTATCCCATTAGCCCCACGATTAAAATAAGGAATTACGTTGCTGTCATTGGGCTGCCAAAAAAACTCCACATTGCGTACTGACATACTATTAGCAATAAATAATGGTGTGTTCGGAGGTAAATATTGGGAGAGCAACCAAGAGACTTTACCTTCGTATAAAACTGTCAGAGATTCCAGCGTATTTTTAACAGTTTGTCGAACATTATTTTCTGCTTCCAGCCATTGTTTTAGATAATTTGGGGAAAAATTACTAGTTTGCACTTCTGTTTGTAAATAAGTATGTAATTCTTCGACAGAAGTACGCAAATGAAGAGTATTTCCCTGGAGGGGATCGAAATTTTCTGCTGTTGGTTCGATAATCCATTGTCGGGCACCAATTGTTTCTAACCACGAGCGTAACTGTTTGCTGGTAGGTAGTTCCCCAACTTGAATGACTATTTCTGGAGTGAGTTTTTGAGCGAAAGCAGTATTGCGCAGAATTAAGTCATAGGTAGAAATTAAATAGGGATTGAGAGAAGCATAGTTTCTGAGAGGAGAAAGAGCTTCTGCTAAAACAGGAAATTGTAAAGTTTGGCAAAGATGAGCGATCGCCTGACAATAAGTTTCTGGTTCGTCTGGTTGGGCTAAACCAGCGATAATAATTCCTTTTGGGCTAGATTGCCATTTTTTTAAAGAATGGGGAATTGGTGATTGGTGACTGGTGATTAGAGATTGGCGAGTGCTCGGCAAGGGGGAATTGGTAGGTATATGGCTAAAAAATTTTTGTGTGGGAAATTTAGCTTTAAAGCTAGCTAATGCTGGTTGTGGTGTAGGGGCAAGGGGTTCGCTAAAAGGTAAATTAAGATGAACTACGCCTCTGACAGGAAAGAGCGCGCGTTCCCAAGCATGAATGATATTTTGCCTGAGATAACGCAGCATAGCCAATTCTGCTTCTGGTAAAGCTAATTCTGCTTGCCAGTTGGGATAATTGCCATATAACTTAAGTTGATCGATAGTTTGTCCTGCATGGCAGTGGCGCAATTGAGGCGGGCGATCGGCAGTTAAAATAATTAAGGGGACACGACTTTCTTTCGCTTCTATGACTGCGGGATAAAAATTGGCTCCTGCTGTACCTGAAGTACACACTAACACTGTTGGTTTACCCAGTTTTTTGCTCACACCTAAAGCAAAAAAAGCAGCAGAACGTTCGTCGAGAATGGGAATTGTTTCAATGTGAGAATGTCGAGCAAAAGCAGTAGTTAAAGGAGTAGAACGAGAACCAGGACAGATTACAGCCGTAGTTAAGCCTAAACGGTAAAAAGTTTCGACTAAAATCGATCCCCACAGAGTATTAATATTGCGAAAGTCAATCATCTAAACCAATGCTTTGAGTAAAGATTGTAATTTAAGTTGAATTTCGGCAAATTCTTTATCGGGATTAGAACCAGAAACAATACCTGCTCCAGCATATAATCTAGCGCGATCGCCATCGATTAAAGCGGAACGAATACCCACAATAAATTCACAGTTACCTTGATGATCTACCCAACCTAAGGGAGCAGCATACAACGAGCGATCGAATTTCTCGTAACAGCGAATTCGTTCGCAAGCAATTTCTGTCGGCACACCAGCCACCGCAGGGGTAGGATGTAAATGATCGACAATATCTAAGGGATCTATATTGTTAGGTAAATGAGCATAAATTGGTGTCCAGAGATGCTGAATATTAGATAACTGCAATAATTGCAATGGTAGTTGTTGGGGTTTTAAATCTAGTTGACGGAGACGGTTTAGTAAAAAATCACTAACTGCTTTATGCTCTCGTTTTTCTTTTCTACTTTTAAGTAGTAAATTAGCTAACTGGACATCTTCAGCCGTTGTTTTCCCTCTAGGAGCAGAACCTGCTAGAGCATCGGTTACTAGTTGTTTGTTTTGAATGCTAATCAAACGTTCGGGACTAGCACCAATAAAATTTTGTCCCTTACCATTACTAGTAGAAAAAATGTAACAATCTGGATGAAGTTGACGTAAATTATTGAGAGATTCAATTAAACGAAAAGGAACTGGAGAATGAACATCAGTAGTGTGAGCAATTACTATCTTGCTAAATTCATCCACGGCGATCGAATTTAGAGATGAAGTAACTACTGCTTTTAAATAATCTGAATTGTCCCTTGATGAATTATGACTTTTTTGAAAATTATTTTCTAAACTTGTATCTATATTAATGTTTTCTTGATTTGACCAATCAAATGTACTTATCTTTTCTCTTATTTCTTCAGTTAAAGTCTGAATTTTTTCATTATTATTAACAGGTAAATTAACAATAAATACGCAGTTTTTATTTTTTTTGACGACCTGAAAACGAGGTAAAAAAACTGTAGCTGCTGGAAAAGGAGAATAGCTTTTATTACACTCGGTAAAAAATGTAAAACTACAAAAAAGATGGGGCCCAGACCCAATCGGATTAGTATCACCTTGTCTGATAGTTTGCCTTAAACAAATTTTAGTAAAATCTTTAGCTAGAGTAAATCTATCGCCCGATTCGGTAGTAAGTTTTTTCGTGACTCCACAAGCAGCAATTGCCTCCTGTTTACCGGGATTTTCCCAATAAAAATGGAGAGAATTATGCTGGCTAAATTTCTGCAAAAAAGCCAGGGGATCGACCAGAGGAATCTTCTGAGAAAAGCTAATAATTTTAGTTTTATCTGTTATTTGAAATTGAGTTTTTTCCCGATTATCAAAATTAGAATTTACTTCTCTATCATTTTGAATAAAATCATTTGTTTGAAAGATGACGGGCATGGATATTCTAGATTTTGTCATGCTAAAGGAAAACTAACAGAAGTATATAAAGTGTTTAAAAATTACTTTTTAATTAGTTTCTACTAAGCCAAAATTGGTAATATAGATTATAAGTCATTCCTAAAAATATTCCTAACGGCGATAAGCAAACACGTTATTGCTCAGCCTATCAGATTTTCTGAAAATTTTGCTAAGTGTGTTTGTATATACGTAAGTAGGGACGTACCAGGTTACATCCCTATTTTCAGAATCATGAATTTTCGTGAAACAAGATCGACCAATTCTGCCATACCTGCTACGGTACACAATAATCGCCAATTCCTTCAGTCTGTATAGTCTAATCAGAAGATAGGGAACTGAAAGCATAGATATTCAATGATTACTAAGCAAATTACGGAAGATAATCGAAAACTTTGGCTAGCTGCTATCAAGCCTCCTATGTATAGTGTGGCAGTTATACCCATCACCGTTGGTACAGCGGTTGCCTTTGCTCAAACTCATATTTTTAATCCGAGCATCTTTTTTACTTTTCTAGGTGCAGCTATTCTGATTATTGCTTGGTTAAATCTCAGTAATGATGTTTTTGATGCAGATACAGGTATTGATATTAATAAGGCTCATTCTGTTGTCAACCTTACAGGCAACAGAACTTTGGTTTTTTGGGTCAGCAATTTGTGTCTTGCGTTAGGTATTTTAGGAATTATCGCTATTTGTTGGTGGCAACAAGACTGGACGGTATTGGGGATAGTTAGCCTCTGTTGTGCTTTGGGATATACCTATCAGGGTCCACCTTTTCGTCTAGGCTATTTAGGATTAGGGGAAATAATTTGTTTTTTTACTTTTGGTCCTGGGGCAGTTGCAGCAGCTTATTACTCCCAAGCTCGATCTTTTTCTTTATTAGTATGGATTGTTTCTAGCATTATTGGGATCAGTACTTCTATTATTTTATTTTGTTCTCATTTTCATCAAGTAGAAGATGACATTGCTGCTGGAAAGTATTCTCCTATTGTTCGTTTAGGTACTGCTAGTGGAGCCAGAGTTTTAGCCTGGTTGACTAGTAGCCTGTTTGTTATAACCTTAGTCTTGGTTGTTTTGGGTTATTTATCTTGGCTAACTCTACTTATATTTGCTAGTCTTCCTTTCGCTTATCAATTAGTCAATCACGTACAGCAGTATCACGATCGACCTAATAAAGTAAAGAATTGTAAATTTATTGCCGTTAACCTTCACTTTTTTAGCGGACTACTTTTGGCTACGGGGTTAGTTTTATCTGCATTTATATAACTTTTTGGTGTTATTTCTGACCATATTGTGGGCATTCTAAGGATAAAAGTAATAAATTTTTGATACTTTCCGTCTTTTAACTAACAGCTCAAATACTATTCATAGCTTTTTCATTATGAGCAATATGCCCTCTGTGGTTGAAAAATCAACCAATTTTCCTAGTGATATTTATTCTCGTATGCGACAGAGAATACAAAAGTTTTACTACCTAGTTATTCTTAACTTAATCGTTGGTGTTTGGTATTTTTATTGGCGTATTGCTTATTCTCTTAACGTTCATGCGCTTTGGTTATCAATTCCTTTACTGTTAGCCGAACTATATATTTATATTCGTGTTGCTATATTTTTAGTCGAATTATGGCAACCGAATTGGCAAATAAACAAGACTTTTGGCCAGAAAAATCAAAAAGCTGACACAAAATGTTCTCAATTAGTCGATCTTTTAAAACAAGTTGATAATATTGCTACAGAAGTTAGTCAAGCCGAACAGTTTCTCAACTCATTCCAAATACAAGTTCAAACAGAACCAGAAGATATAATTAAGGTGTTGACTTGGTTTGAAGAGTTAAGACAATCTTTTATTCCCACAAGAGCTTGGTTAGAATGTCAGACAGTGTTAGGAGAAGCTTTTGATAATGCTGTTTGTCATGCTCACAAAAAAATGCCTAAAGAAACACCAATTCAACTAAAGGTGGAAATTTTTAATAATTCTATGATCATCAAAATTTGGGACTATGGTCCTGGATTTGATTTAGAGAAATATCGTCAGTATAAAGAAAAAGAATTAGTCGATCGATATGCTGAAAACGGTCGTGGTATTAAAATTATTACAGAAGTAGCAGACTATTTTAGCTACACGCGCCAAGCAGACGAAAGAAACTGTTTATTAATTCTTAAATCATTTGGACCAAATACCGATCCGTCCCAAAAGGATTTTAATTTGCTTGGATATCTATATAGTTTTTATCAGTTAATCTTATTGTCCAATCCACAATACGATCGAATAAAAAAATATTTAGATGAGGAGAAAAAAAATATCGAATATGAAATCGAGCAAGCAAAATCAGAAAGAGAAAAAATATTTTATTTTTCTAAAATTTTTGACAGAGCGATAGTAAATAAAATTTCATATTTAGTTGCCTTTATTTTTTTTATTTCTCCACTAGCTTACTTTTATACAAAAACTATTCCTCTTAAATCTTATAATTTTGAATTTGCCATACACTTTATACCTACTATTTTATTGAATTTTTTAATTTTTTTGATGATTAGCTGGAATATCACTCCTAATAATAACTGCTCTAACCCATTAGAGATATTGCGTTACTTTATTTTAGGAAAAGATAACTTTTATAATCTGAAGATAAAATCAGAAACAAATTGTTTAAAATACAGACAAAAAAATAAATTTATTATATTTATTTATTGGTTAAAAATAATACTATACGGTTTGGCGATCGCCAGTATATCTTGGGGAAGCTACAAGATAATACAAGATGGTTTGGAGCGATATGCCAACTATTCAATTAGCCTGATTTGGTCTATTTTAAACTTATTTTTTTTTCTTTATTTTTAAGAGTGGGCAGTCAAAAAGATGACAAGTTAAAATATTGAAATAAAATATTAATGTATATAAATGGAGTGCAATTAATGACTAAAATTTCTGATTGTATTCAATTGTCGGGAGTCCTAAATCAAAATAATACCGATCGATTACTAGATAAAGTAAATGAGCTATTATCTCAACAAATAAAAATCATCCTTATTGATATGCAAAATGTTAGTTTTATGACTAGCTCCGGAATTGGAGCTTTAGTTGCAGCTCTTAAAGCTGTTCATGCAGTAGGGGGAGAGTTATATATTTGTTCTTTGAGCGAACAGGCAAAAACTATTTTCGATCTGACCAAAATGGGTCATATTTTTAAACCTCTAGAAAATCGTCAAGAATTTGAAGATAAAGTATTAGCTCAAATTAATTAAGTAGTATGATAGCAATTTGCCCCGGTCTGAAAAGTTAAATTCGATCGATAAAAATTTTATTTAAAAGTCAATTGGATGAGCGAAAAGTCATCATCTAAACTAGTATTGCTATTGATTTGCCGAATATGATTTACAATCTGTTCTAAATTAGTGTTGCAGTTTTGATGATATTTACCAACTGTATCTAAAAAAGCATCAAATCCCCAAATCTTACCATCAGCTTGAACGATGTCATATACCCCATCACTAAAAATATAAAGAGTACTATCTGGTTCTATTTGAACAAATTCTTGTTCAAAATCAAACTTTGGTAACATGCCGATCGCAATATTTTCCGTAGACAGTGTTTTGACTGTAACTATACCAGAGTTGGAAGTGAGTAAAATAGCAGGAGGATGGGCAGCACAAGCATAAGTTAGTTCTCGGTCTTCTATGTTATATACACCATACCAAATCGTAAAATAATCGTTACCCTTTTCATCCATTTGAAAAACGCGATTTAATTCAGTAAGAACTGTCCAAGGCTCATAAAAATTAGTATTATAAAGAGATTGAGAACGCAGCATATTGTGAATTGAAACTGATAGCAATGCTGGTCTAACCCCGTGTCCGGCTACATCTACTAGATAAATAACTAAGTTCTTCTTATCTAGCCAATAATAATCAAAAATATCACCACCCAACTGAATAGAAGGTAAAAAATACTGCTCGATTTCTACTTTATCTGTTAGAGGAGAAGGTAAAAGAGAACGAACATATTTTGAGGCTTGGTTCAATTCTGATTGCAAAATTATATGTTGGCGTTTTAATTCTTCCTCTGCTTGCTTGCGTTTAATAAATTGACAAATTTGATTACTAATAGTCGTAACTATTTGCAATATAGATTTTACTTGTTTTACTTTTTGACTTAATAAAGTTATTACTCCTAATTTTTCTTCTCCGTTAATAAGGGGAAACATAAAAATTGTTTGAAAATCAATAATAGAGGCAGAATTTTGTCGTGTCTGATTGTTTTTATTGGTTAAACCTTTGTCTACAATAAAATGACCCTTTGCTAAAACTTTATTTAATAAATTTATTTTATAATGATGATTATTTGGAGATTGGATCTCATCATAATCTGGTAGTAAATCTAAGAATTGATTCCAACTTGCCCGACAAGATAAAAGTTTTGTTTCAGGATCTACTTGCCAAAATTCTCCTAAATCCCAATCTAAATTTAAGCAAAAAACTAAGATTATTTTAGCTAATGCTTCGCTAACACTAACAGAGTCGGTCAAAATTCTGGTAATGCTATTTTCTATTTTTTGATATATTTCTTGATGTTTGCGTTCGGTAATATCATTAATAGTTCCATAAATTTTCGGGGGAAACTGATTATTAAATGATACTGGATAAGCATAAATTTCTATCCATCCTAATTCTCCATTTTTTTTAAGATAACGAGCTTGAAAAAAAATACTTTGTTCTTGTTGTTCTATTAAAGATTGAAAATTTTGCTGATAAAGCCAATCATCTTCAGGGTAAATAAAATTAGACAAGGGAGTATTAAGACTTTCCTTTACAGAAAAACCAGTTATTTCAGACCAAACAGGATTGAGAAAAATGAGATTACCTCGAGCATCGATTTGAAAGATGACCTCTTTTAAGTTATTAACTAAAAAACGATATTTATTTTCACTTTTTCTTAAAGCTTCTTCTGACCATTTAGCTTTTAAAATGCGACGTAATCTTTGACGTAATATAGAAAAATGAATTGGCTTATTTATATAATCTGTCGCTTCTACTTGAAACGCTTTGTCGACTAATTTACGTTCGTCTAATCCTGTAATCAGGATAATGGGAGTTTTATTATAATTATTAGTATTAATAGCTTTAATTTTTTGGCAACAAGTAAATCCATCAATAAGTGGCATTATGGCATCCATAAGTACTATATCTGGTTTTTCTCGTTCATATATTTCAAGACATTCTTTTCCATTACTTGCCGATAAAACTCTATATCCTTCTTTTTGTAAGAGCGAGCGCAATAATAATATAGTAGAGCGGTCGTTATCTGCAATCAGGACTGAAGGATGCTTTGACTGAATAGAGGTTTTCATTTTATATTTTCAAGATTGATATTCTTTCTATCAATTGAACGAAATATTATTTAGAAAAAAAGTTTAATTTAAATTATTTTAATATGGTTCGATCGGGGATTTATATGCATCGCTATCATCTCAAATATTTTTCTACTTTAAAAATGGAGAAATTAATAACTTGTCGAGCGAATTTATTTTCAAGGCAAAGATCTGGCTCTTCTAGTTCTTTGGCGAAAATTTCCTGCATAATTAAAGAAATAATGATATTTGTGATGTATTTAGAACAATACACATTTAATTAATATAATTCCCCAAAACAACTCAGAATTCACATTAGAGAAAAAATGGATACATTAACCGCAGAACAATTAACCGCAGCGATCGCCTCTTACCAAAATACGGTTGATTATCTCGAAATTAGAGTAGAACAAAGCGAGTCTACCAGTCTTTCTTTTCGGGGAAAGCAACTAGACGGAGTGGACAAAAGCTTTGCTTTAGCTGGAGGCATCCGCGCTTGTCATCGAGGAGGTTGGAGTTTTGTTACTTTTAACGGTTTAGAAGAGTTAAACTCTAGAATTGAAGCAGCGATCGCTCAAGCCAAAATAGTAGGTAAAGAAACTACTCAATTAGCCGAGAGCGAACCCATACAAGATTATGTCCGTGCGGTGATCGAAAGAGACCCCCGTAACGTTTCTCTGGAGGCAAAACGTCAGCTACTAGAAAAATACAATCAGCTAATTTTAGACTACGATCCACGCATTCAAACTACCAGAGTTAGCTTGAGCGATCGCTTTGCGACTAATTATTTTGTCAATTCTACGGGTAGTTGTATCGTGCAAGAAAGGCTAGATATTGTCGGTCGTTTCGGCGCGATCGCTCGTGGTGAAGAAGGAATAGTCCGTCAGGGGTTTGAAAGTATTCATTCCCGCACGGATTTTGATGCTCTAGTAGGAATAGAAGATAGAGTATTAGGTGCAGCTAAACGGGCTGTCAGACAGTTAGAAGCCACCTCTGTCAAAGGCGGAAAATACACAGTTGTTCTCGATCCCTATCTCTCTGGGGTATTTATTCACGAAGCCTTTGGTCATCTCTCAGAAGCGGATTTTGTCTATGAAAATCCTTCAATGCAAGAATTGCTCACCTTAGGTAAACCCTTAGGTATCGAACAACTAAATGTAACCGATGATGCTACTATAGATGACTTGCCAGGTTCGATTAAATACGATGATGAAGGTGTACCCGGACAGCGCAAATATTTAATTAAAAATGGTGTTTTACAACAACGCCTCCATTCTTTAGAAACAGCAGGTAAAATGCACGAAGTACCTACGGGAAATGCCAGGGCAATTCGGGCTAGTTATCCTCCCATTGTGAGAATGACTAATACTGCTATCGAACCAGGAGATACTTCCTTTGAGGACATGATTAAAGATATTAAAGAGGGAGTTTATGCCGTCAGAATGTTGGGGGGACAAACTAACGGAGAAATGTTTACCTTTGCTGCTGCGGAAGGATATATGATTCGGGATGGTAAAATAGCCGAACCTGTAAGTGATGTTACTCTAAGTGGTAATGTTTTCCAAACCCTAAAAGATATTGAAGCTATTGGTGACGATACTTTATATACTAGTGGCGGTTGTGGTAAAGGAGGACAAATGCCTCTTCCTGTAAGTGTTGGAGGGCCTCATTTGAGGATTAAAAATGTCGTGATTGGGGGTAGGTAATTAAGAGTTCGGAGAGACCTTCGGTAGTCGCTTACGCGAACGGAATTCGGAGTTCGGAGTTGATTTGTTCCCTAGTTATTCCCCATTGCCTATTATCTATTACCTATGAGCGAATCGATTCACTACTATGACCAATCAGGAAAACCGCACTGCCAGTAACCATTGGCGATCGACTTTCGGATTTATTGCTGCTGCTGCTGGTTCGGCAGTCGGGTTGGGTAATATCTGGAAGTTTCCTTACATTACGGGTCAAAATGGTGGGGGAACTTTTGTACTGTTCTACCTCCTGTGCATAGTGTTTTTGGGTTTTCCAATTATGGTTGCTGAAGTCATGGTAGGGAAGATAAGTCAGAGTTCTCCAGTTCGTGCTTACAGCCGACTCTCTAACCAGAGTAGGTTGTGGCAAGTAGTGGGTTCGATCGGCGTGATTACTGGATTTGTCATTCTGTCTTATTACAGTGTGGTAGCTGGTTGGACGTTACACTACTTATTTCTTTCTATTACTAAGGGATTTCCGCAAGGCAGTCAACCCGAAGCTTATGCCGATTTATTTACCTCACTGTATCAGTCAGTTAGACTTAATATTTGGTGGCATACTGTTTTTATGGGCATAACTACCGTAATAGTTTTGCGGGGGGTTAGAGGCGGAATTGAGCGCGTTGCTGAGTGGGGAATGATCGCACTTTTTGGACTGTTAGTGGGATTGGCTATTTATAGCAGTACCTTACCCGGATTTCCCACTTCCTTAGAGTTTGTGTTCGGTCAGAGTGCCAAATTTACCTGGTCTTCCGCCCTAGAAGCTTTGGGTCATGCTTTCTTTTCTTTATCTTTAGGAATGGGGGCAATGTTAACGTATGGAAGTTATTTACAACGTAGAGATAATATTGTAACAACTTGTACCGCGATCGCGATCGCCGATACAACTGTGGCCATTGGTGCTTGTCTGATTCTTTTCCCCATTACTTTTAGTGTAGGACTCGAACCTGCTGCGGGGCCAGGATTAGTTTTTATTAATATTCCCCTGGCTTTACTTCAACTTCCTTTTGGACAAATTTGGTTGTTGGTGTTCTTCCTGTTGTTATCTCTGGCTGCTTTAACTTCGGCTATTTCTTTACTGGAAGTACCTACCGCTTTTTTAATCGATTCCTTGGGCTGGTCGAGATCCATGGCAGCATCTTGTTGTGCTGCTTTGATTTATCTCCTCGGTTTTCCCTCAGCAGTTAGTGGTGGAGAAGGATTTTGGGGAGAAGGATTAAAACAAATTTTGGGCATGACTTGGTTTGACACGGTTGACTATTTAGCTAGTAACTGGCTGCTTCCTTTGGGAGGAATTGGTATTAGTTTGTTCGTTGGCTGGCGACTCACGTATCAGCAACGAAAACAAGAGTTGGGTTCATTGCCTTGGCTGTACTCTATCTTGGTTTTTTTAATTCGTTGGCTTATTCCCGTGGCGATCGTTTTGGTCATGCTTCACGCTTTGGGAGTATTGTAAGGTTGCTTACACTCCCATAGGACAAATTTCGGTAAACTCAAGTAGCGAGTTACTGATTTTGATTTAGAATTTACTTTTGTGAAAGTTCTACTAAACTCTAAACTCTCGAATTCCTGACTCCTAAATTATGGCAATAAAACCAATTAAATATGCTCTGTGGGGTATTGCTACTATCTCTACTCTGGCTTTAGGCTATTCGAGTTATTTACTCTGGCAAGTCGCTAGGGTTGCTGTCGGCTACAAAACTAAAACCCTTTGTTCTGGGGTGTTTATTTCTCAAAGAACCCCAGAATCTATTCTCAGTAACGATTTAGCTGAGGGTTTACCTGCACCATTAGAGTTTATCATTAACCAGATACATACAGAGGTTCAAGAACAAGCTACCACGGGTAATTTATTTAATTTAGTCACCAGAAAAGCTGTTTTTCGTCCGGGGCTTGGTTGTACTTTATTGGTAGGTTCATCAGCAGGGCAATTAAACTTGGCTTCTCTGCCTCACTTCATGGGAGCGCAGAGCGAAGCTATCCCTGTATCTTCCTCAGTTAAGCCTAAAGAACTAACCAAAGTCGATCGATTACCTCCAGAAGTAGATTCAGGCAAACTGCAAGCACTGGTAGAAGCTTCTTTTGCGGAAAAAAACCCCAATAATATACCGCGTACCAGAGCTTTAATAATTTTATACGATGGCAGTATTATAGCCGAACAATATGCTCCAGGGTTTAATCAAGATACACCTCTCATTGGCTGGTCGATGACTAAAAGTGTTACTGGTGCTTTGGTCGGGATTTTAGTCAAAGAAGGAAAATTATCCTTACAAGATCGAAATCTGTTACCTCAATGGGAAAAAGATAACCGCAAAGAGATTACTCTCAAACAACTACTACAAATGAATAGCGGATTAGAATTTACGGAACAGTGTGAAGATCCTCTAGCAGACTGTCCGCAGATGCTTTTTAGTAGCAAAAATATGGCAGCCTATGCTGCCAATAAGCCTTTAATTAAAGAACCAGGTAGCGATTGGGATTATGCTAGCGGGACAACCAATATTATTTCAAAGATTATCCGCGATGTAGTGGGAGGGACAGACCTAGATTATTTTACCTTTCCTCGCCGTGCCTTGTTCGATCGCTTGGGAATGTCTACGGCAGTTATAGAAACCGATACTGTAGGTAATTTTGTTGGTTCGTCTTATATGTATGCTAGTGCCAGAGACTGGGCGCGTTTTGGTCTTCTCTATTTACAAGATGGAGTCTGGGAAAACGAGCGCATTTTACCTGAAGGTTGGGTAGAGTTTGGTAGAACATCTGCGACCGTAGCCAAGGGAAGGTATGGCGCGCATTTTTGGCTAATGAAAAACAATCCCAAACAAAAGCCATTACCAGAGGATCTTTTTTTTGCAGATGGATATCAAGGTCAATCGGTAATTATTATTCCTTCAAGAAAATTGGTTGTAGTGCGTCTGGGTAAAGATGGATGGCAACCCAGAAAGTTTATCGAGCAATTATTAGAGGCTATTTCCGACAAAAATTAAACAAACTTAATATATATAAAATTAGTGATGCTCAGACGCAGATACCTATGGTGTCAATACTGTTCGTTTAAGCCGAAAATATGAGTAAATGGAAGGTTGTTTGAACTAATTTCCATGCGACTTCCGAAATTGACTCTAGTTCCTCCGAAAATCGAATCAGGCGACGAACTTTCCAGCACTCGAATTGGTGATGTCTTCAAAAGCTCTGGAACAGGCGATCAGCTTCGCTGCCAGTCAAGCTGGGCGCGCAAACAAAGAGCCAAGAAAAAATTCTAAATTTGCCTCACCAGATGACTTTTAAGCCTAACCGAGCAGTATTGGGATGCTACTGACTTGGGACAGAGGACTTCACTCTTTTAAAATGGTGAAAGCTGCTCTTGAACAAAAATGTCAACACCTCGATTGGGTATGGCGAGGGAACCTCGCCACCCCTCTCGGTCATATTTTGGGTCGTATTCCTGCCAATGTTAAGTTTGAAGTCATCCAAGAGTTAGCTGACGGTTCCTATATGTCAAGGACGCGCTCCTGACCGCAAATCTAAGAAAAAAGGAGCGACAAGAATTCCTGTCCGAGTAATTGAGTATGTCATTGAGGAGAACGGAACAGAACAAGTTTATCGGTTGATTACGGATTTGGTAGATATTGCTCTGTTTCCCGCTCTGCTGTTAGCTAGAGAGTATCATATGCGGTGGGAAATTGAAAATACCTTGGATGAATTGAAAACTCATCTTAATAGTCGCAAAACTCCCATTCGCTCTAAGGACCTGCCCGGAAATAAGTTCGGCAGACGTAACCCAACAGATAATCGTGGAGACTCAACAATCAACCCAAAAAGGCCGAACTTATTTTTGGACGACTTCTAAAACACCAAGGTTAGTTGTACAAGAGATTTATGGTTGGTTGTTAGCACATTGGGCGGTGCGCTGTTTGATGTTTAAAGCCTCCACGGATGCTGGTATTTCCCCTTTGCGCGCGCGGATTTACTGGGAGTTTACGTGTTCTACGTCGTGCTGTTCCTTTGTTTCAACAGGCTGCGAGCGCTAATCTTCCTATCTTTGCTAGTTGGTTAATGGAAGAGATTTTAGCTCAACAGATTCCCCCCAGACAAGGCAGGATTAATCCCCGAGTGGTTAAAAAGCGCACCGCCCGCGCCGAGGTTTCCCCCATTCGAGGGCAAGCCTCGGCGTTAGGACGGAGCAAGAAGCCTCGCTCCAAATTCAAGAGCAAGAAACGCTCACACAGAAACCGCACAACTCAACTTCAACCACTGACTTTGGCCCTCCCCAGACCAGCTGCTTAGCTGAGGCCTTTTCCCGGAAAGAATATACCACCTTTAAAAAGGTAAAACTAATGCTGCGTAACTGGATCCATCTATGAAAGGTGGTATATTCTTTGTTAGAAATCACCTGACAACTTTTTGTTTGAAGCGATCGCACTTGACCCTTAACCGAACAGTATTGC
>JASJDJ010000116.1 GCA_030065635.1 Xenococcaceae cyanobacterium MO_188.B32
ATCGCACTTTTACTTTCCCTAGCGTTCCCGATCAAAACCTAGTTGGGAACACAATTAAGTTGCCTAAGTTAGGGATTTTGGAGTTCGTTAAGTCTAGAAGTATAGATACTGGTTTTAAACTAAAAACAGTATCTATAACTTTAGTCGAGAAGAATCCCTCGTCAAGGAGCGAGGGAGTGTCAATCATACACTCAGTTGGATATCGAATATTTTTTACGACACCATGGGAAGTCAGGCGATCGCCAGTTCAGCTATTATCAAAAAGATATGGCTTTGGATTCTAAGCAAAGAGAAAATTATTCAAATTGAGGACGAACCTGCTGAATCTAGGCTGTAAGCTTTTTGCCCTTATAATTTTGAATGACTCAGAAAGGGCGAGCGAACGGTGAGTCGTAAACCTGAACGGTTTACTCGTGTCGAGGAAGGGGAATCCTTGCTACATTATGTTGAACAAAGTTTAGCTTAGTAGCTCTCAACGATTATTTCCTAATTGGACTTATGCAAAATATTTAACCTTTCTGTCCTAATTTTGCTTTTAACTCTGCCTTAATGCGATTCAAAATTGATTCTTCATCTAGAGAATCTAAAATATTTTGGACTACAGCTTTAGGCCCTTCTGGCCCCCAAGAGGCACCATTGGCTAAATAAGTTTTAGTTACTTGTCCGATCGCATAAGCAGAAACCCCTGCTACTCCCCCTTGAGCGATCGCGATCGATAAATAAGGAGCTAAAGATATTCCTCCAGTTACGGGTACTGCTAAACCTAAAATCCCTTTAAGGGAGCTAAGACCAAGAGTAGCCAATAATTCACTAGCAGTAATTCCTCCCATACTCAGGGCAATTTTTTTAAGCAGACTAATGGCTGCTGATTGAGTCATAGTAATACCGTAAAGACGAGATAAAGCGATAATAATAGCTACATCGATCGCTGCTCCCGTAAAGAGATCGATCGCCGTAACGGGATTGACAGCTACAGCTATAGCTTTGATCGTTGCTCCTTTTTGAATTAACTTATCGGCTGTTTCTGACCTAATTTCCAGTTTACGCTCTAGTATTTGCTCATTAATTTCATCTGCATACAACATGGTATTGAGAGCAACTAGAGATTTACCCTCTCGGTGTAATAACTCCAAAATTTTTAATTTCAGTGATTCTATCTGGGGTTTACCCGAACAACGCTGTATCTTTACCTTGCCGTCTTTTCCCCGCACTCCCTTTACTTCAATAGGAGAAGCAGCCACCATAATAATCTCTTCAGGAGAAAGTAACTGTTTTACTCTTTCATCGCAGATTTTCTGATAAATTGCCTGACGGTCTGCTTCTGGATACTGGTCTATTTTATTAAATACTAGTAAAATCGGCTTTCCTGCCTCTCTGAGTTGGGATAAGGCATTATATTCGACTTTAGTTAAATCTCCCGCAATCACAAATAAAATCAAGTCTACTTGTTTGGCTAATTCACGGGCTAAAGCTTCGCGAGTCTCTCCATTAACTTCATCAATACCAGGAGTGTCTATTAGCTGTATTTCTCCTTTACCTACAACTGAGGAAAGAGTGAGACGTTGCACTTGTTGTTGAGTATTACCTAATTTTTCTGGAGTTAGTTGCCAATTAGCCGTAGTAATAGTTTGAGTAACTCCGTGAAGAGGCCCTGCTTGAAAGATTTCTCGACCCAGAAGGGCATTGAGTAAAGATGATTTGCCTCTACCCACCATACCAAAAGCAGCAATTTGAACTACCGACTGCTCTAATTTGTCCAGCATAGCAGTCAGGCGATCGACTTCTAATTCTAATCCTGTTTGTTCTTCAACAGTTAAATCGAGATTACGGACTAAATTTCTTAAAGCTTGTTGGGCTTTTCTATAGTTTAGTTCGGAACTAATCTCATCAAGATTAGTAATTATGCTATCCAACTCATTCTCTTGCCCTAGTTTATTAGATGACAAAAAACCTCCTCAGCTAAGTCTACTTTTACCAGAAATTTTACAGTTGAGAACGAATGACTTCTAACTGAAAGATAAAAACAAAATAGAAAATTTATTATCCTATTTATACTATACAATTTCGATACTAAATCTTTATATTACAAGAGTTTTGAGTATTGTAGAATAAACACATAGATTAAATATCGATGAAAAACTTGAAAGTTTAAATTGAACATTAACAACTAAATCTATGGGGTTGTTACGAGAAGTATTTATCCACAGCCTTGGTAACTTAAAATCTCAGACTGTCTGACAAGTTTATTGCAGCAGCTTAACGTTCGGTCAAGGCTCTAATTACAAGCAAATGTACAGTTAAGTTAAACTTAGCCGAGGCACGTCGGAAGTTTTCGACAAATTTCAATTAGCTAAAACGATCCAACTTTAAAAAAACGGAGCGCAGTAGTGTTTGTTACAACAGAAGCAACAACCGTTTAAAATTCATCAATTTCACTTGGTGAAAATTTTAAGTGAAGATTATTTTTTAGTAATTGCGTATTTTTTCCTAATATAAATTATCTTTATAATAACTTATTTTTTGCTCATTTATTAAGATTAAAAAAATTAGTAAAAATACTGAACTCAAATAGCAATTTTACAGACTATATTACTAATGTTACTATTGATTAGGTAATTACTTATAGTAATATTTCACCTGGGAATAAATTGTTTTTGTATGGTATTGAGATAATTTATTTAGGTGCAAATATTAATATCCAATATTGACAGTTTATTGTGAGCTTAGTGTGAGAGGATTGAACGGTTATTGATGTCTCCTAGCTGAATCAAGTTATAAACAGGAGATTTCATGAAACTTTTATTTCCCTTAAAAGTTCTAGGTCTAAGTGCTTCAATTGTCGCAACTCTTTTATTTTCTAGACCTACCCAAGCAGTTTCTTTTAAAGAACAATCAGTCGATCGAAGCAATTTTGTTGTAGTTGCTGCACCCTATCGTCATGGCTACAATTTAATGATACTAGAGCAAATACCCGGTCAAAGAAAATGTTGGAGTGAAAGTGGAGTAAATCCGGTCTTTATTGACCCTTTACTACTCAACTTTGACTTTACCAATGCTTGTAAACGAAGTGTTGATAGTAATGGTTACTCCATGCGTCTAGATGGTAGAGACTATGGCATGGACTATCTACTCAATATTGTTGAGAAGAATGGAGAACTACAACTAGTTGCTACTTCTAGAGACTCTAATAAACCAGATATTTTAATCGGTAAAACTAACGGTAGAGGTCCTGGTTCTCTAAAAATCTTTTTGAATCCAGGTTGGCGTTTAACTAAACGTATCTATGAAGGAACTACTACAGGACATGTGTATTTGAGCGGGAACTCAATAGCACACAATTGATCTGGTCAGAGATGCAATGTAGTAAGATTTACTCAATAGGAGTAGAACACCAACCATGTTTTGTACTTTACTTTAGATTGTTCTAAATGGCAATAGAGGAGTGAGCATAGTCTCACTCTTTTTTCAATTTATTTATGAAGTTACAAAGAACAACAAGAGCCTTAAGAGATTGGATAGAATGTACAGAGCAAGTTATCTTGTATTAATGAAAAAGTAGAAAAGAGATTGTAGGCTGCACTTGCTAGCTTGGCAAGTCTCGATTTGCCGTTTTAAGGCAGTTACTTTGGATTCGGTACTCTAAATTTTAGCAAATTTGGAGTAAATTAAATCATAATTAATTTGCGGGGAAAGATTCTAGGAGAACATTGCACGCATGGGAAAAGTAGTCGGCATTGACTTGGGTACAACCAATTCTGTAGTTGCAGTCATGGAAGGTGGTAAGCCAGTAGTAATTGCTAATACAGAAGGGATGCGTACGACCCCTTCAGTAGCTGGCTTTAATAAAGATGGAGAATTAGTAGTTGGACAACTAGCGAGGCGACAAGCCGTACTAAATCCGCAAAATACTTTTTACGGAATTAAGCGGTTTATGGGTCGTAGATATACCGAACTCCAACCAGAATCGATGCGAGTTCCCTATACTATTCGTCCCGATGAAAACGGGAATATTAGAATTCGCTGTCCTCGTTTAAAAAAAGAATTTGTTCCCGAAGAAATTTCGGCAATGATTCTGCGGAAGTTAGTAGAAGAGGCTAGTCGTTATTTAGGAGAAACCATAACTCAGGCAGTAATTACCGTACCCGCATATTTTAACGACGCTCAAAGACAAGCAACAAGAGATGCTGGTAGAATTGCGGGATTAGAAGTTTTACGCATTCTGAATGAACCAACGGCAGCTTCTTTAGCTTATGGCTTAGATAAACAACGTAGTCAAACCATTATGGTGTTTGACTTGGGTGGAGGTACTTTTGATGTTTCTATCCTCGATGTAGGAGAGGGAGTGTTTGAAGTTAGGGCAACTAGTGGCGATACGCAACTGGGAGGTAATGATTTCGATCGCAGGATAGTAGACTGGTTAGCAGAAGAGTTTTTGGCTCAGGAAGGGGTTGATTTACGGAAAGACCGTCAATCTTTACAAAGACTGACAGAAGCAGCAGAAAAAGCCAAAATCGAACTTTCTGGAGTTACGGTAACTGAGATAAATTTACCTTTTATTACCGCTACGGCAGACGGGCCCAAACACATTGAAACTAAACTAACTCGCTCTAAGTTTGAAGAGTTGTGTGGCGATCTAGTGAGCCGTTTACGCCGTCCCCTTAAAAGAGCAATTTCTGATGCGGGTATTAGCCCCGTTCAAATTAATGAGGTCGTGCTGGTAGGAGGTTCTACTCGTATACCTTTAGTACAAGAATTAGTCCGCAGTTTTATCGATATCGAACCGAATCAAAATGTTAACCCTGATGAAGTAGTTGCTGTAGGTGCAGCAATTCAGGGAGGTATTTTAACTAACGAAGTTAAAGATATTCTGCTGTTAGATGTGACTCCTTTGTCGATGGGGTTAGAAACCATCGGCGGTGTCATGAAAAAATTATTGCCTAGAAATACTACTATTCCCGTGCGTCGTTCCGATATCTTTTCTACTGGAGAAAATAATCAAACTATGGTAGAAGTCCACGTTCTCCAGGGAGAAAGGGAAATGGCAGCAGGAAATAAATCTTTAGGAAGATTTAAGTTAACTGGTATTCCTCCAGCCCCCAGAGGCATACCGCAAATTCAGGTGTCTTTTGATATTGATGCCAATGGAATTTTGCAAGTAACTGCCAGAGATAAGACTACGGGCAGAGAACAGGGAATTACCGTTCAAGGTGCTTCTAATCTGAGTGATGCAGAAATAAATCGCATGATTAAAGAAGCAGAACAGTTTGCCGAAGAAGATAGAGCCAAAAAAGAACGGGTCGAAAAACGTAACAAAGCTAAGGCTCTAACCGATCGAGCACAGAGGAAGTTGAAGGAAGTTACTCTCGATTTTGGCAGTCAATTTGCCAGTTATTATCGTCGTCGTATTGACATTTTGTGTGAAGAAATTCTCGATAGTCTCAAACAAGACGATGAAAGGTCATTAGACCGAGCGCAAGCTGATTTGCAAGATACTTTGTATGAATTGAATCGAGAAGTACGCTTGCAGTATGAAGACGAAGAAGATGATGATTTCTTCGGTGCTATTCGCCGTACTTTTACTGGGGAAAATATGATGGACGAAGATTACTCTTACGATCCCCGTCGTTCTAGTAGCTACAACTACGACTACCGTTATCCTGCTGCTGGTAGTTACAATAATAATTACCGAGATGATTATCGCAGCGATAGTCGCGATCGGGGTTACAACAGCAATTATCAAAATGATAGTCGCAATCGGGGTTATAGCGGTAACTACCAAGACGATAATCCCTCGCGAGAATATAATAATGGCAGCTACTATAGCGATCGCCCAGAAAGAAGAAATTCTCCAGAACGCAATGATTCTCGCTCCAGGGATCGGGATTATGGCGATCGAGCGAATCGTCGTTACCAAAGTCGCAATCGTTCCCAAACTATTCCTTATGAAAACGATTGGGATGAAGATGATGATGAGTGGTTCTAAATCATTTAATCGCTAGGAGAAAACACCTCCACTCTATGAACCAGCTTTATAGTAAACAGTAAGCAGTTAATTTTGAGGGATAAAGAGAAGGAATACTTTTTTAAATGATTGATAGGCGATAATTGATGATTAATAACTGGTGTAAGGGTTTGGCAGTGTCAAACCTCTATTCGATAACTGTTAACCCTACGGGTTCAGCAGTCGCTCATGGGGGAAACCACGGGGCGTAAAACAGTGCTGAACTTGTTTCAGCACACAGCCCCTCCCCAAGACCGCGCTGCTTCACTGGTAACTGATAACTGATAACTGTCATATGCAAAACGTGCGGAACTATTATGAAATTTTGGGTGTTAGTAAAAATGCTCCTAGCGAAGAAATAAAAAAAGCCTATCGGACATTAGCCAGAAGATATCACCCCGATCGTAATCCAGGTAACAAAGCTGCCGAGGATAAATTTAAAGATATAAACGAAGCTTACGAAGTTCTTTCCGATATGAGTAAGCGCTCGCAATACGACCGATTTAGTAAAGTTTGGTCGAAAAGAGGCTTTGGCGGTAGAAATGGAAAATCTACTTCGGTTAACGATTTTAATAGTTTTGTCCGTAATGAACGTAGTAATGTTAGCAACACGGCTACTGCCGAACGTTATCGTAGTCGAGTAAGTGATGATAATTTTCGTCCTGGGACGACTAAAAGAGAAAGAGTGGTCAATCCTCGCCCTAACCGTCGAGATATTGAAGCAAAATTAACCTTACCTTTGCTAAAAGCTTATCAAGGAGGAAAAGAACGCATTCGCCTAGAAGATGGGCGAAGTCTTGAAGTAGATATGCCTCCTGCTATGATTGATGGTCAGCGTATTCGCTTGAAAGGTCAAGGTCTTGGTGGTGGCGATCTCTACTTGAAGATTACAGTTGCTCGTCATCCCTTTTTTAGAATACAAGGGTCAGATATTTACTGTCAAATTCCCGTTACTCCCTCAGAAGCAGCCTTAGGCGGATTGGTAGAAGTACCCACTATTGATGGTTTAGTCAAAATGACAGTACCTGCGGGAGTAAAATCTGGACAGAGATTGCGGTTAGCGAATAAAGGTTATCCCGATTCTCAAGGCGATCGAGCCGATCAATTAGTCGAAATTCAAATTGTCGTCCCTAAAGAATTGAGCCAAAAAGAAAAAGAACTCTATGAAAAACTCAGACAAGTTGAGACTTTTAATCCCCGTAAAGATTTAGTTACTTGGTAATAGATAAGTAATAAGTAAGAAGTAAGAAGTAATAAGTTTGGGAGATAATCAAACCATAAATAATAAATAAAAAAATTGTGCTTCCTAGAAGATATAAAAAATTAAAACAAGTTCTCGATCGAAGACAACCAGATTTAACTGTTTTAACTGAAGATGTTCATAAACCTCATAATCTTTCGGCAATAATGCGTACTTGTGACGCAGTAGGCGTATTTTCTATTCATGCGGTAAGTAGCCATAGCGATGAAATACCTACCTATAGTCAAGTTGCCCAAGGTAGCGAAAAGTGGGTTAATCTCTACACCCATTCCCAGATAAAAACAGCGATCGAACAGCTGCACCAAGAAGGTTTTAAAATTTATGCTGCTCATTTAAGCAAAGAAGCAGTAGACTATCGCCAGATCGATTATACCCAACCCACAGCAATTCTTTTAGGAGCAGAGAAATGGGGTGTCAGTCAAGAAGCAGCAGAACGAGTAGATGGACATATTATTATACCCATGTTGGGAATGGTAGAGTCTCTCAATGTTTCGGTGGCTGCTGCGGTTATTTTATTTGAAGCACAACGCCAAAGACTAAAAGCTGGTTTTTACGATCGAGTCAGGCTCGATCGAACAACTTACCAACAAACAATTTTTGAATGGGGTTATCCTAAAATTGCTGCCCTACACCGTCAAAAGGGAGAGTCCTATCCTCCTTTAGGAGAAGAAGGGGAAATTATCGGCTAATTTTTATGGCAGTCTCGATAAAAAAATCATGGAAGTATTGATGGTGTAAAAGTTGCTAACTACGCTCAGTGGCAGAGTAGAGAGGATTTTGAAAACTTTTTACAAAATAGCGAAGTACAAGCAAAGGCAGGCAAAATTAGAGAATTTAAGCCAGATAGCCATGTTTATGAAGTGGTTATTTCTGAATCTAAGGAAGGTACGCCCAAAATTGTCAAAGATGGATACATAGCTCATTTCGCCGAATTTCGGATGCAGCCAGCCAACCAACCGCGCATGATTGAATTAGCTAAAGAAAACCTAGTTAAAGCTATGAAGTTGCCAGGACTA
This sequence comes from Xenococcaceae cyanobacterium MO_188.B32, assembly GCA_030065635.1. Taxonomy (GTDB): domain Bacteria; phylum Cyanobacteriota; class Cyanobacteriia; order Cyanobacteriales; family Xenococcaceae; genus JASJDJ01. Next base: position 8,279 of record JASJDJ010000116.1, read on the forward strand.
ATTTCAGCTACCTTCCATCGGAGTCTGGATGGTACTCGCGTAATTAATTATGGACAATGGCAAGACACCGAAACTATTGAAAACCTGAAAAAACAGCCAGGATTTGGGAAAGAATCTCCTTACTGGGAAGGTATTGCTGAAAACGAACATCATCTCTATGAAGTTGTTTTGACCGTACCTGCTGATTGTATCTACCATCTCAGATAAACAAAACAAAAGAACTAAACCGCGTCTGCTTTGAGGCGAACTTACTTTCACTCAAACATTAGACTAAATTTATCGATTTTTGTTTATATTTAGATACTATTTAACTAAATTAATTAAAGAACACATACTTTAAGGAACTAGAATGAGTAAACTACGTAATCTTCTGATTGGTGCTGGTGTTGCTGCTGTAGGTGCAATTGGCACAAAAAAAGCAGTAGACTACTTCCGTAATCGAGGTAAAGAGGAAGTCGTTGATGAAAGTGAAGGTGATGCAGAAGCAACTGTGCCAGATGAAGTTGCTTATGCAACTGTAGAACCTAGTTCAGTCCAAGATTTTCTTGATAAAAGCTTTGGCGATCCCGGTCGTTATGTTCCTACTCGTCCACCCAAAGTTTTTGAATATCAAGATGACCAATATATGGTTATTTGGGCAAGAGATAATAAACAAGACAAAAACCAAATGCTGGCTTTTAAATATACAGATGCAGGGCGCAAAATGATTGCTAGTGTTGGTTATACAGGAGATGAAACTGATTACAACATTAATATGGAAGACACTGCCTTTGCTGTTGAAGTTAATGGAGACAAAATAACTTCAGGACAAGGTACAACTGATGGGACTGATGAAGTTGATTTTGTTTTAGCTTAAACTTAATCTACCGACTATTTTCGCGCTCGATATTGGGGGTTTGGGTTGTCAAACCCCTGCCACTTTGAGTATTTAAATTCTAAAGCGAGGATGGAAACGAGGATCGAAGTGATGTTTTTTCTTTTGATTGCAAGTACTGCATAAGGTTTGTAAATTACTGATATCGTTAGATCCGCCTTTGGCTAAGGGAATGATATGATCGATATTTAGTTTTGCTTCTCGATCGATTTTGCCACAGCTTTGACATTGATATTTATCTCTTCGGAATACGTATTGTCTGACTGATTTGGGGATATTAATTCTAGGGGTTTTGGACATTATTTTTGATTTTATGAAAACCGATATTTAATCCTGTAGGGGCAGTTCGCGAACTGCCCTTACTTTTGCGATCTATTGTCAACATTTTTTGGTTTAGTATTTTTCATTTGTTCATATCTTGTCTTATATCTTCTAAAGGTGATTCGACTTCATCGGGATAAAATTCTAAGCTAATTTTTACTTTGCCTTTTTTCCATCCTTGATTGGGAGTTAAGACTTCACAAGGAACTTCTTCGTCAATCCATTTTTTTATATTGCGTTCACCTATTCTGTCACCGAGTTCATGAAGAAATTCTTCTACTTTGTAAGTATTATGAGACATTAAAACATTATCTTGACGATCGACGGATATAACTTCATTACTGTGCATTAATCTTTTTGAGTTTTCCACGATCATTTAACTCCTAAAATATATTAATTGAATTTTTTTTTGAAACTTTAAACTCAATTTAGAGATTGATTTTTAATAAACCGCAGAGGGCGCAGAGGACGCAGAGAGAGGCTTATTGGTATGTTGCCTAATTTTTCTGTGAAGGGGCAAGAGAGGTTCGATCGACAACAGTACGTCGATCGATTAATTTATACATAAAATCTTTAATTTATTACTGATTATATTTTTACCCATTAATCGTTTTACGAATATCGTCTAATGGTGATTCTGGTTTTATTTCTTCTGGTTTATCGGGACAGAATTCTATTGTAAGATTTACTCTGAGTTTACCTTTCTGCCATTTTTTTGCGCCAAGACTCAAGATTTCACAATCTAAACCTTCAACAAGCCACTTCTTTCTATTTTTATAGTGATCTTGTTCTTCTATCTGTTTCCAAGATGAAACACCTAAAATTTTACATAACATCTTTTTTTCTAAATTATCTAATTTAAACATCGGGTGATTGTAAATAAAATGATAGTCATTATCTGGATTTCCTTGTAAATTAATTACATTTTCTTTTTCTGTTAAAGGATAAAATTTATTCATAAGGTACAACCTGATTTACTGTGATTATTACTTAATTTTTACTCATCGATCGTTTTACGGATATCATCTAATGGTGATTCTGTTTCGTCGGGGCAAAACTCGATATTTAATCTAATTTTTCCTTTACGCCAACCTTTATTAGAAGTTAGAACTTCACTATCTAATCCTTTTAACCATTTGCTAATTACTTCTTCGTTACTGCAATAACAATTAACTAGTCTATAGATAAAATCTTCAACTTTGAAAGTATGATAATCAATAATAAAATCATCGTTTGTATCATTTAGATCGATCGCATCTTTTTTATTGAGAGATTCAAATTGGTTACTCATAATCTTTTTATTGATTAAGTGTTTTACGAATATCGTCTAATGGTGATTCTGATTCCACTTTTTCTGGTTCATCAAGACAGAATTCAAGAGTTACTTTGATTTTCATTTTTCCTTTTTCCCATCCTTGAGAACCTGCTCTTAATATTTGAAAGTCAACTCCCTCTTCAAACCAAGCAGGATTATATTCTGTATAGCTTGGTATTTTCCTCCCGTCATTAATTTTACGTCTAGGTCTAATGTGTAATTTTTGTCTTTCCAGTTCCTCTTTTAATTTTTGTGGTATTGCATCTTTAAATGCAGTAGTTATTGCCTTTTTTAATTCGCCGACTTTAAATAAAATTTCATTTTCATAATTATTTTGATGACCTATGACATCATTGTATTTGCATTTTTCTAAATAATCATTAAATTCCATGTTAATTCTGTTATTACTTACTATTGAATGAATTATGGTAGCCAAAGAATAAATTTTATGTTTGATAACCTAATTCCGTTTAAATGGACTTAAAATATAAGCCAATAAATTAATTTATCGGTGGATTATAAGAATAGAAAATGAATTATATGACATCTCTATTCGTTAATTGCTTGACGAATATCATCCAAGGGTGAATCTGATTTAACTTCTTCTGGTTCATCAGCAATAAATTCGAGGCTTACTTTTAGTCTTACTTTACCTTTTTGCCAACCTGTAGAACCTACTTTAAGAATTTCACAATCAATACCATTACTAAACCAATTTTTATATGGTTGTATATCAACTTTTCTTTGTTGTAATTCTGTATACAAATAAGAGGTTAATTTATTATTGAAAACTTCTTTAATTTTGGCGATAATATTCTGAGTTCTATATGCTCCAGAACTAAATTCCAGAGCATCATTTTCTGAGCATTTCTCTAGTTTAAAATTTTCTTCCATAAGACTATTTCTCAAGAAACTATATTTACCACTCTAAAATCACTTATGAGAATTGGCTTTAGTAAAAACACTTAGAAAATGTCCAAAAAATAAGATCGACTGAATTAACTTACCGACTAAACCTCCTTTACCTCCTGACCGATAAATAATGAAACATAACCGATAACCTCTCTCTGCGCTCTCTGCGTCCTCTGCGGTTTATTAAAATAAAATATATCAAAGCGATCGCGCTAATAGTAAGGTGGGCAATGCCCACCCGAAGATTTACATTTCTGTCACGGCAAATGCCGATTCTAAATTAGATCGATCGCGCCGATCTTCTTCAGAATAATTATCATCTCGATCGACCAAAGTATGAGAAGTAATAATAGGCAACTGATGTTCGTATATCGAGACGAATTCGAGACAAGAATTAATTTCATTTACCGCTCGATTATCTTCCTCAATTTTTTGCTGAGTTTCTATCTGCAATTTTTGATTGCGAGCGATTTTTGCTTCTGCTTCTTGTTCTAAAGTTTGCTCTAAATATGCTCTAGCTTGGGGATATTGTTGTAAGATTTCTTCTGCTTGTTGTTCCGCCATTGGTAAGAGATGAGTTTTAAAAGTTTCGTTGATAGCTTGACGAAAATTACGACGAATTGTTGTGGAAACTTTGGGTTCAAAATCGAGTTTTAGTAGCTGACGAATTGCGGGTTCTGCTTCTACCATGCTGGCGCAATCATAACTTTGAGAAGTTTGTTGTAAAGTCTGACGAAATTGATAGATAGAAAATGTTCCTTCGTCATAAAAACGGGGGCTTTCTCTCACATATCGATCGCATTCTGTTTTTGCTTGACTAACTAAGGCATGAGTTAATTGACTTTCTATTTGTTGAAGTCGATCTTCTATCCCCCCATCATTACCCAGAAGGCGATATAGTTGTCTATAATGTTCGGTTTTTTTGACGCGATCGATCAAACGCTGGCAAAACTGGTTCACTAATTGTTGGGACTCTTCTACCAGTACATCTTCTAATTCGTTAGCGAGATAATACAAGGCTTCGACTAATATAGCAATTAGTGGTGCGGTAGCATTACGAGGATGAGATAAGGTGGTACGACTGTAAGCATTTCTTACGGAAAAGGTTTGTAAGAGTTCATCGAGACGACTAACCATTCTGGCTGTTAGTTTTTTAAAGTCTGACTCGAAAACCGAATCACTATTATTAACAACAGAATTTACTTCATCTTCGATGTGTTGATGAAATTCTCTGCCAACTTCTTGTAATTGTTGGTTCAGTTGTGCCAATTCCTGGGCTTTCATCGCCTCTATTTCGTGGGGTTGACTGTCTAAATCTCGTAATTGGGCTTCATAATGCTTTTTGAGATTGATACATAGGGGTTGTAAATCGTCAGCTAAAGTAGCAAATAGTTGTGGGCGTTTTTCTTCTGTCAGATAGCGAGTAATAGCAGCGCGAAATTCTTCGATGCCACTATCACTAATGAGTTGTTCGATTAATGGTGTACCCCATTCACTGAGGATACGAGTATAGTTTTCGTTTTGAGTTTCGTAACTATGAACAGAAACTTTAAAGTTGGTACGGGTTAATTTACCAGAGTTAGCACAGTAGTTATTAAATTCGCTGACAAATTGGGGGGTTTCTTCGTCACCGCCCATCCCTTTAACACTTTCGGCAAAAGTAGAATCTAAACCAAATCTATTTTGTCCGTTGGTTGCTTTAATTTGACTGCCATAGAAACCAAGTAAACCACTAGTTTTATATACTCTGGTATTGTCTCGAAACTGTGTCTGAATGAGACTATCTAAACGTTGCCTTAGCTGCCCATTGTACCAAATTTCATCGATACGATTGAAAACATAGAAAACTCGATCGCGAATACTAGGATTAGAACGCATTTTTTCCATTAATTCTGTCTCTTCTGATGTCATTTCTCCCGCAGCAGCAGGTTTAAGTACACAGATAACGGCAGAAGTATCGGGATGTTCGATTTTGTTGTAGGTTAGTTCGGCATCTTTTTTGACTGGTGCGTCGATACCAGGCATATCTACCAAGACATTACCATCTTGCAACAGGGGATGATGGCAATAATATTCCAATCTTTTCAATACGGAACTATTACTACCCCGTCTGGCATAATTGGCTGCTTCTTCTATGTTGGCAAAGTCAAATTGTTCCATAGAATAGGTAGCATTATTGTTATTCTGGATTCGCTCTCGATTATTCTGATATCCTTCTAACAATAGGGCGAGTGCTTTAGCTTGTTTTGCTCGTTCCGATTTACTTTCTCCACCTTCGCGATCGATAATTGCCTGACAACCTTGCTGAAGTAACTCGATTACTTCTGATTCATAAAGATTATTCTCTAGTTTTAAACCCAAACGCTGACATAAAGCCATAGCCTGAATTTGAATTTCTGCTTCACTTAAAAAAGTTAAAACTACTCTTTCTCGATCTGGTTCGGCATACTCTATATAACATTCCGTACCTGTAGCGTGCCCTTCTGCACTATAGAGTAATTCTCGCTCTAATAGGGCATTAATTAGCATAGATTTACCTGCACTAAAAGCACCCGCAAACACAATTTCAAACTTGGGGGAAATCGCTTTTCTTAAAGATGCTTCTATAGTTGTTGTATCTTGCTGCGGATATAAACTTGGTTCTTGGTGAAGTAAGTCTAATAAGCTGTTAACTTCTGATTGTAGATTACCGCAGCGATCGAATGATTGATTCATAGAAAAATAAAGATTTAAACTTCTTATTTTCTAGAATTCCCATTTTTCCTAGACATTGATAGATTTAGCTGTTTAAACAAAGCTACGAACGAAGTGAGTTAAAACTAAAAAAAATATTAAATTGTATCCCTAACAACTATTTTGTAACAATTTTTACAGAAATATGCTATATTAGTGCTATCAAAGTTAATCGACTTAAATAAATTAATTCATATCAAGTAACTAGGAGATAAATTTTTATGTCTACTCAAAAACAAGCTCGTGTCTTAATGTCTCGTCATCACCAAAACATCAAAAACCGTCAACAATCTATGCTCGGTAGAGTAGCAGCAGAAATTGGTGTAGATGTAGATAGAGAATACTGGAACAGTATTCAAGGCAAACCGCATCCTAGCTTCCGTAAAAGTTACGATCGCAGCGGTGCTTCTCTTAGCTAGAAAAATATCGATAAAGTAATAAAATTTTTCTTAACTTCGCTTTAAATATCGTTTTGATTTCTGACACGACTAGGATTGGATGTTCTTCTTGGTAAGAATGTCCAATTTTTTTGTAGGCATAAAAAGTTAAAATTTAATTGAGGTAGATAGTAAGTTGAGCATATTTACCTAACCATCTAGATGATCTCTATCACTAATCCTCGTCAACTTGCTTTCTTGGCATTACAAGATGTATATCAAAAACAAGCTTATACAGATATTGCCCTCGATCGCTTTTTGTGCCAAGCTAAAATAAATAGAGCAGACAGGGGTTTGGCTTGCGAATTAGTATATGGGATAGTGCGTAGATGTAGAACTCTCGATGCTCTTATTGACACTCTCGGCAAAAAAAAAGCCGAGCGACAACCACCTAAGTTACGTATTATTCTGCACATCGGCTTATATCAGTTGCGTTATCTCAGTCAAATTCCTGAGAGTGCAGCAGTTAATACCAGTGTAGAATTAGCCAAAAACAATGGTTTAAGTAAATTAGCTGGAGTAGTCAACGGTTTACTAAGAGAATACTTACGCATTTCTACAAAGACAGATCCTTTAGTCTTACCTACCAATCCAGTAACAAAATTAGGGATTTTACATAGTTTTCCCGATTGGATCGTTCAAACTTGGTTAAAACAACTAGAAGAACTAGAAGTAGATCGATTATTTAGGTGGTTTAACCAATCTCCTGCTATCGATCTGAGAGTAAATATACTTAAAACTTCTGTTGAGGAAGTAGAAACAGCCTTATTAAAGGCAGGAGTATCTGGATCTCGCTTACCGTATTTACCTCAAGCCTTAAGATTAACTGGCAGTACTGGTGCAATCCAAAAATTACCAGGTTATCAGGAAGGGTGGTGGATAGTACAAGACAGTAGTGCGCAGTTAGTAACCCATCTTCTCGATCCGCAACCAGGAGAAACCATTATCGATGCTTGTGCTGCACCAGGAGGAAAAACCACTCACATTGCTGAATTAATGCAAGACCGAGGTACAATTATAGCCTGCGATCGCGATGGCAAACGCCTAAAAAAAGTACGAGCCAATGCTCAAAGACTCGATTTGCGCTCGATTCAAACCCGTGTGGGGGATAGTCTTGAGTTAGAACAATTTAGAGGAAAAGGCGATCGAGTTTTACTAGATGCACCCTGTTCGGGATTGGGAACTCTCCATAAACGTCCCGATATTCGTTGGCGACAAACTCCCGACAAAATTGAGGAACTTTCTCGGCTACAAACAGACTTACTAGAACAAGTGGCAACTTGGATTAAACCAAAAGGTATTTTAGTTTACGCCACTTGTACCCTCAATCCGTTAGAAAATGAAAAGGTCATTCAGTCTTTCCTCTCTAGCCATCCTCACTGGTCGATCGAAGTCCCTTCTTCTTTTAGTGAATCTCCTTTTGTCACATCGGAAGGCTGGTTCAAAATATTTCCGCAAAAATATAATATGGACGGATTTTTTCTGGTTAGACTCAAAAAACAATCATAATATGCATATAAAACAAATAAATAAAATGAAACAAATACTCAAAATTTTGATCGGTGCTGCTTGGATAGATGGTGTCGTTCAGCCGGAAGAAAGACAATATTTACGTCGTATAGCTAAAGACTATCAACTAGAAGAAGACTCAGAAATTAAACCTTTACTATCAGAACTAAAAGCAGTTACACCAGAAGAATGTTATCAATGGTTACAAGACTATTTAGGAGAGAATCCGACTCAAGAAGATTATCAAGAATTGCTCGAAAAAACTAGTGGTTTGATTTATAGCGATGGGGATGTAGATATTCGAGAAGTTAAATTAATTGAAAAACTACAATTACTCGATCCTGCTAACGAACCAAAATCAACAGTTTTCGATAAATTATTAAGGAAAATTCAGAAGTTTTATCAACAAGCAGTCGAACACCAAACCTAAAAATTAAATCTTGACTGATAAAGGAAGTAAAACAATAAAAGTTGTCCCATTAAACTTAGCATCTCGAGCAAAGTTATTGGGACTAATTAGTTTTATTTGACCTTGCATTTGTTCTACTAATTCTTTAGCTATAGCCAATCCCAACCCAGTCCCATCAATATCTCCTTTAGCTTGGATACCACGATAATGACGTTCAAAAATATGTTGTCGATCTTCAGCAGGAATACCATATCCCGTATCTTTAATAGCAATTCCCAAACAGTTTAATCCTGATTGTAACTGTTGTCTGTCTATAGCAATCTCAATTTTTCCTCCTGACGGAGTATACTTGATAGCATTATCAATTAGATTGTTTAATACTTCTCTTAATGCTTGAGAATTAGCTGCAACTAAAGGCAAATCTTCAGGAATATTTTGAGTTATTTCTATTCCTTTCTCTTCAGCGATCGCTTTAGCAGAAAGCAATAATGGCTCTAGAATATCTCGAACGTTTATTAATTCTAATTTGGTCTTACCACTAGGAAGAAGAAAGTTACTAGAAGAAGGATTGTCTTCTGCTGATACGACAACAGGAGTAGCGTTTAAAATCAAAGATTCGTTGTTTTGTTCTTGACGTTTAACCTCTTCTTCAAATTGACTTAATAACTCTTGCAAGCGATCGCTTTCTCGTAAAATACTTTGAGCGACAGATTGATTGCGGTCTTCTGGTAACAGCCGTTTAATTAATAGTTTGCTAAATGTGCGTAAAGCTGTTAGCGGATTGCGTAGCTGATGCAACAGGTTGTCTAAGCGGTCTCGTTCTAGTCGATGTAGTTGTTTTTGTTGGGCTAATTGTTGTTTATTCCATCGATTGCTGTAATCCAAAAAACGAGCGATCGCCAAAGTTTTGGCAATTTCTTCTATTTGCCATAGCTCTTGCTGAGTCCAATCATTCTTTTTTTGTCCGACAACTAATATCCCTAAAACCACATCTTGATAAGCCAAAGGAAGAATAGTTTGTTTTCTAGCCGAAGATATTTCTCCTTTTTCCTGAGCAGTAGCACTTTTCAACAGAGAATTATTACCTAGGCGGAGTTGAGATTTTAACCTATACAAAGATTTTGGTAGTCTCAAAGGTGGCAACTGTTGTGGTTGACTATTTTGAGAATGGGGATAAATAGCAAAAGGTATTAATTGTGTTGACTGAGATTCTATTAGTTCTTCTTTTAAGTAAACAGCGCACCAAACAGCACCTAGTCCTCGACTCAATATCTCCATTTGAGACTGACATAAAGCTGCAAATTCCGAACCAGTAGCAATATAAGAAGAAGCCATCACCGAATCTAGATAGGTTTATTGTTCTAAAAAATATTTTAAGGCAGGCTCTTTATCCATTTTTGACCTGTATTTGTTTTGCCTTTATCTTTTTATTAACTTTCGTATCATTATTTTTGCTTTTTTAACTTATCCAAGAACTTGCCCTTATAGCTTACAGTGATTAATCCCTAGCCTGATGTCTAGTGTTAAGATAGTTGATTTTTTTTGCCTATCACGATACAATCTTTTCGAGTTTTGTAACTATAATTACAACTATATAAAAAGACAATAGGAGGTATCTAGATTGGCAAGGAAACGCAAGCGTAAAAGCCGTCGTCGCCAAGAAGGACGCAAAATTTTAGAACTAGTCCCTCATTATAATATAGAAAGTGGTGAAGATAAACCAGTAACGGCAGCGCGCAAATATATAGCTTCTGCGAGCATTATGCCTCCTGCTTTGTTAGTAGTCAGGCGCAATGAACATACCACTGATAGGTACTTTTGGGCAGAAAAAGGCCTGTTTGGAGCCCAATATGTCGAAGAAAATCACTTTTTATTTCCCAGCTTGCAATCTCTAGAAGTTAAAGAGCAAAATCCAAGAAAGAGCATAGCTGTTGCTAGTACTCGCTGAAAGTTATGCTATTATTTTGATTCGCAATTTCTTTTATTTTTATTTTCCCCACTATTGTTAAATCCTTAGTGGGGTATCTTCAATTAAGCTAAGATTCTACTGTATCGAAAGATAAAGTTTTTTGCAACTGAATTAATTCATCTCGATGAGCAGTAATTGTTAAGTAATTTTTTGCTTTTGTTTCTGTTTCTGCTACTGTATCTATCTTCAGTAGTACTTTTTCTAAACGACACGCATTACGGTAATAAAAAACTCCTGCTATGGGAGCGAATAATAATATTAGCCAAATGAAATTACCTAAAGAAGGGTATAAAAAAGACAGAACTAAAGCAAGGCAGAATAAGCCAAAAGCAGCCAATCCACTTAAAAAAATAGCTAAAAACCAACTAGCTTTAACAAATCCTTGAAAGGTAATTTCGTTTGTTTCTTTATTAAGAGCTGTGACTTTGTAAGCGCGATTTTCAAAATAGGTTTGCAGCTTATTAAACAGTACTTCTTCTGGGTCTGAATTAGTCAATTTAATCTGTTTAGTTCGATCTTTGACTGAAGCACGAATAAAAAACCCCAATCCAATCAATGATAAAAGACTGAGCAATAGAGAAGTAGAAAGAATTGGTAAATCCACGATTATTAGTTGTTAACTTTAGATTATAGTTAACTTCATTTTAAATTTATTTGCGTAGTCGATCGATTTAGTTCTGAAACCTCCTCGTGTAGTAAGGCTGTTTTATTTTTTGTTAAAGCATTTGTGAACATAATCTAGTATCAGAATGCTGATTCTAATTCTTGCCTAAGTTCAATCCACTTCGTTTGAGAAACAAGGGAAAAGTAGTACCACCCTAGTCGTTCTCGCCCAAAGAACAGGTAAAGAAAGACAAAAGAATAAGATATTGATTGTAAACGCCTCAATTATTTCGTTTTATCTTCGACTTAAGAGCATAGTATTTTGCTACTGTGCTTTGGTTAATACCATCATAAACATACTTTGATTAATACACTCTCTATTAATTTTAATCTTCATAGTTGCTAATAAATAATCAGATTATCTTACAGTTTATTTTTCTGCTTCGGTGTTTTTGCTGAATTTTCAACTACTTTACCTAAAAATTAAATTAGTAAAATCTCTAAGTATTTATATTGAAGTGTTTATATTGAAGTGTTTTTACCTAAAATAAATATCGATCGAAACTAAATTTTTTGCCTTATTTTTATTTATTTTCTTTTTATTTTTATGTTATTGACAATTGCAAAAAAAAATGTTTTAACTTTAAGTGTCAAAAGAAAATTAAAGTCAGATACTAATTAGTGGGTTTTATCACTTCCACTTAATGTATTGACTTTATTTTCAGATAAAACCTGGTAGAATCCTTTTCTAAAGTTGTTTTTTAAAAGACTTTACCAAGTGAATTTACTTAGGTATTGATTTGAAACAATCGATTTTATTAGATAACCAATACAATTTTGCAGACAAAAATCATGAAAAAGTATCTTCCGTTTTAACAATATTAGCTGTTCTTAGTAAAAAATAATACAAGCGATTACTTTCGTAGGAGCAAACGGATGTTTGCTCCTACGATGTCTCTGTAGCAAAGATTTTTCTTCGAGATAAAATTTTGTTGGTTTCCCTACTTTGAGCCAGGTCTGTGTCTAGTGTTAAATATTTAGTGTACTTCTTATCTGAGGGTTTTCCCAAAATTTGTCATAATTAACTCAGATTAATTAGGCAATTTTAATTGTTAACTTAATATGCTTTATCGGCGGTTTGGTCGTACAGAATTACAGATGCCTATCTTTTCTTGTGGAGGTATGAGGTATCAATATAAATGGCAAGATGTTCCTAGCTGGCAAATTCCCCAAGATAATCAACGTAATTTGGAAGCAACTATTATTCGCTCTTTGGATGTAGGCATAAATCACATTGAAACAGCCAGGGGTTATGGCACTTCAGAAATGCAACTAGGAAAAATTTTATCGACCCTACCGCGAGAAAAACTTATTATTCAAACTAAAGTATCACCAAAGCCAAACCCCAGGGAATTTCGTCGACAGTTTAATCAGTCTCTCAAATTTTTGCAGTTAGAATATGTCGACTTATTAGGACTCCACGGTATTAATAATCAAGAAACTTTTATTCAGAGTACAAGACCTGGAGGTTGTTTAGACGAAGCGAGAAAACTACAGGCTCAAGGAAAAGTCAGATCTATTGGTTTTTCCACTCATGGTTCAACAGAAATAATTACCAAAGCCATTGAGACAGGAGAATTTGATTATGTTAATCTCCATTGGTATTACATCAATCAGTGGAATTGGTCAGCTATTAAGGCTGCTCAAAAGCAAGATATGGGAGTATTTATTATCAGTCCTTCCGATAAAGGAGGTAAACTCTATGCTCCACCCCCAAAATTAGTAGAATTGTGTAAACCTCTCAGTCCGATGATGTTCAACGATCTTTTCTGTTTGTCTCATCCAGAGGTGCACACTCTTAGTTTAGGGGCAGCTAAACCAACTGATTTTGACGAACATCTAAAGATCTTATCCTTATTAGACAGGGCAGAGGAAATTCTCCCCCCAATTTTAGAGCGTTTAGAACAAACTGCGATCGCGACTTTAGGTAAAGAATGGGTCGATACTTGGCAAGTAGGACTGCCCAGTTATGAAGAAACGCCAGGACAAGTTAATATACCCGTTATTTTATGGCTGAGAAATCTCGCGCTTACTTACGAGCTGACCGAATATGCCAAAATGCGTTATAACCTTTTAGGTAATGGCGGTCATTGGTTTCCGGGCGCAAAAGCAGATAAGATCGATCGACTAAATCTTAAATCTTGTTTGGCTAATAGTCCTCATAAAGATATTATTCCCAGTCTCATTAAAGAAGCAGATGCTCTTTTAGGTGGTGAAGAAATAAAACGCCTTTCCCAAAGTCGCTCTTAGATCTTTAAATTAAGAACTATATTAATTCTTCTGCGTTTGGTTCATTGACAAAATTAAACTAGACAGTCTAATATTAAGATATGTTAAGATAAAACTATACAGTTTAGTTTGATGAGGAGAGTTTTAATCGATGGAAATATTATCCCTTTCTCTCCTGATAGTCGCCATCACCATTTATGATGAGGTTATCAACGGTCAAATGAACATTGCCTCTAAGCTAATGCAATGGTTTGAGCAAAAGCCATTAAGCTCAGAAGAAGAATAATCGACCAGTGGAGATTTTTAAATTAGTAAATTCAGCTGTTTTATTGATAGCTAAGTTAGATAAAGGTTAAAACAATGTAGCGAGACAAAAAGAGAAGTAAAGAGTGGGATTAAATCAGTTATCAGTTATCAGTTATCAGTTATCAGTTATCGCTTTTTCGTGAAAAGGAACTAAACCAGTTATCGGTTTTTAACTGGTTACTGTTTACTGATAAATAATTTTCCCTCATTTTGCTTATCTTTTTGGCAAAGACAAGCTCTACCAATATTTTGGTTAAAACTATGAGCAAAGAAACTAACTTAGACAAACTTTGGAAATTAACAACAAAAAAAAAGCTGATATTACCCTTAACTTTATTGGGACGGCTACCAACTTAAGGCGGGACAAGAGAAATGAGGATGATGAGAGTGAGAATCAGGTGTGGTTCGCTGCAGCCTGCCGCGAACCAAGTTGTCCTTTTGGGTGTTTCAATTCAGTTGAACCGAGAGCCGTCCAACGGCTT
>JASJDJ010000117.1 GCA_030065635.1 Xenococcaceae cyanobacterium MO_188.B32
ATCCAACAGCGCATAGCTGCCTTGAGACATATACTTCACGCAGAGCAGTGCCATTTTATCCACTAATGTCAGTCCTGCCTCGTCCTCAATGCCGTCAATGCCATCATGAACTTTGAGCACAATCAGAGTTGCAAATAGGGCTTTTTCTGCACTCAACAACAACCCTAAGGCACTGAAATAATGCCCTCGAATCCATTCTGGCTTACTGACATCTTCTGATTCTTGATGTAAGCCTTTGACTCGGGCGCATCTTCCGTCCCTCTTTGCCCACTTTGATGCCATCTCCTACATACACCCGCTGACTCTTGAGCTGATGACAGGCGACATGTGTTTTGAGCCACTCTCCCCATGCAGAGCACAAAGCGTCCATACTAAACGCCCTCGAGTGAAACCAATGCAGTGCCTGATGGTAATATCCTTCCCCCAAGCCTAATGCATTCGCCCTAGCTGGTGACTGCAGGCGGTTGCTCCCTCAGCAAGATTCCCCACAGCAGCAGCACAAACCACTTGAAGGTCGCCTCTCGCCTAAACACTGGGCGAAACTGAACCATAATTTGCTCAAGACGCTGATACAATTCTCTCATTTCACTGACTGGTTGTGACTATCTCAGTCAGTATCCGACATTTCCTACTCCTTGAGTATAGGGATGTCTTTTTTTATCGAGATTTATTTCTTCCCCAGACAAGAACTTCGCACTGTCCAGTTAGAGAAGCTTACAGCTTTTTAATGACTCGGCAGGGATTACCCACAGCAACAACATTATCTGGAATATCTGTAGTGACTACACTACCCGCACCAATGGTTACATTCGAGCCAATAGCGACTCCAGGACATACGATTACCCCACCACCAAGCCAAACGTTA
The DNA here is from genome assembly GCA_030065635.1 of Xenococcaceae cyanobacterium MO_188.B32. Classification (GTDB taxonomy): domain Bacteria; phylum Cyanobacteriota; class Cyanobacteriia; order Cyanobacteriales; family Xenococcaceae; genus JASJDJ01. The sequence continues at coordinate 866 of JASJDJ010000117.1, forward strand.
TCACCAATGGTAACTGGTGCTGCTAATTCTTTTCCCGATAATCTTAATTTAGGATTTGTAGGATGATATGCCGTATAGATTTGAACCTTTGGTGCTAGTAAAACATCATTGCCCAAATGTACTGTGTTGCAGTCGAGAATCGTGCAGTCGTAATTAATATATAGGCGATCAGCTTCGCTGCCAGGCTCCGCCTGATCGCCAGCAAAGATATGACAACCGTAATCGCAATAAAAAGGAGGTTTGACCGTGAAATTCTTGCCAATATTGCCGAATAAACGTCTGGCAATCAGTATTCGCTGGCTTACATCGCTGGGTTCTGAAAAGTTAAATATGTGAACCAACTTCCGCGCTTTGAGATGCATCCTGGTTAGTTCTTCATCCGTTGCCAAATACAACTCACCATTAAGCATTTTTTCTCGCTCAGTTTTTTCTTTCATCATCAAGCCTTTAAAACAGATTGGATTATGAAATGGCTCAACGAACCTCTTAAATAGAATATTCAAAACGGCAATATTTAAAACGACACGATTAAAGTTACCTCAATCCAGAATACAGATTTTTGGCGTAAAACTCATATCAGTTACCAGTAATCAGTGACCAGTTAAGAATTCATCAACTGATAACTGTTCACTGTTCGCTGTGTTAAATTCTCTACAGTAAGTTTGGTAAGTAATTTGTAGCTAATAAAGCCGTTACCATAGTCAGCAAAAATGATAACAGTATAATTGCCCAATTTCTATATTTATTGCTTTGAGCTTGTTGAGTAGCTAAAGATGTTTTTTCGGCTATCTGTTGATTTAATTTTTCAATTATCTCTTTTTGTTGCGTAGCTTGTTTATCTTGCGACTTAACTTTATCTATCTGCTCGGATATTTGCTGTTTAAAACTAATGATTTGTTCTTCTTTTTCAGTTAGTTGTTGTTCTAGGGTTTGATTTGTTTCAGTTTGTTGAGAAAGTTTTGTTTGACTCTGTTCTAATTGAGCTTGTAAATCGGTAACTTGAGTGGTTAAAGATTGAGCGCGATCGCTTTGTTGGGATAATTCATTTTGTAAATCTTCAACTTGAGTTTCTAAAGCTTGATTGCTACTAGTTTTCTGGCTCAGTTTTTGCTCACTTTGTTCTAATTGAGCTTGTAAATCGCTAACTTGAGTAGTTAAAGATTGAGCGCGGTCACTTTGTTGGGATAATTCATTTTGTAAATCTTCAACTTGAGTTTCTAAAGCTTGATTAGTTTTAGTTTTCTGGCTCAGTTTTTGCTCACTTTGTTCTAATTGAGCTTGTAAATCGGTAACTTGAGTGGTTAAAGATTGAGCGCGGTCACTTTGTTGAGATAATTCCTGTTGTAAATCTTCAACTTGCGTTTCTAGATTTTGGTTAGTTTCCGTTTGCTGAGATAACTTTTGATTAGTTTGTGCTAATTTTCCTTGTAAATCTATAACTTGCGATGCTAAAACTTGAGAGCGATCGCTTTGTTGGGATAATTGAGTTTGTAAATTCTCAACTTGAGTTTCTAAGACTCGATCTTTTTCTTTTTTTTGTAATTCTTGCTCTTGTTTTCCTTGGAGCCGATCTTGAAGTTTTTTAATTAAAGCCTTTTGTTCTTTCAACTGCTTTTGTAAAACAGCATTTTTTTCGTCTTGTTCGGCAAGTTTTTGTTGTGTTTCTTTAGTTGAATTAGATTGCTTAACTGCTTCTCGATCGGTATCTTTAGATTCAATTGAGGCTTCGTTTACTTGAGAATTTACTTTTTCTTCTGAAACTTCTGAAACTGCTGTGTTACTGCGGTCGCGATCGATATTTTCATTTAGGGCAGAACTTGAAAAACTTGTTTCTTGAACTGAATTACTAGATGACTCGGATGAAGAAGGTTTGGCGTTCAAAGATTTAGTTTTATTAGGCTTATTTAATGGTTTACGTTTTTTTCTTGCCATCTTAATATGACTCCAATATTTAGTAAAAATTTATTTAATAGGATAGTGAAGAATTGTCACGTAGATTTAATAATTAAATTCAATCCCTTGTACTTTTTCCTCGTTTAAAGGTATACCTTTTCCCCTATCATACCGATGAGTTGTCACTACTCCATTACCCTTGTCTGTTTTCTACAGAATTGTTTAAGTCTCTTTAATTGTTAGATACAATAATCATGATCTTTGAAGAAATTAGGTTTACATGGGAACAAGAAGAGTTGCCGATATTTTAAAAAACGCTCAACCAGATGAAAAAGTAACTATTAAAGGCTGGGTACGCACCAAAAGAGAACTAAAGGGATTTTCTTTTGTGGAAGTGAATGATGGTTCTTCTTTAGCCAATTTGCAAGTAGTGCTTGATTCCCAAATACCAGAATATGAAAATCTCCTCAAAAAGATTAATACAGGTGCTTCAGTAGAAGTAACGGGAGTAGTGGTTGCTTCTCAAGGTAAGGGACAACGCATTGAATTAAAAGCTAATACTCTGACAGTTTACGGAGAAGCAGATGCGGAAACCTATCCCTTGCAAAAAAAACGTCATTCTTTTGAATTTTTACGGACTATCAGTCATTTGCGAGCGCGCACTAATACCATTGGGTCAGTTTTTCGAGTGCGTAATGCCTGTGCTACGGCTATCCACAAATTTTTCCAAGACAAAGGTTTTTTGTGGATTCATAGTCCCATTATTACCGCTAGTGACTGTGAAGGGGCAGGAGAATTATTTAGCGTCACCAGTCTAGATTTTAAAAATATTCCCAAAACAGAAACAGGAGAAATAGATTACAGTCAGGATTTCTTTGGCAAACCAGCTTACTTAACGGTAAGTGGGCAATTGCAAGCAGAAGTTATGGCAATGGCATTTCAAAATGTCTATACTTTTGGCCCTACTTTCCGTGCTGAAAATTCTAATACTTCCAGACACTTAGCGGAATTTTGGATGGTTGAACCAGAAATGGCTTTTTGTGACTTGGAAGGCGATCGAAATTTAGCTGAAGAATTTCTCAAGTATATCTTTAAGTATGTGCTGGATAATTGCCCAGAAGATATGGAATTTTTTAACAAATGGATCGATAAATCGATTTTGGCAACGGCAGATAATATTATTAACAATGAATTTGCCAGAATTACTTACACCGAAGCCATATCTCTACTAGAAAAAGCTAAGAAAAAATTTGAATTTCCTGTAGAGTGGGGTATCGATCTACAGTCAGAACACGAACGCTATTTAGCCGAAGATTTATTTAAAAAACCAGTAATTGTTACTAACTATCCCAAAGAGATTAAAGCTTTTTATATGCGTTTAGACGATGGCGGGAAAACTGTGGCTGCCATGGATGTTTTAGCCCCTAAAATTGGCGAAATTATTGGGGGTTCACAACGGGAAGAAAGGTTAGATGTTTTAGAAAAGCGTATTCAAGAGTCAGGGATAGAAGTGGATAGTTTGTGGTGGTATCTAGATTTACGTCGTTATGGCACGGTTCCTCATGCTGGCTTTGGTTTGGGATTTGAAAGACTAGTTCAATTTATGACAGGTATGACTAACATTCGCGATGTGGTTCCTTTCCCCAGAACCCCTTTGAATGCCGAATTTTAATGGTATTGGTTAGTAGTTAGCAGTGCGACCCCGCGTCGGCGCAAGACGTTTACCCTCGAATGGGGGCAAGGGAACGCGCACTGCCCAAAGGGTGGTTAGTAGTTAAGTGAGTGAAATAGTCAAAAAATATGAACTTTTATTGCAAAAGTTGTTAAGCTCTATTGCAAAATTGCCCGACAAAGTCGATCGCAGATCGATAAGATCGGAGTCCATGGTAGGATTCGATCCGTAGCTTGAGATGAGATAGAGGAGAAAAGCCTTGACATTAAAGGTTGCTGTTGTTGGCTCCGGTCCTGCTGGTTCGTCCGCAGCCGAAGTATTAGCTAAAGCTGGAATTGAAACTTATTTATTTGAGCGTAAACTAGATAACGCTAAACCTTGTGGTGGGGCGATTCCTCTCTGCATGGTTGGGGAGTTTGACTTACCTCCAGAAATTATCGATCGGCGAGTCAGAAAAATGAAAATGATCTCACCGTCAAATATAGAAGTTAATATTGGCTCAACCCTAAAAGATGAAGAATATATTGGTATGTGCCGTCGGGAAGTCTTAGATGGCTTCTTACGCGATCGCGCTGCCAAATTAGGTGCCAACTTAATTAACGGTACCGTTTATCAACTAGATATACCCAATAGCGATAAAGAACCTTATACTATTCACTACGCAGATCACGCTAATGGCAGTGTTAAAGGGGAAATGAAAACCCTCAAAGCTGATGTAGTGATTGGTGCTGATGGGGCAAATTCCCGTATTGCTAAAGCGATCGATGCAGGAGATTATAATTATGCGATCGCCTTCCAAGAAAGAATTCGTCTGCCAGAAGCTAAAATGGCTTACTACGAAGAACTTGCAGAAATGTATGTGGGTGACGATGTGTCCCCTGACTTTTATGCTTGGGTGTTCCCTAAATACGACCATGTAGCCGTTGGTACGGGAACCATGAAGATTAATAAAGCCATTATTAAAAACCTCCAAGCTGGTATTCGCGCCCGCGCTGCTAAAAAGCTAGAAGGCGGAGAAATTATTAAAGTAGAAGCTCATCCCATCCCCGAACATCCTCGTCCCCGTCCTATTCGTGGCAGAGTTGCTCTAGTAGGTGATGCTTTAGGTACTGTAACTAAGTCTTCTGGTGAAGGTATCTACTTTGCAGCCAAATCTGGTCGTATGTGTGCGGAATTCATTGTAGAACGTTCTCACAATGGACAAAAACTTCCCACAGAAAAAGACCTCAAAGATTTTCTCAAACGTTGGAATAAAGAATACGGTGCAACCTATCTTGTCTTAGACATTCTGCAAAGAGTCTTCTATCGTAGTGATGCTACTCGCGAAGCGTTTGTAGAAATGTGCGCGGATAAAGACGTACAACAAATGACTTTTGATAGCTATCTTTACAAAACCGTAGTCCCTGCTAATCCTTTAGTGCAAATGAAGATTACTGCTAAGACTATTGGTAGTTTGATTAGAGGCAATGCTTTAGCACCGTAATAATTAGTTGGGTTCGGAATTATTGTTTTTTCAATAAGAATAAGAAAATGTCGAACTCAAATTAACTTATTATTTTTCTTAAAGAGCATCAGATAACTAGTTTGATGCTCTTTAATTTCTTATCTTTAAACTACAAAACGACTTTTTTAGCCAAACCTAGTGTTTGCAGCACTTGAATTGCCCACCAAGTCATATCAATTTCCCACCACTAAGTATTATGATATGCTTCGCCTAAGAGATATATCTACCCAGGAAGGCTTTTCTTTTGCTGTTACTCCATTGGCTTCTCTCTTTTTACATCAGGATTTAGTCTTTTTACACTATCAAGAAAAAATTATTGCTAAACGAAATAAGTATAAATGGCTTGACACCGTTTATACGCCTAATCCTCAAGATAAAATGGTAGTTAAATTTCGTCAGTGGTTGGCAATAAGAGCAGGAGGAGGTATACCTTGGAATCCAGATTGTAATAGCGAAATATCAGCAGAAATAGCTCGAGAAAAACTCTTTGATGTCTGGACAACTCATACTCAGCATTGTCAAGTTTGCCAAGATGCTCTGAAAAATATCGATCGCTTGACCGTCTTCAGTTATATTGCAGCGATTATTTGTTTCGGTTTTGGTTTATTTATAGATGCTCGTTTCTTTGCTATGAAAGCAACAACGGAATCTTTAGCTACATCCATGTTTACCACTTTACCACCTTGGCAATTCTGGGTGGCGATCGGCTCTGCCATTATTTTCTCGATAACAGGATATCTACTAAAAAAACTAAGTCGGCTGTTTTACACCTACAAATTTAGTCATGCCCATAACGATTAAATTGCTCATAGTAGAAAGCGGTAAGCCTTCGCTCCAAATATGCTTACCGCTTTTTCTCCCATAATCTTGAACCAAACTACAAGACAACTTTTTTGGCTAAGCCGAATGTTTGCAGCACTTGAATTGCCCACCAAGTCATATCAATTTCCCACCACTTTTGTCCGGCTTTAGCAACACGAGGACGAGCGTGATGATTATTGTGCCAACCTTCTCCATAAGCTAAGATAGCTGCCCACCATAGATTACGAGCATTATCGTCAGCAGGAAATGTACGATATCCCCAGATATGACTAGCAGAATTAATTAACCAAGTACTATGCCATAGCAATACTGCTCTGAGAAATACACCATAGAAAACGAAAGACCAACCACCTAAAGCATATAAAAATAAACTTAAAATAACTTGTAGCGCAATAAAATTTTGTTTTTGGTCTAGCCAACGATAATAAGCTTGTCTAGTTAAATCGGGAGCATATTTATTGTAAGATTCGTAGTCAAAAAATTGCTTTTGAGGATAAACTAACCAGAGTATATGACTCCACCAGAATCCTTTTTTAGCAGAATAGGGGTCTTTATCAATATCTTCTGTATGAGCATGATGTACACGATGTCCTGCCACCCAAAAGATAGGGCCTCCCTCTAAAGCTAAAGCACCTATAGTTGCAAGAATGTATTCTAACCATTGAGGTACTTGCAAACTGCGATGAGTTAGGAGTCGATGATATCCCAGACAAATACCAATACTACCAGTTAACCAGTGGAGAACAACCATTACACCTAGAGCTTTCCAGGAAAAAAACCAAGGTGCGAATAAAGCTAAAATGTGGAATGCACTGAAAAAAGCCACATTAGTCCAAGAGACAGCAAGCTTTTGCTTACTCTCAAGGTTAATTACTGTTTGTGTCATTAATTTTTTGTCCTTAAGAAATACTAGGATTAAATTTTTTTGGTTATTTGTATCTCACTCTACCAACCCATCAATTAGATGAAAGATGAGCTATAATCTAGGAGAAATTTGCAAGTGTTACTTGCATTTTGCAGTGTAACAACTATTTGTAAATAGTGCAAGTGACACTTACATTTTTAGTTTATGTCTGCTGGAAAGAAATCAACCAAAACCCGTCTAATTGAGGCTGCGTTAGATTTATTTGCGGAAAGAGGAGTAACCGATACTACGACTAAAGCCGTTGCCGAACGCGCTGGAGTGAATGAAGTTACTTTATTTCGTCATTTTGGTAGCAAACACGGCTTATTACTAGCCGTAATGGAAGATTCAGCGGTATTTGCTCAATTAGGGAGATCTCTCTTAGAACAAGCAGATTCTAAAGCTAGTGTTGCTCAAATTTTGCAAGATTATGCCCAAGTTAGTTTAGATGCTCTAGAAAAAGTTCCTGAATTAGTTCGCTCTGTAGTAGGAGAAGCAGGACAATATCCTCCAGAAAACCGTCTGGCGTTAGGACAAGGATTAACTGAAGCTAATAAATATGTAGCCCAACATTTAGCTACAGCGATCGCTCAAGAAGGTTTAAAAACTCGTTTTCCGCCAGAAACCCTAACTAGTTTACTCAACGGACTTCTGCTCGGTTATTTCACCATTGAGTCAACTATCGAAGGCGATGAATTATGGTTAGAAAGAGAAGATTTTTTAGCTAGTTTGGTAGAACTGTTTTTACATGGTGCGATCGTGACTTCGACTAAAACTAGTATTACACAAGAAACTCGGTCATCTCCAGTCCAGAAACAGTCTGTACAAGATTTACCAACTAATTTAGTTCACTCTATTTTCCGACGAGCTAAAAAACAAGGAAAACAGGAATATGCTTTAGTGTATGTTTTGTTTGGAGCGGGCTTGTCTGTTGAAGAAATAATTAATTTAGAGCGATCGCACTTTATTAAAGAATCCGGACAACGTATTTTACAGATTAATCGGGGTGCAATTAGACAAGTTCCTCTTAACCAGTGGATTTTAGGAAAACGTTATGGTTTTGCCGAGAGCGATCCCGTAACTCAATGGCTAAAAATTCGCAAAGACGATCGATCGGCTTTATTTATTAATGAGCAGCAGCAGCCGATGTCTCAAGAAGAATTAAAAACTTTATGGCAGACTCTAACTAAAGATTTACTTACACCCCAAGCTCAACCACCAACTTTACAGCAAGCACGACAAACATGGTGTGTAGAAATGTTGAGTAAAGGAATCGATTTAGAAAATTTGAGTATTTTAAGCGGGATGGAAATAGAACAATTGCAACCATTTGCCCAAAGAGCCAAAGAAAAAGCAGCTATAGAAAAAGCTCATCGTCTCGATCTACAGAGTAATAAATGGTAGTCCCTGCAAACTGATTGGGTTGAATTTCTGTTCAACTTTTAACTATGTTTGTCAGATAGAGTATTATAGTATTTAAGCTATATAGAATAGCGGCTCTGGGAAATAAAGGCTGCGCGAGCGCGCTTATTAGCTAAATTAGGGGGGAGTCTCTGCAATAGAAGTGCAGGGACTACCTGTCGTCTTACGGCGGGTCGCACGCGTACTAGGCGGGAAATCCCAAAACTCTAACAAGTCATTGTATTCGATCTTCTTCTCTATCAAGATCCCAAATCTGAAATAATCTTGATAAAATTATTACTTGCTAGTCATTATATTGCAGACGATCGCTCTTTGTTTCGCAGATTGATTGTAGGCGAGTCTTATATCCTGCCTTTGTTAGTACCTCTATAATTTGCTCTAGATGAGTAAGTCCCCTCGTCATCAGTACTAATTCTAAATCCGCTGACTGAAGAGGCAGACAGGAAAATTCTCTTTGATGATGCACTTCAACAATATTGGCTCCAGTCTCACCGATATAGCGCGTTACATCTGCTAAAACCCCAGGCACATCTCTAATTTCAACTTCTAATCGCACCAACCGACCAGAACGAACCATACTCCGTTGCACAATCTCGGCAAGGATAGGTAAATCGATGTTACCTCCACTGAGGATTATTCCTACCTGGCGATCGACAAAGCGGGTACGATATTTAATTAAAGCTGCTAGTCCTGCTGCTCCTGCTCCTTCTACTACTGTTTTTTCTGTTTCTAGCAGTAACCGCACTGCTTCTTCTATTTCTTCTTCATCTACCAACAGAATATCATCGACTAATTCTCGGATAATTGGTAAAGTCAGTTTTCCTGGGGTTTTAACGGCAATCCCTTCAGCCATAGTAGATCTACCACAAACAATTGGCTCTCCTTTAAGAGCTTGCAGCATAGCAGGAAAGCGTTTTGTTTGTACGCCGATAATTTTAATTTGAGGACAAAGACTTTTGGCTGCGATCGCATTTCCCGAGATTAAACCTCCTCCTCCTACGGGTACTAAAAGAACCTCTAGATCGCGATGAGTTGCTAGCATTTCTAGGGCGATCGTTCCTTGTCCAGCAAGAATTTTTTCGTCATCATAGGGATGGACAATATTGAGGTTGCGTTCTTGAGCAATTTGTCTGCCTAAAATAATAGAATCATCTAAAGTTTCGCCATGAAAGATTACTTCTGCCCCAAATGAGCGAGTGCGTTCTACTTTAACATTAGGTGTAAAACAAGGCATGATAATAACTGCGGGAATGCCTAAACGTTGAGCTTGATAGGCAACTGCTTGGGCATGATTACCTGCTGAGAAGGCAATAATCCCCTGCTTTCTTTGGTCTGCATTTAAAGAAAGCAATTTTACTAAAGCACCCCGATCTTTGAAAGAACCTGTAAATTGGAGATTTTCATATTTGAGGATTACCGTCGCTCCCGCCATTGTCGATAATTGTCGCGAATGGCGACAAGGAGTATCAGATGCTTGGGGAGAGATCGTCTTAGCTGCCTGACGAATATTTTCTAGGTTAGGTGAAGAGATAGCAAGTTTCATTTTAGATTACCCCATATTGTTTCCCAACACTGGTAAAAGCCTCAATACAGCGATCGAGATGGGCGCGGGTATGGGCAGCAGAAATCTGGACGCGAATTCGAGCTTGTCCGATAGGAACTACAGGATAGCTAAAACCGATCGCGTAAATACCCTGTTCTAATAAATCCCCTGCCATATTTTGGGCTAATTGTGCGTCATAGAGCATAATCGGCACGATGGGATGAATACCGGGTTTGATTTTAAAACCACAGTCGCTTATTTTTTGACGGAAATAGCGGGTGTTTTTTAGTAGATTATCTCGTAACTCTCCAGTTTCCCTCAATAAGTCCAGCACTTTTAGACTGGTATAGACCACCACTGGAGCAACGGAGTTAGAAAATAAATAAGGTCGCGACCGCTGTCTTAATAACTCTATAATCTCTTTGCGCCCGCTAGTAAAACCGCCAGTAGCTCCCCCTAAAGCTTTGCCCAAGGTGCTGGTAATAATATCTACTCGTCCCATTACCCCACAATGCTCGATCGAACCTCGTCCTGTCTCTCCTAAAATGCCAGTGCCATGACTATCATCCACCATCACTAGGGCATCGTATTTATCGGCAAGATCGCATATTTGACTGAGTTGGGCAAGATCGCCATCCATACTGAAAACACCATCCGTAGCAATCAGACGAATTTTAGCCGATTGAGTGTCTTGTAGTACTTGCTCTAATTCTTCCATATTGCTGTGGGCAAAACGATATCGTTGAGCTTTACACAGGCGAATACCATCGATAATACTGGCATGGTTGAGGGCATCGCTTAACACGGCACAGTCAGCATCTAAAAGTGTTTCAAATAGTCCTCCGTTAGCATCAAAACAGGAACTATACAAAATCGTGTCTTCCGTACCCAGAAAAGCAGAAATTTTCGCTTCTAATTCCTTGTGAATGTTTTGCGTACCACAGATAAAACGCACAGAAGATAAGCCAAAACCATATTTATTTAGTCCTTCTCGGGCAGCAGCAATTACTTCTGGATGGTTTGCCAATCCTAAGTAGTTGTTAGCACAAAAATTGAGGACTTCTCGACCGTCTCGAACGGCGATCTCGGCATTTTGGGGAGAAGTTAGAATCCGTTCTTCTTTATAAAGTCCAGATTGGCGGATCTCGTCGAGGGTAGATTGAAAAACATCGGTGGCTGTGGCAAACATAGTTTAGTCTCCAAAACTAATTAAATAAAAAATCCAAACTACTAACTACTAACTACTAACTCCGAACTCCTAATAGAGAGATGTTGGAGCATATCAGCAACGATGGCAGTCAGATCGTAGCTAGGTTGCCACCCCCAATCTTTCCTTGCTTGAGTATCGTCTATAACTGAGGGCCAAGAATCGGCGATCGCCTGTCGGAAATCTGGTCGATAGTGGCAAGTAAAATTAGGAATATGTTTCTGAATTTCGGCAACCAGTTCTGCTACAGAAAAGCTGACAGCAGCAAGATTGTAGCTGGAGCGGACTGTAATTGCTGCTGGTTCTGCCTGCATTAGCTTAAGGATGGCTTTGATAGCATCGGGCATATACATCATGGGCAGACGAGTCTCTGGATGAACAAAGCAGGTATAACTACCTTTTTTAATCGCTTCGGCAAATATTTCTACGGCAAAATCCGTCGTACCACCCCCAGGAGGAGTACTATAACTAATAATTCCTGGGAAGCGGAGACTACGGACATCGACCCCAAATTGATGGGCGTAATATTGACCCAGTAATTCTCCTGTTACTTTGGTAATACCGTAAATAGTAGAGGGTTCTTTAATGGTTGTTTGGGGTGTATTGACTTTGGGAGTATTTGCCCCAAATACAGCAATAGAACTGGGCCAGAAAACTTTCAACCGATAGGATTTAGCTGCCTCTAGTACGTTTTTAAGTCCATTAACATTAACGTTCCAGCAAAGCTTTTGGTTCTGTTCTCCTTTGGCAGAAAGCACACCAGCCAAGTGATAGATTGTACCAACTTGATATTGTTCAATAATTTTCTGAAGATGCAGGTTATCTGTTACGTCTAGGACTTCATAGCCAAGCAATTCAATCTCTTTTTTTGTTTCTGTCCGTCTCCCACTGGCAATAATCTTGGTTGTTGGATGTTGAACGCGCAAAGCAGGGATAAGGTCGCTACCAATTTGACCTCTAGCTCCAGTCACTAAAATTGTAGGTGCCAAAATCTTATCTCCTCTACCTTGATAATTTACAGATAAATATGATTGAGGCGATCGGGCTTCCGCCTGGCACTGCGCGGTCAGCTTCGCTGGCTCGGAACGAGATCGCACTTTGGGAAATGGGATAGTCTGGACTTAACCCCGTACTCAACAGCAAACGAATATTGTCCTGTTCCATCACATAGGATGCCCTTTGGCGATCGCCTGTTTCTAAACCACGATAAGCAGTATTAGTAAAGCCAAAACCTTGACTATGAAAATGTGCTGCTTGCTTGGCATTCCCTACATAAAATTCAAGATGGTCAAATCCTTTAATAGGACAAAATTCGCTCATGGGAATTTCTCCCTTCTAGAGATATCGTTAGTATTTAAGCTGCTTGCGATTATTAGTGCAAAAGAAAAAGCTTAAAAAACTATGTGTATCAACAGTAAATTGCGTTGATATCTTTTTCAGTTATCCAAATTTGAGTTTTGATTATTAACTATAATTAGACTATGAGAATAGAAAAATAATGATATATACTATTTTAGTATATATCATTAACTAAAAAACTTGATTTAGAATTAAAAATGAACCAAGTGATGGGAAGAATATTATTAAATTTATCGACTAAAATTTGGACTTGGCTCAATTGAGTTGGCATATATAATAGAATCGCATCAAAATTAAGACCATGATCCAAGTTAAACCTCGATTTCAAAGCTTTGCAGAATATTTGTCCTACGACGATGGTACAGATAAGCTTTATGAACTATTTAATGGAGAGTTGATTGAAGTGCCACCAGAATCAGGGAAAAATGTGCAAATTGCCACATTCCTGCTGATACAATTTGCCTTACTTGTAGGCTATCAGAGAGTTCGAGGACATGGGTTAGAATTGGAAGTGCGAGGCGAACCAAGAAACCGTTATCCCGACCTTACCATCATTCGAGAAGAACATATTCAGCAATTAGCTAAGCGCAATACTATTCGTCTGACAATGGCTCCTCCCTTACTAGTGATTGAAGTCGTCAGTCCTGGGGAATTACAACGAGAGCGCGATTATATTGCCAAGCGATTACAATACCAAGATTGTGGTATTGCTGAATATTGGATTGTCGATCCCGATGCTCAAACGATACTGGTATTAGAACTCACAGGCAAGACTTACACTGAGGTAGGCAGCTTTTCTGGAAACGAGCAAGTGCGATCGTCCCAGTTTAGAGAACTGAACCTAACAGCAGAACAAATCTTTGCCTCAGGCAATCAGGAGTAACTTAATTGAAGCAGATAACCCGCCAAACTTTCTAGAGTATAAATTCTACAACGATTTCAGTGTAAATTTAACTGATAACTGTTCACTGATAACTGTTAAGACGATCGCGGTTCAAACCATCCCAGAAAACTGCGATCGCTTTGAGAATTTCTCTACCACCTTGGAAGAACTTGGCGCGATTGAAATCTGGGTTAAAGTAGACTGCTTCTAGTTCCTCTAACGTATGTCCTGCGTGTTGTGCTTCAACGCGGTTGTGCCAGGTAAAGAATGCCAAGCGTAGGTGGGGATGTCTGGTTTGTTTGATGTAGGACAAGCCATCTTCTAGTTCTTGCCAAAAACCTGCTGCTGCCCAATTTTCTACCGCAAAACTAGCACCTTGAGCAATTTGAGGGTCATCACTGCCATAGAGACGAATTAATTCATCGCAGAAATGTAAGGTTGTCAGTGTGCCATGTTTGCGTTTGCCAATATCTGCAAAACCCAATCTCAGTCCTTCCGCTACTCTCAGCAACCATTCAAAATGAGCAGCCCGAAAACGACAAATACCACCGTCTACCGTACCTTCTGTGCCTACCAATTCTGGATCGCCTTCGCGGTCTTTTTCTTCATTAGTTAGGGTAGAGCGATCGCCAATTGATTGCTTCGGATTATGGTAAATTACTCCTAGTTCGTTGAGCAAAATTTCTCGACTAGACCGCGACTGTTGGAGAGTAGGAGCATTAATGGTTTTCAGTAAGGCTGCTACCAAAAACTGATTGGAAAAAACCGAAAATTGGCGAATAAAGTGTCGCAGTTGGTCATCGGTTGCCTGACCCTGAGAGAACCATTGGGTATACCTGTTATCGGTAATAATGCGATGGTGCAATAATTCGATCTCGACTTCGTTAAGAAAGTGTCGAAATTCGTCTACCTGCTTTGGAGTTAGTTCTCCTCGACGCCAACGTTCCTCGATTCGTGTCGAAATGTTTAGATTTCTTAGATTTGTAGTCAGAGTTTGAGTAGTCATAAGATTGCTCCCGAATTAGAATTAGTCCAGCTATAGCAATAGTTTTTGTCTTCCCATTGCCAAGCCTGGCTCGTCAGTTGTAAAGGTCGAAAGGTATCGATCATTACGGCAAGTTCGTCTGTTCTTTCTTTACCAATCGAGCCTTCATACATTCCTGGATGAGGGCCATGAGGTATACCACTAGGATGCAAAGTAATCGATCCTCGCTCTATACCTTTACGAGACATAAAATGTCCCTCGACATAGTAGATAACCTCATCGGAATCAACATTAGAATGGTTATAAGGAGCAGGAATCGCTAAGGGATGATAGTCAAACAAACGCGGGACGAAAGAACAAATAACAAAGCCAGAACCAATAAAAGTTTGATGTACTGGCGGGGGTTGGTGTACCCGACCTGTAATTGGTTCAAAGTCTTCAATGTTAAAAGCAAAGGGCCAAAGATGTCCATCCCAGCCAACAACATCTAAAGGATGATACGTATACAAATAACGAGTTATGCAATTTCTGGCTTTGACTCGAACCTCAAATTCTCCTGTTTCATCATGGGTAATTAATTTTTCTGGCGGACGGATATCCCTTTCGCAGTAAGGAGCAGTTTCGAGAAATTGTCCGTATTGATTGAGATAGCGTTGGGGAGGTTCTATATGTCCCCAGGATTCAATTACTAGCATTCGCTGTTCTACATCTGCATTGGGGAGAATACGCCACAAAACTCCTGTAGGAATTACTAAATAATCTCCCGCTCTATATTGCAGGATGCCGTACTGACTTTCTAAAATACCGCTACCATCGTGAATATAAATGACTTCATCACCATGAGCGAAACGATACCAGTACTGCATGGGTTCGGTAGGTCGAGCAACAGAAATACAGACATCCCCATTGCCCATCAGCGAAACACGACTGGCGATCGCATCTCCGCCTGAATTTACAGTGTTGGTTCTTAAGTGACGGGGACGTAAGGGGGAAGATTCTTCATAGGCAATTTCTACTTGTCTATCTAAGATAATCCTCTGTATTTGGGTAGGGGGATGCAAGTGATACAGTAAGGATTGAATCCCTGAGAAACCGCGAGTACCCATCAGTTCTTCGTGATACAAGGAACCGTCTGGCTGACGAAATTGAGTATGACGCTTATGAGGAATTTTGCCCAGTTTATAGTAGTAACTCATAGTGTTTGACCCCAAGTTTCAGAGATTACCTCTTTGTATCTGTTCTCGTTCGATCGCTTCAAATAAAGCCTTAAAGTTGCCTTCTCCAAATCCCTGAGAACCGCATCTTTGAATTACTTCAAAAAAGAGTGTGGGTCGGTCTTCTACTGGTTGGGTAAAAATTTGTAGTAAATAGCCATCGCGGTCGCGGTCTACTAAAATACCTAACTCTGCCAGCTTCTCGACTGGTTCGTCGATTTTACCTAGCCTTTCTTCTAGGTTTTCGTAATAAGTAAGGGGTACATCCAAAAACTCGATACCCGAATCTCTAAGCTGAGAAACAGTTTGAATAATATTATCGGTTGCTAAGGCTACGTGTTGAACTCCAGGGCCATAATTATAATCTAAATACTCTTGAATTTGAGATTGACCTTTACCTTGGGCTGGTTCATTAATCGGGAATTTGATCTTGCCCGTACTGTCCTGCATTACCTTAGACATTAGTGCCGAATATTCTGTGGCAATAGTTCGATCGTCGAAATGGACTAATAATTCAAAACCCATAGTCTGGGCAAAAAATTGCACCCACTTGTCCATCGCACCCAATTCCACATTGCCCACCACATGATCGATATGAGTTAAACCCACACCCTGAGTGTTAGCTCTTTCTCTTGACTGGAAGCCAGGAGCAAAAACCCCCTGATAGTTATCTCTTTCCACAAATTTGATTAAAACTTCTCCATAACCGTGGATAGCTGCGTAGCGAAATACTCCCCCTTCATCTCGTTCTTCCGTAGGTGGAATAGCTCCTCTAGCACCTCGTTTAGTTGTCTCGCGATAAGCTTTAACAGCATCGGGAACTTCCAACGCAATTACCGCGATAGCATCCCCATGGGCGATCGCACTTTGAGAAATAAGATAATCTGGACTTAAACCTGTACTCAACACTAGCCGAATGTTGCCCTGTTCCATCACATAGGATGCCCTTTTGCGATCGCCTGTTTCAAGACCACGATAAGCAGTATTAGTAAAGTGGAAACCTTTACTGTAAAAATGTGCTGCTTGCTTGGCATTCCCTACATAAAATTCAAGATGGTCAAATCCTTTAATCGGACAAAATTCGCTCATGGACATTCCTCTCTTCTTGAGATATCGTCAACATTTAAGCTGCTTGCACTAATAATGGCAAGAGAAAAAGCTAAAAAAGCTATATATGTTTTTTAGGAGTCAAAATTTCAGTTTTGATTATTAACCCAAATTAGACTAATAGAATAAAAACATATCTATATATTTTCTTTTAGTATATATCATTAACTAAAAACTTGATTTGGGATTAAAAATGAACTAAGCTATGGTAAGAATACTATTAAGGTGAAACCAACATTGAGTACTAAAGAGCAACTCGAACAGTTGGATGAAATGGATCGAGAAGTTTTGCGTCTCCTGCAAGATAACAGTCGGATCAGCAGTGCAGAATTAGCTCGTCGAGTCAATCTCTCAGCCCCCGGACTGCAAAAAAGACTAAAAAAACTAGAACAAAAAGGAGTGATCGATCGCTACGTTACTCTAGTCAATCGTGAAGCTTTAGGTTTAGATTTACTTTGTTTTGCCCAAGTTACTCTTACCCATCATCAACCAGAGTGTGTGAGCAATTTTTGTACTCGCGTGCAAGGGTTACAGGAAGTTTTGGAATGTCATTACCTGGCAGGAGAATTTGACTATATTTTAAAAGTTGTAGTTGCCGATCACCGTCACTTAGAAAAGTTACTACGGGAGAAAATTATCCCCATTCCAGGAGTAGATAAAATTAAAACCAGTATTGTTCTCAATGAAGTAAAAGCTTCAACCTCATTGCCATTAGATTAAATCTCGCTTCCCTTGGGATAGCTCTCAGCTATCGGCTTTTAAGCGATTTTTCATTATGCTGCACCAGAAAATTTAATGGGGAAATAGTCGGTTTATTTCGTAACGATAAAAAAATTTCTCAAAGGAGGGAGTTTGAGGGAGCCAGAAGTAAAGATTAGTCAAGTTTATTCTTGCCAACTTGCTTTTAATCTAGATAATGATATTCTTTTTCTGTAAAAAGAATTTTAATTTTGTTTTTTGCTCAATTAATGAAAAGTAATGAGTTTCAAAGTCTTACTGAATTGGGTGCTAACTCTTCCCGCATTGCCAACGATCTTCTTGAATTAATACCAGATAGTGACCGACGCACATTATCCCTACCTAATGACCTACTGACTTTCAGTGATGATGGAACAATGGTTGCCATCCGAGTTACTGCTGATAATGTCGGACATGTAACTCCCTTTTTGGAAGAACTGGGCTTTGAAGTTTTAGGTTCAGCACCAGAACATCATTTCATGGAGGGATGGATGCCTATTGATTCTCTCCTCACCTTGGAGTCTTTATCCATAGAAGGACTTTTAGGTGCAACGCCAATTTATCAACCAGTAACTAATGTTGGCAGCGTTACCAGTCAGGCTGACAGCGTTCACCAAGCAGATCGAGTTCGTGAAGAATTAGGCATTGATGGCACGGGCATCACAATTGGAGTGATGAGTGATAGCTATAACAGTTTGGGTGGTGCTGCTACTGATATTAATACAGGAGATTTACCCTCTGGTGAAAGAATCAATGTGCTTCAAGATTTAAATGGAGGTGGAAGGGATGAAGGTAGAGCCATGATGCAATTAATTCATGACCTTGCTCCTGGTAGCGATCTTGCTTTTTCTTCGGTCGTTTTTGGCGAATTAGACTTTGCTCGACAAATTCGCAATTTGGCCGATCCAGAACTCGGTAATGCAAATGTTCTAGTTGATGATATTGGCTATTTAACCGAACCATTTTTCCAAGATGGTGTGATTGCACAAGCAATTGATGAGGTAGTTACAACCAGAGATGTGACTTACTTTGCTGCTGCGGCTAATTCTAGCGATATAGCTTACGAATCTACTGATTTTGCTGCTGCTTCCGATTCAGAAGGATTTTTTATCGATACATTTCATGATTTCGATCCAACCGCAGGTGTTGATACTCGCCAGAATATAACTATCCCCGCTTCCTCAAGGGTTATTTTTTCTTTCCAGTGGGACGACCCTTTCTACACAGCCAATGGTGTAGATACCGATCTGGATATCTTTTTACTTGAAGCTGGTACTAACAATGTAGTAGCTGGTGCAGATGATAACAATATACTGAATCAACAACCAGTAGAGATTTTCGGTTTTACTAATGACTCTTCCTTTTCTCAAGACTATGATGTGGTAATCACATTAAATCAAGGACCAGAACCAGGGCGGATCAAGTACGTCAATTTTGGTAGAGAGATTGTCTTCAATGAGTTTGACACTAATAGTCCTACTGTTATCTCTCATGCTGCTGCGACTAACGCTCAAGCAGTTGCAGCATCACCCTATTTCGATCCTACTACTCCCGAATTCTTTACTTCTGTAGGACCGAGTACATTTTTATTTGAGCCAGAAGGTACGCGCAAAGCCACTCCAGAAATTCGTCAGACCCCGAATATTACAGCAGTTGATGGTACTGATACCACTTTTTTTGGTTCTGATTTTGATGGTAATGGTTTTCCCAACTTCTTTGGTACTTCCGCAGCAGCCCCCCATGCAGCAGCGATAGCAGCTTTAGTCCAACAAGCAAATCCCAATTTAACCCCTCAAGAAGTTTACGATATCTTAGCCGAAACTGCTATTGATATTGGCGCACCAGGAGTTGATAATGTAACGGGTGCAGGACTTATTAATGCCTTTGATGCAGTTAGTTCCGCTTTGCCGAATGTGGCTCCAACCATCGATCGCTCCTCCATAGATGTGAATTTAATAGTTATTGATGATGATGATGGGGATGACAATGAAGGACTATTAATCACTATCGAGGGAACTTTCACGGATCCAAACTTTCTGGACCTCCACACAGGAACAGCGCAATGGAGCGACGGAGTTTCTGTGGATTTCGACGACATTGGCTTGGGCGATCGCACTTTCACTACCTCGCGTTTCTTATCTGAAGAAGAACTCGAAGACAACTTTCCTGAAATTGATAACGATGACAACAATTTTCCAGGACTCGATGACGACGATATTTTCCAAGTAGGTGTCAATCTTACTGTTAAAGACGATGATATGGGAATGGATACAGTATCTTTTGAATTCTTTGTTGGCGAGGAGGGAGGAATATTTGTACCAGAAATCGTGTAATAACAAATTAAGGTCAGCGGTACACCGCCGTAAAACGACGGTGCCTGCGCTGACCGCATTCCGCGGTCACTATATAACAGTTCACCTCCCCCTTTTGGAATTAAATAATTAGGGAGTTTGGTAGTGAACGGTTATACCCTAGATTATTAGGTTTTCATCAGGTTTCCTTTAATCTAGGAATTAATTGAGCTAGATTACAAGGTCGATTGCGAGAATCTAGTTGTTCTTGAATAATGCTCCATCCCGTTTGACAAGCACCAGAAGAACCAGGCAAACAAAAGATATAAGTACCATTAGCAACACCAGCCAAACAGCGAGATTGAATTGTAGAGGTTTTAATTTCCTGATAGGAAATCATCCGAAATATTTCCCCAAATCCCTCAATTTCTTTATCTAACAGAGGTTGAATTGCCTCTGGAGTACCGTCGCGTCCTGTAACTCCCGTACCGCCTGTAGTTAAAATTACCTGGACAGATTCATCAGCAATCCAACGAGATACAACTGCACGAATTTTATAGATGTTATCGGGAACAATTACTCTGTCTGCTAAGTAATGCCCTGCGGTAGTTAAATTATCGACTAATATTTTGCCCGATTTATCGTCTGCCTCTGTTCGCGTGTCAGAAATAGTCATCACCGCGATTTTTAAAGGAAGTAAAGATTCACTATTATCCATATTGGGGAAATTGAATATTAATACTCGTACAAATTATTTTAATCGTGATTTTCTCTTCTTTTTTCTGGGCAATAAATTGTATCTAATTCTAAGTTATGTAAATGATTACTATTAGGATAAAGATCGGCAAGACGATTGACTAAACGAGGCGATAAGTTTTGGTCGAATAATAGTTTTATCATTTAACTATTAAAGTTTGTTTTTCTCGATCCGCTGCATAAGTGAGACAGGCTAAGATATCTTCCCTTGTTAAATAAGGAAAATCTTCTAATATTTCCTCATAAGTCATTCCCGCTGCTAAATAAGATAAAACTTCATATACTGTAATTCGCATCCCTCTAATACAAGGTTTTCCACTTCTTTTTCCTGGTTCGATGGTAATAATATTTTGATAGTTCATATCAACCTCTTTGAGCTTTGTGATTATGATAATTCTGAAGTGTTTTTGTAATTATTTGTCTTATTCAATACGTGTCGCAACAGCACAATAGAATTACTTACTCATTAACCAGCCATTTACCAACAACCTGACCCATACCAATCGGTTGTTCAGTAAAACCAATCCTTCTGTAAAATTCAGGAGTATCATCTGTAAATAAATATATATGCTGTCCTTTTAATTTGTTTAATAAGAGTTGAGTTTTATCACCGCCAATATGGTTCATGGCATCGGCGATATAAAGAAAATGCTCGAAAAATTTGGTTGCCATGTCTTCATAGACTGGGTTTTCCAAGGCTAACTCCAGGGCGATAGTTAACATATTAAGACAGTACATCGCCATCCAACTCGTACCGTCAGCCTGTTCGATCGATCCACCCGTGGGTAAGGGCGCACTGCGATCGAATACGCCGATGTTATCTAAGCCTAAAAAGCCCCCTTCAAAGATATTATTACCTTCTGCATCTTTGCGATTCACCCACCAAGTAAAGTTCAGTAATAGTTTATAAACTACTCCCACCTATCAGCAAACCTGCGGTTTAGCTGATGAGGAAGGAGTTTTCAGCAGCCCTATATCTTCGCTAAACAAGCTAAGCTGAAAGTATTCTACATTTCCAGTTCTTAGCTTACAGGCGAGATACGAGCCTCCAGGCGAGTTTATAGATCGCCCTAAAGCAGCTATGTTCATCGATCCCTGATAATCTGGATCGCATTTATTTAGGCACTCAGGATTTTGGCAGGTAAAACGCTTACCGTTTCTGTTGCCAATATGACCGCACTTGTAGCATGTCTTACTAGAACACCGATTCAGTATTCAGAATCCAGTCCAGATCTGAGATTACGGGAGTTCTCAAAAGCCGAAATTTCGTTGTCTGAATATCCAAAAAAGTAGTTTTTGGTATTACTGAATCGGTGTTCTAGTGTATGCTGGGTTTACGAAAATTAGAGGAACACCAGCTAAAACACATTTGTATGTCAAAAAACTTCTAAGCATAAAGAAGCTCCAGTTATTAGACCTTCTACGCTCATCCTTAGTCCTCGGAAGCTGATTAGTTCTTTCTCTAATCCCTGTTAAATCCTCTAGTGCAACCGCCCTTTTGCTAGCTACTGCTTTATCGGGACTTTGACAATTTTACCTATCAAAAAGGGGTGAAAGCCTTGCCAGACGCCGAATTTACCTCGAAGAGGTAAATTCGCCTGAAACCCAGATATATTAAGGATTTAGCTATTTTG
>JASJDJ010000118.1 GCA_030065635.1 Xenococcaceae cyanobacterium MO_188.B32
TCGATAAAACCGAGGTAGCTGCTTTTGGTTCTTCTAAATATCTAGCAGCCAGAGTACCTGAAAGAAAAGAACTTAAAGTTTCCATCCTCCCTTGAAGTAATTCAAATAACTCTCCATTACTCTGAGTTTTACGAAACAACTCAGACATCACTGCTCTACCCGCCGTAGCGAAGAAAGGTTCTTTACTCAAACCCATGGGAATTAAACCTGCTGCTATAGTTTCAGAGCGAGTGGGTTCATTTGTATGAGTCCAGTGACAACTACGACTATCAAAAGGATTAAAAATTAAATCTTGACTGGGGTCATAGAACTTCTCTAACAGTTCTCCTCCACGGTCAAAAACTATCCCGCGAAAATCAGTTCTTTGTTTTAGCACAGCCACCATCTGGCTAATAGCTTGGGTTTTACCACTTCCTGGAGAGCCAACCAGAAAAAATCCTCGATTCTCATAGGTGGCAGGAATAGGCATACCTGCTAGTTCCAGTTGAGGTTGGTGTTTGAGCTTGGGCTGTTTTTTGAGTGTATTCTTGAGTTTGAGGTTGTTTAATTTGGATGTATTGCTGCATCTCATTGGTTCGTGCTTTAATTTGGCTTTCCATCTGTGGAGCAGAAAAAGTATTTCTGACCGTAGCGTTATTGCTGTCAAACTCTAGCTCTCTATCTCCCTGAGTAATAGATAGGGAATTTTTAGTGCGTCGAATTTCTGTACCGTCTGAAGATTGGTAGATTCTCTCTAGCCGATTGTGAGAATTATCTTTTCCTTGCTGTTCGACTAAATATTTAGCAGAGAGGAGCAACTTAAATTCTAGTTCTCGTAAGTTGCCAACAGATTTGTGAGTAGTAGTTTTACTTTTCACTAAAGGTAAAGCATTTTCTTGCCCCCTTGATTTAGTTACAGAAACCCCTAAAGCTTTGGAATTGGCTGTATAAACTGTAAATTCTTGTTTAGCTCTGGAAGCAGCCACATAAAAACTTTCTCGTCCTACAGTTAGAGAGTTACCAGAACCAGCAGCATAAATACAGTATTGTGCGGTTTTACCTTGACTGCTATGGACTGTATCGGCATAGCGATAATCGGAATAAAGAAGTAAGTCTGGACTAACTGTTTGGGTTTTACCTTTAGTACTAATCTTAATTTGACCATTTGATTCAAATCCCAGTACCGTAAACTTTTGTCCGTTAATTTGTTTCTGATGATTTTGGTAACGGTTACGGGTAAACTTCATCTGCTCCCCACAACGCAGTTCTCGACTTTGGGATTGAAATACTTCACGGTCTTTGTAATGATTTAGTTCTAAAAGCTGGGTAGTATGGTAACGGTCTCTGAGAGTTAAAGTACCTGCTCTGTAATCAATGGCATCAACTCGATAGTAGAGTTTTTTATTGAACTTGGCTGAGTTTTGACGAAATTTGACTACATCCCCAATTTCATAACTACTGGCTTGGGTGAGACTGAATTTATTCAAATCTTTGGGTTTTAAGATAGAAATTTCTTTAGATTCCTGACCGAGCTTTCCCCCCTCAATTAAGCCTTGTCGTACTTGATGGGTGATTTTGGCTTTTTCTTGGTTTGTCCCAGCTAAAATCAGAGTCTGCGCCTGTTGTTTTTCATCCCTTTGTAGATAATCTTTAACAACTGCTTCTAATCTCAAACTATCGATGGGCATGTGCTTAATACTGCCATTCTCTTTTAGCTGTTGATATCCTTTCTCTATTTGTCCTGCTGCTAATAAATTCACTGCTTCTTTTAGCTGTAAATTTTGCTGACGGATATTCTTATCAATTCTGGCTGTGGGTAATTTTGCTTGTTCTTGGAGTAGACGAAAGGGAGAACCAGCTTGTACTGCTGCCAGTTGTTTGGTATCGCCAATTAAGAGTAAACGAGAATTGGTTTGTTTTGCTCTTTCAAGTAGAGCTTGCATCTGACTACTGCTTATCATGCCCGCTTCATCTACAGCAATCAACTCATTTTTATTTAGAGATTTGAGGGGAGTTTGCAGATAAGCATCTATAGTTTGGCAAGAAATGTTAGTACCTCGCTGTAATTCTTCCGCAGCAGTAGCACTAGGAGCTAAACCCCTCATACTCAGGTTAGCGGGTATGGTTTGCTGTAGTGCTTTAACCGTGTAAGTTTTGCCTACCCCCGCATCTCCTTGACAGAGCATAATGCCATCTTTATTAGTAACAAAATGGATTAGTGCTTGAGACTGTGCTTGATTTAGTCCCATTTGTTGTGCTTGTTTGCCAGCAGTTTGAGCATCAGCCAGGGGAGTAAAACTATTTTTATTACTCTGAGCTAGATGGAGAATTTTTTGTTCTCTTTTGATAGCTGCTACCGTGGTTAAACGTCCGTCATTAGTTTTAATCAGACTTTTCTGGTTATCTATTTCCTGTGACAACTCTTCTAAACTATGCTTCCCTTGAGATTGTCGAAGTACTTCTTTGAGTAAGATATGTCTGGGAAAAGCTACTTGTCTTTCGCTAGTTACATCAATCGCTTCTGTTAATATCTCTGTCTTATTTTCTTGATGGATAATTTGTTTCCCGTTATGGTCAGGATGTTGGATACCAGCTATCTCTGCTCGCTGCTGCCATTTTTCTCTTAAGGCTTCTCGTTCTTCGGCAGCTTTATATACTTTTCCTTTGCGTGTTTTAGTACAAGCTTTGGCTTTAACTTCTGCACTAGCATCTTGACCTACTGCTTTGTCTATTTCTTGTCTTCGGGTACTGAACGCCTTTAGTTGTTCTGGAGTATAACCCCAAACTTCAAAAGTTCCATCTTGATTCCAAGTCAGTTCGTACCCTAACTTATTTAGTTCTCTTCCAAGCTCGTGATGATAAACCCTACCGATGGTCATCTTCTGTTGGTACAGTTCTCGATTATCCATCGATCGCCATTTATCATCTTGTCCTTGTGTCTGATTGAATATCACACAATGACTATGGAGTTGAGGGTCTTGATTGCGATTATCATCATGGTGAAAAATAGCAATCAGGGCATTATCTGTTTGCTGGCGATTAATTCCTCCTTTTCCTGTTCTGGTGAATACACAGTTATTCTCTATATATTCAAGCGTATTGTGAACTGCCTTTTTTTGTGCCTCAATTACTCTAGTATCTCCTTTGACTAAACCAAGTAGAGAGACTGACTTAGGAGCAGATAAAGTTACATCTCTTCCTGGGTTATATTTTTTACCAGTTTGTCTCTGGCGTAGCGGGTTTCCTTCCTTATCTATTCCTTGATAGGCTCTGTTGTAATCTTCTGTGGAAACTTGACCTTTTAGTCCGAGTATTTCTGCACCTCGACCATACCATTGACTATTTTCTAATCCTGCGTTTTTTGTGTAGTAATTATCTTGAGCGTAGTCTTGAACTTTGGCGTATAGTTTACCGATCGAGCAAACCATAATTGAATTAGTTAGCTTATTGTTTTCTAGATTTATTTCCCTGTTTTATAGTGACATTTATCGCTATTAATAACTACTTTAAATTAGCAAATTAATTTATCTTAATACTAATGTCTAAAAATACCCAAACTGCTCTTTTAAATATTTATTTTTAACATTACTTTTATTTATTTTCTTCTCACTAAGGGTGCATCAGGTATGGGATTAAAACGAGTATATAACTAATAATGTAGAGCAAGATATCTTTCACAGAAAGTGCATCTTTTTCATAAAATAAATTAGATTTTAGCCCAAATATTTGGCACAATAACAAAAGAATAATTGCCTAAAGTTAGAAATGAATCAGTCTGAATTAAGTCCTTTAGAAAAGTCGATCGCCAAAAAGATTGATAAAACAAAAGGTAAAGCATCCCAACCAGGTTATTTACGTAAATTAGTTGCCAAGCTACATTTACGCATTGAAGCAGCTTTGGCTAGAGGATGTGAATATGATGACCTGGCTCAGTCAATAACCGAAACAGGAGTGAAAATTAGTACCGCGACTCTCAAGCAATACCATACCGAATATCGTCGGCAGTTGGAAAAAGGAGTAGAAGAGATGTCTGAAACTGTTGATTCGATTTTGCCACCAGAGCAACCAGTTAAAAAAGAAAAGATTGGTCAGATTGAAACTAAGACCAAAGATAAAAGTAATCAATCTTCATCTTTAAAACAATCCGCGATCGATAAGTTATTTGCGAGCAAATAAATCATCATGATGAAAGTTAAGACCGAACAGATTAAGACTGAACCTCAAATAATTCCTACTCGTCCAGGTATTCAACTTTCTAATTGTAAGAAGGGAGGAGTTGGGAAAACATTGCTCTCTAAATTAAAGGCTGCTTATTGTTTGGAATCAGGGTTAGATTTCTATGCTGTAGATGCAGACAGACAGGAGAGTTTTTTAAAAGCTTATCCTGAATTTGCGCTACCAACTCGCTTTAGTGAATTAGATAAAAATTTAAAAATACCCGATCGCATTTTGGATTTAGCATTAGAGAAATTGGTGTTGGTGGATTTGCCAGGGAATGTAGAGGAAGCGTTTAATCATTGGCTGGCTGCTAGTGATATTCTGGAAGCAGCTATCGACCTGGGTGTGGAGATACAGAATTGGTATTTGCTAGATGATTCGACTGAATGCTATGAGGGTTTTTGGCGGACATGGGAATTATTACAGGAAAATGTGAGCCATATTTTGGTAAGAAATTTTGGTAGATGTGAAGAGTGGGAGAGTTTTGACCAGTTTATTACGCCTGAGGCACTCTCTAAATATAAGTTTAAGGTAATTGACTTGCCTAAGTTGAGATTCGATACTGCCACTACTGTATATAAAAATGCTCTGAGTTTTACTGAAGCTAGAAGATATTCAGAGTTTAGTACGGCTCAATTGGCTGGGTTAAGAGGATATTTGAGAAGAGCATATGCCGTGCTGAATGATGCTGGTTTTGATGTGGAAAGTCTGAGGATGAGTCAGTGAGTTATTTGAGGAGTCGAACTCTATCTCAACAGCAGAATGAGTTACGAGATTTGATAGATAAAAGACTGCCCAACGAGGAGATAAAGATTCGTCAACGAGTATATCAATGGCTCAGTGATAATCAATATTTTCTGGATAATGAGTTGTTTGATTTCTATTTCAGTGTGGCTCAGAATTTGGCTGCTGTAGAGGTACTGGGTGCTTCTGGGGAAAAGATATTAAAGGCAAAGGTAGAGTTGGAGAAATCTGCTGAAGTTTATACTACTCAATTTATCAATGCTTCTACTCAGATGACTGAGCAGTTGGAAAGTCAGTTATCTACTGTGAGGGAAAAACAAGATAAGTTGGAGCAGAAATTAAATCAGGTGCTTGAGGGTCTAGTTACGGAGCATCAGAATTTAAAAGCTATCTCGACAGGGTTGGTTAATTCTACTGCTGTTCTGTTGAAGAAACAGAGGCAGATGTTGGTTAAAACTGAAGCAGCCAAACAGTTTGCTTTCAACTCAGTAGTTTTGGCTTGGGCAATTCCTGTTATGGCTTTGTTGGGATGGGGAGTTATTTTATTTTTAACTGGATAACCCTCTATATCTCCTACTCTCAAAAGAAAGATCTCATCTGTAGAAGTTCTCTTCTCTAGTTGAGATTCTCTTATATTGTTGAAATATTTATAGTGGTGTGCAATCTGGTTAAATACAACTCTAAATCTCAATTCTCTTAAAAAGTAATGCTAGGTGTGCTTAATAAACCTAAAGACCGCTAGATTTTGTTTGATCAGACAAGAAAATTAGCTGCCAAAAGCAGCCAACCTTAAAAACTATAACCTAAAGAGAAAGTAATTCCATCTTCTTGTAGACTATCTCCATTTACTTTGGTATCGGTTAAGGGAATGCCGTAGTCAAGACGAGCATTAAATCTGTCTCCAGCATTGAAGTTCAACCCCATTCCTACTGAAACTAAAGAATCAATATCTATAACTGCATCTTCTCCATTCCAAGGTAAGCCTAGATCGAAGAAAGGAATTAACTGCACCACGCCCTCGAGTTTATTAATTCGTAGTACGGGAACTCTAAGTTCTGCCGAAGCAAACATTCCACTATCAGATAGGCTGACATCTCGCCGATATCCTCTGACACTGGTTGCACCACCCAAACGAAATTGCTCTAAAGGAACTAAGTTATCAGCAATTTGGATATCACCTCTGAGTAGAAAGAGAAAGTCATCATCTAATTTACGCACCCATTGAGATTGTCCTCGCCAAGCAAAAAAAGTACTATCTGGAGCATTATCATTAATTGTGGCATCAAAAGTATCTAGACCAAAACTAAACTGCGATCGAAATGCTAAAACGCTATTATCGCTCCGTTCAGTATATTCTTGGAAGAATCGCAAAGCACTAATATTAGTATTGCCTGACTCATCTGCGCCTATGGAAAGAGGGAAAGGAATATCTAGTAAAGAAGTCTCACTATGTTGACGAGAAAAGCTCAGTCCTAATGCTACTTCACGATTGGGTTTGTAAATAATTGGTTGCCTAAAACTTAGTTCGTAATAGTCAGATTCAGTCTCAATGTCAAGGGGTGTAAAGGGATTTTCGACAATATCGTTAGAATTGAAGCCATAAGCGAAACCAATTGTGCCGTTTTTAGCATTAATCGGAAAAGCATAACCAATATCCAATCCATTACTACCTTCAGTGTTGGTATAGTTTAGTCTTGCTGTATCGCCAAACCCCAAAAGATTAGAGTGGGTTAAACTCAGATTGCGAGTATTAGAGCCAATAGAAGGGGATTTATGATTATTTAAAGAAGAGGAGAAGGTGAAAGCGTCAGCTTCTTTGACTTCTATATCCAGTCTACTCATGCCAGGAGTCAACCCCGCAGATAATTCGGCTGAAATATTGGCAATTAATGGATCGAGGCGCAATAATTGCAAACGTTCTAAAAGTTGTTCTGTTTTTATGGGAGTGGGAAGGGATTTTAAACGAGAAGCAATGTAGTGATCGCTTAAACGTTTATTCCCAGTTACTTCAATGGTTTCAAGTCCACCTTCTAATACTTCTATTTTGACTACCCCATCTTGTAATTTTTGGGGTGGCAAATAAGCTCCAGAATTTACATAACCGTTATTTACATATAACTTAGAAATAGATGAGCGCAATTGATATAGCTCTGAGAGAGTAGTCAATTTTCCTGTGAACTTTTTGGTTAACTGGGCAATTTCAGCTTCAAACATACTATTGCCCAAAACTTCAATTTTTTTTACTTGAATAGGGCGATCGCTAATAGTAAAATTAGAGTTTTGAAGGTTTCTTCTAGTCTTTTGGCTCTCTATTGCTGTGGAAAAATTTGCATTAGGAACAGAAATAGTAAGAATAGAATTTTCAGCTTTAGCTGACAAATTAGGGTTTTTTGTTGAAGAAGTAGAATCTTCAGAAATCAGAATAGTTTGTGCTTGAGGACAGTCAGTAAATCCAATATTACTAGCAATAATAAAACTTAAAATGGAAGCAATGTTTAGGTCATGGGCATAAAGTTTCCATTCATGTATTTTTAAATTTAGAAAATTATTACTGACCGATAAAATAAAGCAAGACTTAAAACCAATCTTTAATTGCATAACAGTAGGCGTAAGTTGATTAGCAAGACATCCTATTTTAAGAGCGCAAAAAACTATTTAACCTGAGTATTTTCAACTAGAAAAAGCTTAAGTATCTATTTGGGAAATCTAAAAATACACTCAAGTTAAAGAACAAAATAAAAGTCATAATAGAGTTTCAGCAAAGCAATATATTAATTTTTATTGCCATTTCTTATGACTAAATAAAATTCGGGCATTCTCAAGACAAAAGTAGTTATGAATCTTAAATCTAAGCTCAAAACAAAGTGGTTTTGGTCTGTCTTACTGGTAGCGTCTTGTATTTCAGGCTTGACGATCGCAGTGAGCTATTTGAGCTTATTTCAGTTACTAGAATGGTTAACCTATGATAGTTGGTTTCGTTTACGTCCTCTAGAAACTAAGGAAACACGTATTGTTGTAGTTACAATCAGTGAGTCAGATATCAACGAACTCGGACAATGGCCGATGTCCGATCGCACCCTAAGTCAATTAATTACTAAAATAAATCAACAGCAGCCTAGAGCTATAGGTTTAGATATCTATCGAGACTTACCTGTTAAACCTGGAACGGCAGAACTAGAATCAGTTTTGCGTTCTACACCCAACTTGATTGGAGTAGAAAAAGTAGTTGGCAAAGGAGTAAAGCCATCACCAATCTTAAAACAGCAAGACCAATTAGCCTTGGCAGATTTCGTTAGAGATGCAGATGGCAAAATCAGGCGAGGTTTGTTGGCAATTGAACTCGATAATGGTCAAGTTCAATTTGGTTTAGCTACCAAGGTAGCTTTAATGTATTTAGCAGCAGAAGGAATTGAACCAAAATCTGTTGGCAATACAGGAAAAATATCTTTAGGGAAAGCTGAGTTATTACCCTTTACCACTAATGATGGTGGATATATCCGCGCTGATAACGGTGGCTTCCAAATCTTAATGAATTATCGGGGAACAGAGACCAGTTTCCCTCAAATCTCCATAGTTGATGTTTTGAATGGGCAAATTCCCAAAGATTTGATGAACAATCGCATAGTTTTAATTGGTTCGATCGCTCCTAGTCTTAATGATTTTTTTGCGACTCCTTATAGTAGTTCTCCAGAAAATCAATTTCAGGATCTACCTGGAGTCTTTATTCACGCTAACTTAGCCAGCCAAATTTTAAGTGGAGCCTTGGACGGACGTAGTTCAATTCAAACTGTTAGTGAACCTTGGGAGTGGATTTGGATTTTTGTTTGGACTTTTGGTATATCTATCAGTAATCTAGTTCTACTCGATCGCCAATTGCATTCTCGATCGGCTTTATTTATTATATTTATCTCAACCTTATTTTTTATAATTGTTCCAGGATTAGCTCTTATAGGATTTGGTTATCTTTTATTTTTAGGCGGTTTTTGGCTACCAGTAATTTCTCCTTTATTTTCTTTAACGCTATCAGCAATAACCATAAGTTGGTATTACAATCAAACTCAAGAACAGCTAGCTTTAATTGATAGCTTGACTCAAATACCTAATCGTCGTTGCTTTGACGAATTTCTCGATAAACAGTGGAAGCAAAATAACATAAAGCGGCAAAGTTTATCCATAATTCTTTGCGATGTGGATTTTTTTAAACAATATAACGATACTTACGGTCATCAAGCTGGAGATCTATGTCTTCAAAAAGTAGCGCAAACTTTAACTCAGTCTATACGTAATAGTGATTTAACTGCTCGTTATGGGGGAGAAGAGTTTGTGATTGTCTTACCTAATACTCCTTCAGACGCAGCATTAAACACTGCTCAAAGACTTTGCGATCGCATCAAGTCTTTACAAATCCCTCACTGTAAGTCTCAAGCTAGTGAGTATGTAACTATAAGTTGTGGTGTTGCTAGTGCTAATTTTAATTTAGTTAAGACTCCAGAAGAATTAGTTGCTAATGCAGATAAGGCTTTATATAAAGCGAAAGAACAAGGTCGCGATCGTGCTGTTTTTTGGAATGAGGATAACAAGGTAAATAACTTTAATAATGAAACGGAATAATGCAACTATTCTCAATATCTATGGTCAATTCTTACTGAGCAAGGGACAGTTTGCTGAGGCAGCCCAAGCCTTTCTTAATTGTTTAAAAATTTCTCCCGATCATTACGAAAGTGGTCTTGCCTTATCTAGTCTGGCTGATGCTCGTGGAGATCGTAAAGCAGCCCGTGCTATTCTAAACCAGGTTGCCAGAAGCCATCCTGTTATTTGGGAAGGAAAACCCGACCCCCACAAGCCAACCCTCTTGAAAATTCGAGGTATAGAAGGCTCGGCTTACCGCATTGTTCAACAATCGGATGGTACTTACACAAACGTATTGCGAGGCGGTCATTTTTCGATTCGAGATTTTGTCAATCAGGAACAATATAACTTGATGATTCTCAATCTTTTGGAGAATAACATTGACGAATTAAAAAATATTCCTAAGTTTGATTTATTGCTCAATACCATCGCCTGTCCAGACCGCAAACGAGTATCCCTACTCGCTGCTGCCAGATTTGTAGACTGCTATCCCCACCTCCCCGTTATCAACGATCCTCGTCGTGTTCTCGAAACTACTCGCGAGCGTAATTATCTTCGTCTTAACCTGATTCCTGGGGTTAGCTTCCCGAAAACCGAAAAAGTAAGATGGGACGGTATTTCTTTTCAGGCGATCGCCTCTGAAATTTCTGGTTTGGGCTTTGTTTTTCCTTTTATTGTCCGTTTAGTGGGTTCGCAAACAGGTTCTAGTGTTAAACTGATTGAGAATCAACAAGAGCTTTACTCCCATTTCCAAAATAGTCCAGCTAACAGAGAATACTACATTATTCAATTCCGAGATTACCGCAACGCCAAGAATGTTTATAACAAAACACGAGTCTTTTTTATCGACGGTAATTTTTATCCTGTTGCCAACTTATTCAATGATACCTGGAATGTTCACTCAGGCGATCGCTATAATGTGATGGACAAAACCCAATGGATGCAGGACGAAGAACAGTCTTTCCTCAACGATCCCGTTGGCTATCTCGGCAGCGAGAACTTGGACAAACTCTACAAAATTCGCGATCTTGTTGGTCTAGATTTCTTCGGAATTGACTTAACCATACTTCCAGATGGAACACTATTTATCTTTGAATTGAACGCTGCCATGAGGCACAATTTCGATCATGCCAAAAATTTTCCTTACACCGAACCTCACTTAAGACGAATATCTAATGCTTTCGATGCGATGATTCAAAATCATTTACATTAGTTGGGATTAGATGGTACTAACATACTCAAAACCACTACTGTTAAGATTCACACTTTTAGTATTTTCCAAGATTGCTACCAAATCTCCATGACGAGAGAGGAAGAGATCATTGCTTTGCTGCTGTTGTTGATAATCAATCGCAGAACCATGAAGTTGAATTTTATCAACACTAGAGTCAAAGTCTTCAATTACTGCATAATCTTGATAACCAACAGTAGCATAGTAAGCTTGGTTAGCATCACCCAAGATAAACTTATCTGCACCAGCACCACCTACTAAAACATCTTTTTCATAGTAACCAGCAACTATTTCATCCGTACCATTGATAACGTCGTCACCAGCACCACCAGAGATAGTATCATTACCACCATTACCAGTAATGTTATCATTGCCTTCCCCAGAAATAGAATCAGAAGCAGAAGCCTCTTGAGTAACATCAACTACCAAGCGAGGAGCATTAACACCTTCAGAAGAGTCAAAATCAACTCCATCAGAGCCTGTAGCAATTAAAGCCCATCCATAATTTTTAGTGGGGTCTGCTTGCCAAGCTTTTAAGCTTTCTGTTACGTCAATTTGTAAAATGCCTGTACTAACTGAACCAGTAGTCGCAACTGCATTAGTAGCTGCTTCTATACCGTTGGCTGAAACTCCTTCATTCCAAGAATACCAAGTGGTACTCTCTGACCAATTCTTGAGAAGTTCGTGAACCTTAAAGCCACTACCAGGGTCAGAAACATCGATTTCTAAGATTGCGGAATTAATAGTAGCATCCTGAGCAATTTGACTTGTTTGACTACCAAAGATATCTTCAAACTTAATCAAACTCTGAACAGGATAGCCAAGGTCATTACCATCTATATTGAGAGAGGTTGCATTGCCATAATTGGTAGTCCAATTGTAGCCATGAAGTTGAGTATCAACCGTACCAGTGTAACCATCTACTCCTTGTTGGAAGGTCAGGTTTTGAGATGAAGTTTGATTAACGTTCACTGTTAAGCTTTGAGATGAAGCTTGATTAACATCCACTGTTAAGCGAGGGGCATTGCTACCCTCAGCAGAGTCAAAGAAAACATCGGCAGTACCTGTTGGTAGAAAAGCCCATCCATGATTACTATTGGGGTTTGCTTGCCAAGCTTTTAAGCTTTCAGTGACATCAATACTCAGAATACCTGTACTAACTGAACCAGTAGTGACAATTGCTGTACTAGTTGCTTCCACGCCATTGGCTGAAATTCCATTGACTAAAGAGTTCCAAGTAGCACTGTCAGACCAACTTTGCAGCATTTGATGAACTGCTATGCTATCACCAGAATTAGAAACATCAATTTCTAAAATTGCAGAATCAATTGTATCGTAGAGAGCAATTTTGCCCAATTCATCACCAAAGATATCATCAAAGCGAATCAAACTTTGAAAATGATCTTGAGAGTCAATATCAACCTGAAGTGAGGTTGCATTACTAAAACTATTATTGGGAGAGGTTTCTTTTAGAATAGTATCAACTGTACCGTTGTAACCATTCACTCCTTGTTGGAAGGTTAGATTTTTGGGAGTTTTGACAATTTCAGCAGTTGTAAAATTAGCGGTGTTATCACCATAGATCTGATCATTACCAGAGTTACCATAAATTTGGTCATTTCCTGCACCACCAAGGATAGTATCGTTACCGCCTACACTAGACCAGTCAATCTCAATGATGCCACGATATGTATTTGTGCCAGGAGTATCATACCATTGACCATCGGTGTACATTATTCCATAATCTTCGTTGTTTCCATAATTATTCGGCTGACCACTTTTCCAGTTAGTATAGGTAACAGTTTCACCACTTACCCATTTCATTTCACCTTCAGTTTCAACATCGTTGATACCAAGCCAAAATGTTTCACTACTACCAAAGTTACTCTTTAACCAGGCTTCTTCAGCAGCATCATTAATAGTAACTAAGTTACCACCGTAACTTTGAGCTATTGCTTGTGCTTCTTTCCAAGTAGTAGCCTTTTGAGTCAAGAGGTAGGTGCTTTGACCATAGGTAAAACTACCATCAATATTCAATGGAGCAATATTACTCGAATCGTTGAACTCATCTTCACCAAAGATAACATCGTTACCTACACCACCATCAATTCCGTCATTTCCATTGCCACCTCTGAGGATATCGCTGTTTGCTCCTAGAGTTACTTCGGGAGTTGTAGGGTTTGTGGTTGTAGGATCGCTAGTATTGGGATCTGTGGTTGTAGGATCGCTAGTATTGGGGTCTGGGTCTAGAACAACATTGTTAGTATTATCAACAATGGGAACAAACTCAATATAGTCGATGTAAGCTTTATCATAGACAATACCAGCACTATCATCATCATCATCGCCAGAATAACTTACATAAGTAGTTGTATCTAATATTAGAGACTCACCACCATTAAGCATCACTTCACTAGCAATAGTTCTAGTTTTAAAGTTAGAACCAGTAAGATCTAAATTGTTTGAAGTTTGATTGAGATACCAGTTATCTATGGTATTTGTTCCTAAAGAAGCGTTAATTCTCGCATTACCATAAACATCGTGATAGCCGATAACAATATTGTATTTTCCTGCTTCTCCGTTAAATACTGTACTAAGACTAGCAGTATTAGAATTTGTTTGAACTAAAGTGCCACTGGCAGCTAGACTAAAGTTTCCAGATAAGGTCATATCTTCTGCTTCCACTTTCAGTGGGTCTAACCCAAGCACGACATTATTAGTCTCAGTAGTGGTAGTAGTGTCGGTAGTAGTAGTATCAGTATTAGGTGTAAAGAGATTAATTAAAGAATTGACATTACTGCCAAAAGCTTGTTGTAAACTTGCCGAATACTCATCACCGAAGATAAAATCATCGCCACTACCACCATTGCCAATATCCTTACCAGCACCTCCTACTAATAAGTCTTTACCCGCTTCTCCTTCGAGAGCATCATCTCCTGCACCACCGATTAAAACATCATGTCCAGTATTACCATTGAGGAAGTCTCTACCTACTCCTCCATCCAAGTAATCATCATGGTCGCCTCCCATCAGAACATCGGCACCATCTTCTCCTAAAAGAACATCATTATCCGATTCTCCCGAAATTACGTCATCTCCTGCTCCACCCATCACCGAATCATTGCCATCAAAACCAAAGATAGTATCATAACCTTCACCCCCAGCAATGGTGTCATCTCCTTCCGCACCATCAATTAGGTCATCCCCTTCACCAGCGATAATATTATCGTTAGTGATATCTCCACCAAGGATGTCATCTTGATTGCCACCAGAGATTTCTTTATACGTAGCATCAACTGTAGTATTGTTCTGCCCTGGTAATTCGATATTTTCTAAAGAAGCTTCCCCTGTACTAGCGAAGAACACTTGTTGCCACCAGGAACCATTTCCTTGGTTATCCTCTGACCACCATTCATAGAGTTCTTGCCAAGAAGAACTACCACCTTGGTTATTTTGTGCCCACCATTCATAAAGTTCTTGCCAAGAAGAACTACCACCTTGATTATTTTGTGCCCACCATTCATAAAGTTCTTGCCAGGAAGAACTACCACCTTGATTATTTTGTGCCCACCATTCATAGAGTTCTTGCCAGGAAGAACTACCACCTTGGTTATTTTGCGACCACCATTGATAGATTCCCTGCATCATTGCACCTAAATTTTGGATGAAGTCACTTGCTGAATTCGTATCTGGGGTGGTTTCTGTAGTAGTAGATTCTGGAGTAGTTTCTGTAGTAGTAGATTCTGGAGTAGTTTCTGTAGTAGTAGATTCTGGGGTGGTTTCTGTAGCAGTAGATTCTGGAGTGGTTTCTGATGCAGGTGCTATCATTGCTGCTTCCATCTGGGCGATCAAATCTAAAGAAGATACTGGAACATTAGCATTATTTTCTAACCACTCAACAGAAACACCGAGTTTATTAGCTAGTTGAACCTTAGCTTGGGCTAGTACTAGTTCTAACCCTTCAGTCGTAAACAGATTTTCTACATCCCCCGCATGGTCAGCTAAATCATAACCCATAATATCAAAAGCCAACACATCCAAATCGGTAATAGATGCTCGCTCTTGATACCAGAGAGTAGGATCCATGATTCCTAGGGGGTCATAGCGTCTTTCCCAGTGACTCGCTTGATAACCATCTCCCTCTTTTCCTGTGGACATTTTGGCACTGAGGGTTTCTCCTCCATCAGTAGAGAACCAAGCTGTTCCACCAATAGATAAGTCGTTCACCGTACCATCAGGGTTATTTTGAGCTAAACTTGCTGCGGAAAAACGAAATAAGTCCAGAGGAGTAAAATTACTTAACTCTGTACGACCAGAATAGAGAGTCTCTTGTTGTAGAGAGTAATCCAAACTGCTGGTAAAACCTAAAATATGTCCTGTTTCGTGCAGAGCTACACTGAGAAAGTCGAGAGTGTTTTCTGCTGTTTCACTGTCTCTTAGATAATTAAAGTCCCAGGTAAAATCCTGGTTCATCATAATGGTGCCATCGAGGAAATTGGCAGCATCGTCTAGAACGTAGCGGTCTAAACTAATCGCTTCGTCCATGCCCAAGGCTTTAGCTAAAGCGGTAGTTAATTTGAGTTTGGTATTACCGCCGATTAAGTCTCCATTAAGCAAGAAATCAACGGTATTTCCTTGTTGCAGAGCATCATAAGCTGCTTGGTCATCTGCGGAGGTGATATCTGCTTCAAAGTATTGTAGAAATAAAGCATAATGTTGTTCGTGAAATTCAGGAATCGCTCCACCGATAACATTAGCATCTAACTGGTCGGTAGTCTTAGCTAAAATATTAACCTCAATATCATCGGTAAATAATTGTCCCCAAATGATGGCTGCCATTTCATAACCAATCATTTGTTCTAGACTTACATCAGGGCTATATATAAAGTTTATTTTCATAATTTTATACTGCTTATAATAATTTTTTAGTTATCCCGCATTTCTCACAAAGATATTTTGAGAGGCTATAACCCTTGTCTGGTCAAATCCAAGCAGAATAAGGGTTTCAACAGTGTGTAGTTTTTTTCTATCCGTTTTAAGCAGGGTCAAACGCTTACTAGACAAGGCTTTCAGAGAATGCGATCGCTTTTTTTGTGAGAAATGCGGGTTATGATTAATAAGTTTTTGGGATTTTTATTTTAGTTTTCTCAAGTGTAAAAAACTGGTTCTTGATTTAGGTAAAGCTGCCAGGAAACTTTGATGAAAATCTTGAAAAAAATTAAGCCTTTAAAACAGACGATTCTCTGTATTGATACTGAAGTAAATCTAAACCAGAACAAGTCTAGATTTTTACACGATCGATAGCTTAGAAAAGTTATTAATAAAAGTTTGATAAATAATTTGCTTGAAAATGTAAAAACAGTATTTTAGTTGCTTACTTTTCCCTATTATTGTTGGTATTATTATCCAAATAATAGCTTTGGTTGTGAAGGCGATCGCGCTTCGTGTAGCAGGAAAGTCGATCGCATTTATGGTCGTCCCTTGCCAAATTAATTTATGTTTCCCTACCGAATTTTTCCGTAAATTGTGGGAATACTCAAATTTGGAATCACTCGCTTTCCATAAACTTTAGCCAATGCAGAATATGAACCTATGGAAAATATCATCACTTTCTTGCTGCTACACTCAAAAACAGAAACAAAAGACCTTTGGTTTACCCTAGGTCTGATCCTATGTTCTTTTTTGGGTAACACAGTACAAGCTTCTGCACAAATAACTCCAGATACCACTCTGCCGACTAATTCTATTGCAACTCCAAATGCAAACGGAGACCTAATTACAATAACTGGTGGAACAAATGTTGGTAATAACTTGTTTCACAGTTTTCAAGAATTTTCTGTACTTAGCGGACAAACAGCTTTTTTTGATAATGGAGCAACTATTGAAAATATTTTTAGTCGCGTTACTGGTAGTTCCGTTTCTAATATAGAAGGAATTATTAAAGCCAATGGCATGGCTAATTTGTTTTTAATTAACCCTAATGGCATTATTTTTGGCGAGAATGCCACTTTGAATATTGGGGGTTCATTTATAGCTAGTACCGCAGAGAGTATTCAATTTAGTGATGGTAGTTTTTATAGCGCAGTAGAGCCTCAAGCACCACCTTTACTAGAGATTAACATTCCCCTCGGTTTACAATATGGTGCTGAACCAGGAAATATTATCGTCAGAGGAGTGGGCAATAACACAGGGTTTAGCGATCCTGGTGCTAACGATTATTCTTTAATTAAGGATTTTCGTCCTTCAGGGTTACAAGTTAGAGACGGCAAAAGTTTAGCCTTACTTGGTGGCAATATAGCCTTAGATGGGGGCAATTTAACTGCAGCCGAAGGACATATCGAATTAGGTGCTGTGGCAGGTGGACTGGTTAAATTTAACAATAACACTGAAATTTGGACGTTTGATTACCAGAGTATCAATAGTTTTCAAGATATTGATTTAGTTAATGCAGCTTCGGTGGAAGTGAGTGGAAATAGTAGCGGTACAGTTAATGTTCAAGGACAAAATATTTCTCTAGCTGATGCCTCGGCAATTTTAGCCAACACTTCAGGGGATGGCACAGCAGGTAGTATTACTCTTAACGGTGCAGAGTCGGTAAATATTACGGGAGTATCTCAAAACAATATTCCTTTTGTGTCCGTTGTTTCTACAGACACCACAACAGGTTCGACTGGAGCAGGGGCAGATTTAAGCATTGATACTAGTTATTTATTGGTAGCAGGAGGAGCGCAAGTAAATAGTGCAGTTTTTGGTAGTGGAGAAGGGGGAACTTTAAATGTCAAAGCCGAGCGTGTAGAGTTAATTTCGGGTTCACGTTTAGCTGGTTCGAGTGGTCTTTTTGCGCCTATTGTACCAGGAGCTACTGGCAATGGAGGAAATATTAATGTAAAAGCAGACAGCTTATTAGTAGCTGGAGGAGCGCAAGCTTTTACTCTTTCAGTAAGTAGTGGTAAAGCAGGAGATTTTAATATTAAGGCACAAGAGATTGAACTTAATGGAACTTCTCCTAATGGAACTCCTAGTGGTTTATTTAGTAATACTTTTGCTAATGGTGATGGTGGTAATTTAATTATTGATACTGATACTTTGAAAGTCGCAGATGGGGCTGATATTGGTTCTACGGTAGGTGGTTTAGGAACAGCTGGAAATATCGACATTAAAGCAAATACTATTGAATTGACCGGTCTTTCTTCTTTAGAAGATCCCAGTCGAATTTCAACATCAGTAGAACAAGGAGCTACAGGACTTAGTGGCGACATTACTATTGAGACTAACAGCTTAACTCTCAGTGATGGAACACAGATTGGTTCTAATGTATTTGGTTCTGGGAATGCTGGAAATGTCACCATTACAGCCCAAGACATTAATTTGACTGGACTTTCTCCGATAATAGGACAACCTAGTGGTTTATTTGCCATAGTTAGTCCAAACGCAACGGGTAATAGTGGGAATTTAACAATCACTACGGACAATTTACGAGTATCAGAAGGGGCACAAATTGCTGTTAGTACTGGTGGTTCTGGTGCTGCTGGTAATCTGACAGTAACAGCCTTTGAATCAGTCGAATTGACAGGTAATGCTATTGAGTCAGGGGGTGGTAGTAGTGGTTTATTCTCTAGTGCAGTTTTTGGCGATGGCAATGGTGGAAATATAGATTTAACTACAGACCGATTAACTATTAAAGATGGTGCAACTATTAGTGCGAGTAATTTCTTGAGTGGTAATGCGGATGTACCACCAGGGACGGGTAAAGCAGGAAATATTGAGATTAATGCCAATACTATTGAACTAAATGGCATAGATGCTGATACTCCCTCTAGTATCACGGCTGCAACTTTTGCTGGTGGTGGCGGTAATATTATTATTAATAGTGAAACTATTACTGCCAAAAATAGTAGTCAAATAACTGCCGAAACTCTCGGCGAAGGTGCTGGCGGTTCAATTACCATGACCGCTACAGATGTAAATATCCAAAGTAATGCAGTAGTAAGTAGCAGTACCAGTGGCGCAGGGGATGCAGGGACTATCTCCGTAGCTAGCGAATCTCTCAATATTAACAACCAAGGCAAAATTACCACTAGTAGTATAGGAGAGGGTCAAGCTGGTGATATTAATCTAGCCAGCGATCGCCTGGAAACAAATCGAGGTTTAATTACCGCCACTTCTGAACAAACTGGTGGTGGCGATATTAATATTGCGACAGAATCTATTACTTTACGCAATAATAGTCTAATTAGCACTAGCGTTTTAGACAGTAATGGTGGCGGAGGAAACATTACTATTGATAACTCCAATCTAATTTTGGCAAGGAATAATAGCGATATTAGAGCTAATGCTGTATTTGGACCAGGTGGTAATATAAATATTACTACAGAATTAATTTTCACCGATCTAACGAGCGATATTGATGCTTCATCTCAGTTTGGAGTTGATGGAGTAGTGGAAATTAAAAGCCCAGAATCTGACAAAGAATTAAATACAGCTATCTTACCCGAAAATATTGAAGACCCCACTGGTTTAATTACTGCTTCTTGTCCTATTAGTAATGAGAATACCTTTGCTGTTACTGGCAATGGCGGAATACCTAATAGTCCCTATCAAACTCAGTCTTTAAGTACGGTTTGGCACGATCTGCGTCCAGTCAACGAGGAGAAAGCAAAAGTAGCTTCTGTCCCGGCACCTGTAAAAGAGGCTGTAGCCACCATCATTAATGCAGACGGGGAACTAGAATTAGTTGCTTTAACTCCCCTTTCTACTCATCGTTGGGTCAAGTCTAGTTGCACATCATCAACTAACAATTAACCTCTGTACAGGCGAACGGTCGTTCGCCCCTTACAGGTCAACGGCCGTTGACCCCTACCAACAATCAACACAATGATCTATGCGTAAATCTATCTTAGGAATTTGTATCGGTTTAG
Source organism: Xenococcaceae cyanobacterium MO_188.B32 (assembly GCA_030065635.1). GTDB lineage: Bacteria > Cyanobacteriota > Cyanobacteriia > Cyanobacteriales > Xenococcaceae > JASJDJ01. Next base: position 19,720 of record JASJDJ010000118.1, read on the forward strand.
GAATTATTGTTACTCCCATAACAGTTGTTCATAGTTTGCCAGAAACAGTACAACAAAAAATAGACAATGGCAGAGAAGCGATGTTGCGGGGTAATTATCTAGAAGCGATCGCGGAATGGGAAGAAGCTAAAAAGAGTTTAATTTCTCGTCGTAGTACTGAAACAGTAGACTTAGAGGCAGAAATCTTAATTAACAACTATCTCTCTCTTGGCTATCAAGAAATAGGCGATTTAACCAAAGCAGAAACAGCGATCGATTTAGCAACTCAATTATTAGGCGATCGAGAATTTAATAGCAATCTTGTTGCCAAAGTTCTCAATACTCAAGCTAACCTCGATCTCAAACAAGATAATGCTCAAGAAGCAGCCCTAAATTTTCGTGCAGCTAAGGAATTATATCAGCAAAATAAAGATACAGAAGGGGAAATAGGTGCTGCCATTAATGAAGCGATCGCTTTACAAAAGTTAGGTAAATATCGTACCGCAAAAAGAATTCTTGAAAAAATAGAAGTTCAACTAGCTTCTATGCCCAAAACCTTACAGGCAAAAGGATATAAAGCATTAGGAACGACTTATGCCACTATTAGCGATTTTGCAGCAGCTAAAGAAAAACTGGAAGCGAGTATTGCTTTAAGTCAGGATACAGATAAAGAAGCCACAGCCAAAACTAAAATCGATTTGGCAGCAGTGATTCAGTTTTCCGAACCCCAAACCGCTACTCAATTATTGCAAGAAGTAGTATCTACTTCTCAAAATCCAGAAACTCAAGCCATTGCTTTCCTCAATGCGATCGATCTTGAAATTGAGGCACAAGACTGGGATGAAGCTATGACTATTGCCCATCACAGTCAAGATTTGATTCTGAACTTACCCCACAATGATTTTGCCAAAATCGATTTGATCGAAAAAATGGCAAAACTAGACTCTTATCAATCTGCCAAATTAAACTCCGATCGAGAGTCTTGGCTAAGTTCTCTCAAACTTCTAGTAAACGAACCGTTCCACAGCTTAATCACAGATCGACACCAACAAATATTAAAACAAATTGCTCAATCTGCTCAGTCTAAAGGTGCAGAAAGAACCGAATCCTATGCCATTGGTACTCTAGCTTACATTGAAGAACAACAAGGAAATTTAGATCGGGCGATCGAACTCAATCAATACGCTCTCAGGGTAGCAGATGCCATCGCAGCAGAAGATATTGCCTATCAATGGCAGTGGCAATTAGGCAGAATTTTTAAAACCCAAGGAGAAACAAAGAAAGCGATCGCCTCCTATCAAAACGCTGTGGATAACTTAGGTCAAATTCGCGCAGATTTGGTTAGTTTTAACCCAGAATCTCAATATTCATTCCGCGAAAGTGTCGAACCTGTCTATCGTCAGTTAGTAGAACTATTAATTTCTGAACCCACTCAGGAAAATCTAATCCAAGCTAGAAATACTATTGAATCTTTGCAGATGGCAGAATTAGAAAACTATTTCCGCCAAGCCTGTTTGCAAGCCAAACCAGAACAAATCGATCGAATCGATGCTACTGCTGCCACAATTTATCCCATCGTTACTGAAGAAAAATTAGCAGTGTTAACTTCTATTCCAGGGCAACCAATTAAGCTCCATGTTCAAACTATAACTGCTGATAACATCAAAAATAAAGTTACAGAGCTAATCGGACATTTTAACCAAGCTAGTTCTAACAAAAGGAGACAAGCTATATCTCAAGAATTTTATAGTTGGCTCGTAGAACCCACCCTTAAGGATTTAACAGCAGCACAAATCAAAACTTTAGTATTTGTGCTAGATAGTGGTTTGCGTAACCTCCCGATAGCTGCTCTCTATGATGGAGAAAAATATTTAGTAGAAAATTACGCAGTTGCTCTCACCCCAGGACTACAATTATTGCCTTCTCAAACTCTAGATAACAAAAACATTGAAGCAGTAGTAGGAGGTTTGAGCGAAGCTAATCAAGAATTCTCTGCCTTACCTGGAGTAGAAACAGAAGTACAAGAGATTGCTGCTAATGTCGATTCTCAACTTTTGCTCAATCAAGAATTCACTAACGATCGCCTTCGTCAAACTTTAAAAGAAACTACCACCGCGCCTATTCTCCACTTAGCAACTCACGGTCAGTTTAGTTCTCAACCAGAAGAAACATTTATTTTAACTTGGGATGACCGCATCGACGTTAATGAACTCGAACAGCTACTAAAAGTGAGGGAAGAAACTCCTAAATTAATTCCCATCGAATTATTAGTCTTAAGTGCTTGTCAAACTGCTCAAGGAGACTATCGCGCAGCTTTAGGACTAGCGGGAATTGCCCTCAAATCAGGAGCGAGAAGTACAGTGGGAACTTTGTGGTCAGTATCAGACGAATCTACTTCCTTGCTAATTAATGAAATATACCAACAAATTGCAACTACACCGAAAAACAAAGCTCAAATTCTCAGACAGGCACAGTTAAAGCTAATTCGATCGGAAAAGTTCAATCATCCATTTTATTGGGCTCCATTTGTCTTAGTAGGTAATTGGACTTAATCGATTCTTTGTCTTAGCCATAGGGCAGGGCTATTTCATTCTAAATAGTGCAATTTTATGTATGAACCACTCTTCGTTGTTTCAGAATATCAAACTCTCAAGAGTTCAGAGTTGAAATAGTGTAAATTCGTTATCTAAATCTAGAATGAAATAGCCCTAGCAATTATACCAATCATAACAATTATTTGTTCTTGGAATAACTGTTCTATTTGTTCTTGTTTTAAATCATAGACTTTTAAGAGTTTTTCCCCAATAGGTTTTTCGTATAAATTTTCATTTTGGAGCGCAATAAGTAAGTTTGGTGTCAGCCAGTGATAATATCCAATTTTCTCAATCAAGCTAACAATTCCAGTAACTGCAACTACTTTATTTTCCCAGCACCACACTTTAATACTTGGTTGATGTTCCGCTTGTCTTACTTTTAATAATCCAGAGACTTGTCTTGTCTGTATCTCGGCTAAAATTTTTGCTAGAGATATGGTTTTTAAGTTAATAGTTGAAGATTTCATTTACTAGATGTAGAGCTAATAATTAATAATATTTCATTCAAATAGTTTTATTTTACGGCTATTTCCAAAATTAATCAGAGCATTTACACTGATATTTTTTTAAAAAAACATTTAGGTATATTTATTTAATTGAAATTGACTATAACTATAGTTTTTAAAGATCGGATTATGCAAAATAGACCATTTAAAAGAGTTGGTAAATAATCCCCCAGCAGAGAAATTACAGGAATATACTAATCAGTAAGAAAACAAATATATCTCTTTAAATTCAATCCATGAAAATCAAAAATATCTTAATAGTTTTAAGTTTGATCGCTGCTTTAGTTCCCACATCAGCCAATGGGTTCCCTTGGAGATTTTCTAAATCAAATTCCAATTCCCAACAAGTACAAAAATCTAGAACTACTACTAGTTTTAGAACTACTTTTAGACCTCCTCTTTTGTCACTTTCGGAGACTGCGATCGCTAAAACCATTACACTGAGGTAAGGAGTCGCGCAAAAATAACTTACCTATTTCAGGTTAATTTGAACAAGAATTGAATAACTCCATTGC
>JASJDJ010000119.1 GCA_030065635.1 Xenococcaceae cyanobacterium MO_188.B32
GTAACAGCTTTTTTCTTCATGTAGTACAGAATCTACTGACCTATCTTTATAATTTAATCGAATACTGCCCCGAAGCGATCGCTATTTCTATTTCACCATCGCCAATTCCAGAGCGCGATCGCCATCTAGGAGAATTGCTGGACAGGATGGATTTGAGATGACATCTGCCATATTATCAAGGTAAACTGTTCTATTTGATGTTTTCTGGGGAAATCTATCTATAGAGATAAATAAAACAAGGTTTCTTCAAAAACATGACAGCGATCGAAATTAAAGGAGCAGGTTATCCCATCAGAAAGGTCTTTAGTGATGATTTTGTTTTTAATATTCCTAATTATCAACGCCCCTATGCTTGGACAACTGAACAAACAGAACAATTACTAACAGATTTAATTGATGCTCTAGGAGATGATTATACAGATATTAATCAAATTCCTCCCTATTTTTTAGGCAATATTGTTTTAATTAAGCCGATAGACAAATCTGAGTCTGAAGTTGTCGATGGACAACAAAGGTTGACAACTCTCACAATATTTTTTGCTGTACTGAGAGAATTACTTCCTAAACATCAAAACAACTTAGAAAAACTCATCTGTCAGCCTGAAGACTTACTTCAGGATATTCCTGCTCGTCCCAGATTAATTTTAAGACCACGCGATCGCGATTTTTTTGAAGAGTATATTCAAAACTCAGACGGCATAAAAAAATTACAGCAAATTTATTCAAGTACACTTCCTGATAGTCAACGAAATATTGTTGAAAACACTCGTTTACTGCTAGAAAGAATTCCTAAAGAACTACCAGAAGAATCACAAAAGCTACGTTTAACTCAATTTATTTTACAACGCTGTTATTTAGTCGTAGTTCATACCAATGATTTTAAAAATAAACATTACTAAACGTATCAAACGATATGCAGAACTTTTTTTACCTGCTCTAATTTTTCTTTCTGGTTCTCATTTAAGTTGCATTCATTTTTGAGTAAAGCATATTTACTTTTGGCTAATCCTGATAATATATTCTCCTTTTTTTTCTTTGATTTCTCCTTCTGAGCTGCTCTATTTTCAGTTTTTATTTGTTTATCTAGCTCTTCATTTATCTGCTTCATTACATGAAATATATCTGCTACTACTACCGCATTTGGCATTAACTTTTCTACCAAAGTTCTCTAGGGTTTCCACAGATCTATACTCACAAATTCAATCTTTCTTAGTATCTCTTCTCCCCATGAATACAGCACTTCGCTTATTTTTTCTTGAGTCCGTTCTTCTAAGATAGCAATTACTTTGCTTTGGTCAATATCTATCAGTACTGCACAATAGTTTCCTTGACCTTTGACTAAGGATATTTCATCTATTCCTAACTTTTTTAGTCCCGAGGGTTTTTCTTCTTTTAGTTCCCTCCCATAATCTTTAAGCATTGTTTCTATTTCCTCTATAGATACATCATGATTTTCTGCTACAGTTTTGATGTCGTCTGCTAATACTTGTCTGACTATTTCTCTGGCTAATCTTGAGGTATATATTCTTCTTTTTTTGACAAAATCTAGTTCTTCACTAAACGGCTTTCCGCAATTCTTACATTTGAACTGTCTTCGATTTACTTCTAGGTATACTGTTTGACCACTAATCGGTAAATCTTTGACTAAATAACGATGTTAGGAGTGTATTTTCTGACTCTTCTTTCCACAGCGAGCGCATGATGCTTCTTTCGTTAATGCTTCGAGATGTAAAACTAGTCCTATTCCTGATAAATTTTGATATTTAGTTACTCTTACCGATTCTATATTCAGAATTTCTGTTAATAGCTTTGTCTTTGATGCTAATGTCATTACTTGATGATTATTGACTCCTGACTCACCTTTGCTTCACTCTAGTTAACAAGTCATCTCTAGTTTAAGTCAATCCCAACAAGGCTTTAACACTGTAATTTTGTTGATTTATTTGCTTATTTTTAAATTTAATAACTATTACTTAGCATACTTATAACTGAAGAACCGTTTTTTTATACTGGATTTTGCCCCCCTAGCTCCCCAAATTTGGGAAGAAAAAGAGTGTTTTTTGGCTCAAAGTCCCCCAGGATTGGGGGATTTAGGGGGTTTAAATGTAACAAATGGGACTTCTCAGACAACCTCTAAAAGCGATCGCGTGGTCTTAATTATTTGTAAAAGGTTCAATATATCTTGCAGGAATTGGTTCAGATAAAAATACTCGATCGTTTCCTTCATAGAAACTAATTCCTGCTTCAAATGCTTTTAAAGCATATACTTTTAAAATAACTGGATGAGGGGATTTTCTCATACCCACTTGTTCTGCATCATCTTTATTTAAAGCCAGATGAACATATTGACGAGCCATTGGTTTTAGTCCTTCAGAAAGTATTATGGCTGCGCTTTCTGGATCGGTACCATGATATAAAATCTCTGGAGGAGACACGGGAATAATATTTATTTTACCTGGAAGGGTATGACCGTTAATAAACAAGAATGCAAATCTTCTATATTAAAGGCAAAACCAATACCAGGAGAAGTTTCTCCTTGAGGATGATATAGTCCCAGGAGTCGATCGTAACGCCCTCCCTGTCCAATAATGTAAGATTGATTATCTCGATCGCTAACTACTTCAAAAACAATACCAGTGTAATAATCAATAGTCTGTACTAAGCTTAAATCGAGAGTTAAAGAAATAGAGACTTGAGAGCTACGATCGAGCAAATCTACTAAAGATTTCAAATTCCTAACGATGGCTTGCGCTTCATCATCTAAATCTAGATGGGCAACTTTAGCTAGTACATCTTTAGGCAATCCCCGCAAATCGAATAACAATAAAGCCTGTTCTTTTAATGCTGGTTCGAGAGGCAGATTTTCTAAGGTAATACGATCGAGGTTAGCCAAACAATAGCGTACTTGTTGTCGTAAAGAGGTCGGAAAAATATTTAAAAGCGATCGCCCTTCACCCCTTCCCTAGGGTGTTGATTTTGTGAAAGGCGATCGCCTAACCTTCCAAGTCGTGAATTCAACTAAACAGCGATCGCCCGTTCAGCCTCTCCATCCCACTTAAAAGAGATCGCCCTTTTCCTTCTCTCCAAAACGCACCGCTTAACGCCTCCTTTCATATTGGGAATATTCCAGTTTTCATCGCTATGTACAAGATGGATATTATCCAATGGATTGGAGAGCGAATCGCGATCTTCAATTCGCTCCTTATGTCGGCAGTGAATAAAGTAGGTTGGGTAGAGCGATAGCGATCGCCAACAGCAGGGGCGTTGTGATTGCCTATAATGCTTGTAGGGGTTGGGTTTCACCCGTTCAACCCAACCTACAGGCGATCGCAGTTATCCAATTCTATCGATGACATCTTGACCAATCTCGTCGATCCTCATCGCATTTTTACTTATAGCAAAAGTGGGATGCTCCCAAGTGGTGGTTAAACCTGGAAGAAGAGAAGTCAGTAACAGCAGGAAAAATCGCCTAAACAAGTCAGCATATTTTAGTGTTACAAATATAGTGATAATTGAAAAAGAGATGAGAGAAAGAATATGTGTAGCATACTTGTATATAAAATTGATTAGATATCTGAGTTGGGAGCGCCCAGCTTGACTGGCAGGCTTCGCCCGATCGCTTTTTGGAATTGGCACGATCTGATTACATATCCCACACTTGGCTGATGCATTGCTTATATTGATTGCTCAATTTTTATTGTTAAGAGCGATCTTGCTGTATTTTAGTGGTGATGTTATCTTCCCAATGATTATCATTTAAATCTATAGTGATCATTCGTCCATTGGCTTTTGAACGATCGATATATGCATAAAAAGCGTTGATATCTTCACGATGTGTCAAGACATATTGTCGCAATTCATCTAAATTCAGCTCATCATAATTTATAGATGTCATGGTTCATATCCTCCTGTTGGTTTAATTTCAAAATCCAAGTTTTCTCCTGCTAATACATATAAGTTACCTGTTCTTTCATCAATTCGTACCAGTTCAATATTGCGATATTGCCATTGAGGGTAAATGACGTTAGTTAAGCGATAACATAAGCGATAGAGTCCTTGAGCCTGTTGGTTAGTGGGATTCATTTGATTTAAAGATATTAAAGCCCAATTTCTATGATAGTGCCTAGTGAGATTGCTATTTTCGGGTGCGTTCTTTGAGACAAATTGGCTCTCGACATTAACTAGATAAAGTGAGCTCGCCTCAACCCGCTCATCAAATTGGAGCGATCGCTCTTTTCAATACATTTTTATTATTTAATCCAAAGCTAGACTAAAATTAGAATAAAGACTATTTAAAATATCTCCATGTTAAAAACACTATACGCTACTGTTCGTCACGGAACCATTGAAATATCTGAACAAGTCGAACTCCCTGAAGGTACAAGAGTTTTAGTGACCGTATTACCCGAAAATGAAACTTCATTCTGGAGCTATGCTAGTCAAGATTCTTTAGATCGGGTTTGGGATAATTCAGAAGATAATATTTATGCCGAACTACTTAAAGAATAATATTGTACTGGTTCGTTATCCTTTTTCAGATTTGTCTAACGCTAAAGTTAGACCTGCTATTGTAGTGAGTACAACTCATATTTCACAAGATATTTTAATCGTACCTTTAACTAGCAAAATTAGTTCTTTATTACCTGGCGAATTTATACTTGCTGATTGGCAAAAAGAAGGTTTAAATGTTCCCACCGCAGTTAATTCCTTTAAATATGGCTAGAACGATTAGACCAATTGCTGCTTGTTCTATTTATGGTATTGCTTTTCAAGAAGAATACTTGTGGGCGATCGATTCTCGTAACGGCTATTTACTGAAAATCGATCCTCTCACGGATAACACTATTATTTTAAATTCCCATAATTGGTCAGATTTTGTTGGAGCGACAGGATTAGCTATTGTGGGAGATACTCTTTGGTTTACGGTAGAAGAAAGTGTCTATTTTTGCTCTCTTGGCGACAATAAGTTTGAACCGCAATTGTTTATTCGCCTATCTTATCCCGCTAATGGTATAGCTATTTGGGAATCTACCGTTTATCTTACTTGTCACAAAACTGGAAGTATTCTTGTCTATAATAGCAAGACAGCAGAAAAAATCACTCACTTTTATGCCCCTGGCATTGGTATAGAAAATATTACCGTTAGAGAAGAAGAAATTTGGCTGACAGATACGATCGAACAGACAGTATATTGTCTCGATCGCGCCACGGGCAAAACTATTTTTAGTGTCTTAACTCCCTTTGAGTCCCCTACAGGCTTAACTTTTTATCGAGATTCTCAGACAGGAAAAGATATTCTCTATGTTGCTTATGCAGATAGGGAGGTTTATATTCGGGACAATCCTAACGCGGAACCCAATCACGAATTACAGTATCGCGATCGCACTTTTATTCATCCTCTCTACTTCCACTACAATCGTGAAGATAAATATGCCCTCTCTAACGGTTATTTAGTAGAAATGTCTTATACAGAAGAACTTTTCCCCCTTTCTTCTATAGAATTGAAAGATGTAGAATGGCGCATTGCTTTGCCCGCAGAAACCGACCGTCAAAAAGTTAGAAAAGTTGAGGCGATCGGTATCCCTTTTACTGAAGAAATTCACAACGGACAAAAAGTCGCTGTCTTCAAATTTGAGGAGCTAAACTACGAAAAACGCTACATTTTTGGGTGGAAAGCTCATTTAGAAGTCTGGAGTATTAAGTATCAAATCAAACCACGAGATTGCGAAAATTTACCCGAACTACCGACGGAGTTTCAGACTAAATATTTAATCGATAACGACAATTTGGCAATGGATACTGATATCATTCGTCGTGCTGCTGAAGATTCGAGCGCTAGAGAAACAAACTTATTACGTAAACTCTACAGTATTCGTAATTACGTTTACGATCGACTATCCTACGGTATTAAACCCCAGATAGACACTCCCGATCTAGTTCTTAAAAGAGGTGTTGGTTCTTGTGGCGAATATTTGGGCTTGCTTTTAGCTTTGTGCCGACTCAATGGTATTGCCTGTCGTACTGTTGGGCGTTATAAATGTCCTCTTTATCCCCAACAACAAAATATTCCTCTGTTCCCAGATTACAACCATGTTTGGATGGAATTTTATATACCTGGTTTTGGCTGGCTACCGATGGAATCCAATCCCGATGATGTAATTGAAGGTGGTCCCTATCCGACTCGCTTTTTTATGGGTTTAGCTTGGTATCATGCCGAAATGGCAAAAGGCGTTGCTTTTGAAACTATTACTAGTGAAGGAAAGCTAGTACCTAAAGAAACAGTTTCGATCGGTGAGTTAGCAATTAATCATGTGCAATTTACTATTCTAGAAGAATTGCAACCGAACTGAATATTCCGTTAGCGATCGATTATGGGATTTACGTGCTCATATCAGAATCAAAAAATGTCTGTATCCCCCTATTTTCTCTTCTCTGTTCGCTAATAAAGATTTATTATTTGACGTTTTTAAGTAGATATCTCCAGAAATAATTCAACAAGGGAATTAGATATGAGCGATCGCAATCATCTTATTAATAATAAGTAATATTAACCTATATTACTAAAGATTATTTTTTCCATCAAATTAAGTAAAGTGTTGTGAGTAATTTCCGAAAAAGTTATCTTAAATAAGATAAATCACGAGGATATAAAGTAATTCTTAAGCCAAGCTAAAGAAAAAGCAATAAACTGTTGATAGGTGTTCGTTTGACTTCAAATTAAAAGTAAAAACAGAAAATTTACAAACATATTCAAGTCAATATCTTTTAATTTCTGTTCGTATAAGTTGCAAAATCAAAAAACATTTTCCTAGAACTATTTTTCTAGAACTTTGTTCTCAAAGATAAATCTTAATTAAGACCCATGCAACCGCTTTTAACTCATCCCCATAAACCACTTTTGGTGGTTGAAGACAACGATCGAGATTTTATTTTTTTGCAAAAAATTCTAACCAAGCTTTCTGTTAGCAACCCTGTTTATAGGTGTACTGATGGGGATGAAGCGCTCGATTTTCTTTATGCTCAAGGAGATTACAATACCAAGACTGTTCCTCGTCCTGCGGTAATTTTACTCGATCTTCATTTACCAGGAATAGATGGAAAAGAAGTACTCAAAAAAGTCAAGCAAGACGAGGGCTTAAAAACTATTCCTATAGTAGTATTTACTACATCTTCCGACCCTGAAGATATCGACCATTGCTACGAATATGGAGCTAATGGTTACATGCTTAAACCAATGGATTTAGCCAACTTAAAAAAAACTATTCGAGTTTTTGTCGATAACTGGTTAGAAGTTTCTATGTTACCTAGCTAGCAAAACAGTTTGTTTTTATCGTTCATTCTATATCTAAATTAAAAGGCAGACGAGCATAAATACCCTGAGGATCGTTTAAGCTTTGAAAAATAGTCAGATCGGATTTTAATTTAAGAAATTCTAAAGTAAGGGGGTCGAGAGAATCCGTTTGCGCTAAGGTTTTTATATTCATTAATTTATCGAGAATTTCTACTTCTAAACTACGCTGTTGGGGGTACTCTTCTAATTGCCAATTTTTTCCTAATTTGGCTGTTTCTGCTGCATGGGCGATCGCATCTTCTAATCCGCCAATTTGATCGACTAAACCTATTTTATGAGCTTCTTTCCCAGACCAAATTCTGCCCTGAGCAATTTCATCTACTTGTTGGCGGGAAAGATTGCGGTATTGAGCGACTTTATTGAGAAAAAGATTATAAGTATTAGTGACAGATTTTTGGTAAATCGCTAATTCTTCTTCAGTTTTGGGACGAACATTAGAACTGATATCAGCGAAACGTCCGGTTTTGACTACATCCCAAGTCACACCGTGATTATTACCAATTTCTTGAATATTAGTTAGTAGCCCGAATACACCAATCGAACCGGTAATAGTATTTTCTTCAGCAAAAATGCGATCGGCACCAGCCGAAATCCAATAACCGCCAGAAGCAGCAATGTTACCCATAGAGACAATCACGGGTTTATGCTTGCGAGTTAGTAATATTTCTCGCAAAATAACTTCAGAAGCAGTAGCACTACCTCCTGGGCTATTAACTCTTAAAACAACGGCTTTGACACTTTCATCTTCTCTTAGTTGACGAAATTCTTTAGCAAAGCGATCGCTACCGATTTCTTGAATATTGCCTTTACCGCCGACGATCGAACCTTCTGCGTAGACAACGGCAATTTTATTCTCGAACGAGTTTTCTAGACTTATATCATCTTCATCACTAGCATTAGCATAAGTATTAAGGGCAATTTGTCTGACAGATTCATTCTTTGCTTCAGCTTTTTGTTCGGTTAATTCTTTTAAGCTGGCGATCGCTTTATCAAAATAGGCTACCTCATCAATTAAACCTGCTTTAAGGGCATATTTCGGACGAACAAAGCCTTTTTTATCGGCAATTGCTTGCAATTTTTCTGGAGATAATTGACGACTTTCTCCTACTGTAGACAGAAATTTGCTCCATAAATCGGTTAATAATGCTTGCGTTTGCTGGCGATTTTCCTGACTGAGATTTTTACGAGTATAGGGTTCAACGGCGGATTTATAGCTACCTACACGAATTACTTGTACGCCGATGCCATATTTTTCTAAAGCCCCTTGAAAAAACATTTGTTGAGAACTCAAACCATTTATTTCCATGATTCCCATAGGATTGAGAATCACTTCATCTGCTATAGAAGCCAGGTAGTATTCTCGTTCGCTCCAATTGACATCGTAAGCAATAATTTTTTTACCTTCCGCCTGAAAACGTTCTAGGGCAGTTCGTACTTCTGCTAAAGTTGCATAACCGCTACTACCAACTCCTTTTCTGCCATCTAAAAAGATACCTACTACACGCTCATCTTTCGTTGCTTTTTCTAGAGCATTTAGTACTTTTCTTAAGGTTATGGTGTTGCTACTTTCGCCATAGATAGTGTTAGCAAAATTAGCAGGACTTTGAGAATCTGTAATCTCGGTAGATAGATCGAATGTCAGTATCGATTTTTCTTTCACTTGAGGTTCTTTTTGCTGAGAAGTTGCCATAAAGAACAAAAAAACAAGGCTACTAGTGCCGATCGCGCAAAAGAGAAATAGCCCTGCAAGGCTACCAATTAAACTAGCAAAGGTTTGTTTTAGAAATTGACCCATTAATTTATACTGCTATTATGTAAAGTTAATCAAAATAAGAAAAATATTTAAAACCTGGATTTGAGAAGCTATTCCCTCGATGCAAATGAAATTTGTCTATGAATTTAAGTGCAGAAATAAACTACAGAAAAGTTAATTTTTTTCTTGCTTATCTTCTGTGAAGAAGTATTAATTAAGTTTTTAGCTGGAATATTATTTGTTATTTTTATAGTTCCCTTAATTAAAAGTTAAATAACATCAAGATAGAGATAATTTTACAATTTATACAAAATTGCTATATATCTTAAAAAGTGAGGAAGCAAATCGCACATAGCCTCCAGACTCGAATAAAGCAGACTCGGTAATATCATTATTTTGACATAAACTTTCATAATGAAAGAGTACTTGTCCGCTAAATTTAATACGTTTATTTAATTTGATACACTCAAGTAAATCTTCCCGACTCAAGTCTTGGTTATTGGCTTTGAGGGCAATACCAGGAGCAAATTTAGGCAGTGCATCTTGACTGAAAGTCTGTTCGATTTTTTTCACTTCCCGACGATAAGCAGCAAAAGAAGAACGATAAATTTGAGGATGAATAATATCGACTAGTCCTCTTTCTACCCAAGTTTTCGTATCTTGGAGCAAGTTATCTAAACAAAAAGGATATACGGCTGGAGATAAAGAGACAATTAACTCTGGCTTGACTGCTTTTACCCGAGTATACAATTGAGCCAAGAAATCAGTTAAAATCTCAGCACGCCATTGTACCCATTGTTTATTTTTTGGGTTTTGTGGTGGTTTTTTACCAAAGTCGGCTCGATATTTTTGACTAGTAGTGCGGTCGTATCCCCCAGCAATAGGTAGGGCAGGTAAGCGATCGCACCCCTGAACTCCTTCCACACCATAATTAGTAACTACTTCTAAGATTAATTTTAAGATAAATTGCTGTACTTCTGGAGCAAAAGCATTTAGCCACACTAAACCACCTTGTTTTACTATCTTACCTTGGCGATCGATCGCTGCCCAGTGGGGTTGGTTTTGCAACATATGTCCGCCATTAGCTAGATGGGAAGCTGCAAACCCATATTCAAACCAAGGAATAACTGCTATATTTCTTTGATGGGCTTCTTTAATTATTTCGGCTAAGGGGTCTCTTTCTTGTTGCCCATAAAAAGGATCGATCGTAGGGAAACCATAATCCTTCATTACTTGACTGGGAAATAGAGTATAACCCCTATTCCACACTACTGGAAAAACAAGATTAAACCCCATCTGCTGCAAAAATTCCATTGCCTCGGTTATATTTGCCCGTGACTCCAAGACTTGGCTATGGGGACGGTTGGGAATCCAAACTCCACGGATTTCATGCATAATTAAATGTAAAGAGATAGATCGCCTCTGTTCGGGTTTTTATTTAGTATTGCTAAAAAAAATAGCAGCCAATACTATTAAGCTTAATAAAAATAAAGGAACAAGTAAATTATTAATTTCAATCATTAGCAACTATATTAATTTTATTAAAGAAAAGATAATTCTCGAAGAAAAGCACAAGAAAATAATTTTAATCAAGCTCGATTTGAAATACTATGGCTTTTCCCGATCTAGTAACTTTTTTAAAAGAAAGAACCGCTTTAAATATTTTATCAGAAGAAGTATTAACCGCGATTGCACCCAAGCTAGAAGAAAAAATTGTTGCTGCCGATCGAATACTTATAACTGAAAATGAAGAAGTAGAAGGTTTATATATTCTTCAGTCGGGACAAGTAAAAAGTGAAAGTAAAGTAAAAAAACAAACTGTCAGTTTATTGCCAGGTTCAGCTCTCAATTTATACGCTCTAATTTTAGACCAATCGAGTCAATATACTGTCAAAACTATTAATGAAGCTAAATTTTGGTTTATGACTACTCCTCAGTTTCAAGAGTTAAGTAGTCAATATCCAGAAATTAGTAAAACTTTCTCCCAACAATTAGCAGAAGAAGTAAAAGAATTAACCGATCGACTAAATTTTGAACAAGAAATACAAGTAATTTTAAGACCGTATTTAGTTAGTAAAGCTAAACGAGGAATTATTGGTAAAAGTAAATATGCTGTCAGACTGCGATCGCAAATAAAAGAAGCTTCAAATAACAGAGAATCTATACTTATTTTTGGCGAACCTGGTTTAGAGAAAGATAATCTTGCTGCTTTAATTCACTTTGGTTCGGATTACCGTCGCGAACCTATTATTAAAATAGATTGTGCTAAAGTTCAAACTAGTGGAGCCGAACTATTTGGTAGGGCAGGAGGTAAACCAGGCTTAATTGAAGCCTTGGGAACAGGCACTTTAATTCTGAATAATATTCATCTACTCGCCCCAGAGTTATTACCAAAAATAGCCGATTTACTAAAAACAACTAAATATTCTACGATTAGTAGAACAGCAGAAGAACAAAGAGAAGAAAAAATTGCTGAAGCTCGAATTATTATTATTAGCGAACAGCAAATCGATCGAATAAAATCTCTAGTCGATACTTCGCTCAAAGTACCCCCACTACGAGTAAGAAAAGAAGATATTGAAGAATTAGTTTACTATTATATTAATCTTATTTCTCGCAATAAATGTATTAGCAAAGCTCAAATTACACCAGAAGCTATACGCCGATTACAAGCCTATGATTTTCCTAACAACTTAAGAGAATTAGAAAATCTAGTAGAAAGAGCGATTGTGCAATTACAAGGTTGCTCTGATATTACAGAAGAAATTATTTGGCCTTCTCAAAGTAAGAAAAAACAATTTAGGTTAAATCTATTAAATCAATATCGCAATTTACGCCATTTTCTACGTAGTAGTTGGTGGCCCGATAGAATAAATTATGGTTTTACTTTTACCTTTTTTGCTTTTGTTGTTTTAGTCCTATTTTTAGGACCACAAAATAGACAAGAAAATTTTGCTCTTAATTTATTTTGGGCTTGGTGGTGGCCCCTAGTTTTAATTGGATTTCCCTTTGTTGGTAGAATTTGGTGTGCGGTTTGTCCCTTTATGATTTACGGAGAAGTAACTCAAAAACTTTCTTTGTGGTTATTTCCTCGTCAGTTAAAAAGATGGCCCAGACAACAAGCAGATAAATGGGGAGGCTGGTTTCTCTTCGGTTTATTCACTTTAATTCTCTTGTGGGAAGAACTATGGAATTTAGAAAATACCGCCTATCTTTCAGCTTGTTTGTTATTGTTAATTACCGCAGGAGCAATGATTTTCTCTGCTATTTTTGAACGTAGATTTTGGTGTCGCTATCTATGTCCTATTGGTGGTATGAATGGGATGTTTGCTAAACTTTCTATAACAGAATTAAGAGCGCAACAAGGAACTTGTTCGGCAGAATGTAATACCTATCAATGCTACAAAGGAGGACTGCAAAAAGGGGAAGGGATGGAAACTGATGGCTGTCCTTTATATTCTCATCCCGCTCAATTACAAGACAATAGAGATTGTGTCTTGTGCATGACGTGTTTAAAGGCTTGTCCTCATCGTTCGGTAGAATTTAATTTACGTCCTCCTGGAATAGAATTATGGACTACCCATAATCCTCGTAGCTATGAAGTGGCGTTATTATTTTTGCTGTTAAATGTTGTCTTTTTACATCACTTGCCACAGATAGCCACTAAGCTAAATTTAGACTTACACTTAGAACAATTTTCCAATCATGCCTTAGTGTCTATTGCGGTTTTAGTTTTACCCATCATTTTACCTTTATTGGCTCAAGCAATCATCAAGTCATTAGCAGCTACCAATAAAAAGCTTAAGTCTCCTAAATTTATCGAGTTAGCTTATGGCTATCTGCCTTTAGTTTTAGCTGGTAATTTAGCACATTATTTACAGTTAGGTTTAGCAGAAGGAGGACGTATCTTACCAGTGGCTATAGCAACTTTTGGATGGCATAGCCAGAAGTTACCTATTTTTATCGCTCATCCAGCAGTAATTGCTTTTTTACAAGGGAATAGCTTGATTTTGGGGATTTTATTATCTATAGCTTTAACTCAAAAAATTGCCCGTCAGTCTTTTAAATTGCTCTTCCCCCAACATTTAGTAACCATATTGTTAGCAATAAGTATGTGGCAAATTATTATTACTACATAAATATTTTCAAACTGTTAAAAGTTATCTAAAAAATTAATATTCTTTTCTCTTTTTTAAATTATCTAATGAGAATTAAGTAAAATTACTTAAAAAAAATAGTTTTTTCTTAGTTTATAACTATAAAATCATGACTGCTTAGTGGATATTACTGAGTGAATTAAAAATCAATAGGTAATATCTCTAGGGTAATCTCGATCGAATTTAGTTAAATACAGAGTTTTCCCTTATTTACAAGCATTTAAATTAATTATATTCTCTAGGTTACTTAAATATTAGGCTAAGTATATTTTTAGCTATGCAAGTCCAATTTATTAGTTTTCTAAGAGAAGAATTAGCTATTTCTGAAGATTCTATCGAACTAGCTTTCAATAATAAAGAAAAAAATTTTATCAAGTTTCTACTTATTCTTTGGCAATGTGGTTCAATTACGTTGAAGCAACTAGAGATTATTTGCAATTGGTTAGAGAGTAGAAATATAAATTTAGAGCAAGCTCTTTGAAAAGCTTAAGTTTATTGCTTTTTTTCTGTTAGTTTCTTTATGGCTCTAGTAATTTCTCAACAGTCCAAATTATCATAACTATTTTACTCTCAAGAAAATGGTCATACTAAATCCTGTTTGGATACACCATTTAAAACTTATGTGAAGGCAGAAGGCAGAGGGCGTGGAAAGGGGGCTTCAAACAACGAAAACTAGGGAGTCCAACAGATAAACTAGGGATAAAAGCCCCCTTTCACGGCAGAAGGTTTTAAACTCATTCGATCTCCCCAATTTAAAAGTGGGTTTTCAGAATCGGATTTAGTATCATACGAAATAGAAAAAAGAATTCAACACATTTTTCATAAGGGTAAGACAATTTCTTGCCCTCATAAGCTGTTAATCATTTAATTAATTCTCTCATGCTCGTATCCCAAGTAATAAAACTCGTCAGATAATTACAACCCCTATGTGGTTAATGACAGCTCACGAGCAAAATGTTAGGACGAGATTTGATGTTGCTGCTGCATGGCAACCATTTTACAGGATTGACAGTAACTTTTATACAGAAATTAATTTTCCAGAAAAAGATTTTTTGACAACTTTGAACGAATTTTTTACGGAAACTATTCAGATAATTTTTAGTAAAAGAAAATGGGATACCCCCAAAGCTAAATTAAGAAAACTTTCAAATATTTTATTTCCATCTTTAATTCGTTTTACCAGAAAACTTCGATATCGTTAAAACTAAAAAAGATTATTATGAGGTCTGACTTCCTGTAAAAAATATTGTACTTGCTTCCAGACAATATTCAAAAGATTAGAATCGTTAGCATCAACCCACTCTATTTCTGGATATTTACCGAACCAAGTGCGCTGTCGTTTGGCAAATTGACGGGTATGAGTAATTGTTAATTCAATTGCTTGAGGTAGAGAAATATCTCCATTCAAATATTGTTTGATTTCTGCATAACCTAAAGTGCTTAGTAGAGGTAATTCTTGACCGTATTTTTGACATAGACTCTCTACCTCTTCAACTAATCCCAACTCGATCATTTTATTAGTTCTTAGAGTAATGCGTTTATCTAACATATCTCGATCGCAATCCAAGCCAATATGCCAAATAGGATAGTTGGGGGGATTTTCTCCTTGTTGGGTAGAAATAGGGCGACCCGTGACATAAAATACTTCTAAAGCTCTTATAGTTCTTACTCGATCGTTAGGGTGAATTTTATTAGCTGCTGCGCGATCGACTTGAGATAAAAAAGCATACAATTGAGTTTGGTCTAAAGATTCTAACTGCGATCGTAATTCTGGTTGAGGTGATACTCTAGGTATTTTTAAGCCTTTAGTAACAGATTTAAGATATAAACCCGTACCTCCAACTAACAGAGGAGGAGGGGAATAACTTGATTCAAAATTGTGAATTAAAGCTTGGGCTTGTTCTTGATATTCTGCTAAAGTCAGAGTCTCTGTAGGATTGCAGATATCAATAAGGTAATGAGGAACTAATTTTTGTTCGGCAACAGAGGGTTTTGCCGTACCAATATCGAACTCTCGGTAAACTTGACGAGAATCAGCACTAATAATAACTGTCTCAAGACGTTGGGCAAGTTCCAAAGCCAGCCCAGATTTCCCTGTAGCTGTTGCACCACAAATAACAATTAGCATCGATCGAGTAGCTATTAGCTTTTAGCTTTTAGCTATTAGCATTTGTGTACTAAAATTTTCTATTATTGTAAAACTTTTAGCTCTATTTATTTTTGTATAATAAGGAGAGAAGCAATAAAACAAACTATTTTACAGGAATAAGTAAAGTAAAAGTAGTTTTCTTATCTTTACTTTTTAACTGAATGGATCCGCCTAAAACTTGCGTCAGTTTTTGTACTAAGTTTAGTCCTAAACCAGTTCCTCCCACAGTCCAAAAATCATTGTCAGGAAGACGATAAAATTGCTCAAAAATTCGTTTTTGTTCGGATACAGGAATTTGTACCCCTGTATTGCTAACACTAATGTGAATCATATCCTTAATTTTCTTGACAGAAATATCAATTGTTTCTCTTTGAGGAGTATATTTACAAGCATTATTAATCAGTTCCACAACAATTCTTTCTAAAGTCAAAGCATCAATTTTTAGTGGGGGGATATTTGCTGCAATGTCAACCTTTAATTTTTGCTGTTGTATATAAACTCTTTCTATAAAAGGTTCTACAAGTTGAGGAATCCAAGTTGATAAATCAATAAATTTAGGAAGGAGTGCTTTTTGATAACTATCTATATGGCAAAGAGTAAGTAAATCATTAACTAATTGAGTTTGTCGTTGACAAGAGCGCTGAAAAATATTAAAAACTTTAGGCAATACTTTATTCTTTTTTGTTCCTATCTCTCCTTCAAGCAGATTTTCTAGAGTTTGGGCAGCAAGTTGAATACTAGTAGCATGACCCCTCAATTCATGAGAAATAGCTTTTAAAAAATTATCTTTTTGCTGATTGAGTTCTTCTAATTCTCTAATTTGTTTTCGGGCTTGTTGATAAAATTTAGTCTGATAAAATGCGTTAGCGCATTGATTGGCTACTTGCTTGACTAATTGAATTTCCCATTCCTGAAATATCTTATCTTTTGGTCTAATTAACCAAAGATTACCTAGAATGTCTTGTTCTTTATAGATAGGACAAGCTAATCTAGTCATTTGATGTGGTTGCGAACCAAAAAGAGGAATTATTTCTCCAAATTGAACGAGCTGCATATTCAATAACTGCTTATACAATTCAGGAAAATCATCAGTTTTTCTGACTACTCCTTGTTCTAGAGATAACGTTGTCGAGTATTCATACACGACTTTTGCTGTAGTTTTATGGGAGTCATAAAGTTCAATTTGACAGTGGTTTACTTTTAGTATTTGTGCGAGTCCACGAGTAGCGGTTTGCCAAATTTGCTTTTCATCTAAATTTTTATAAATTTTCTGAGAAATATTCTCTTCTAAAAACTGATAATTAAGAGCTTGTTTTAACTGATCAGTGCGTTTTTGTGCTTGGAATTCCAATGTCATAACGATACTCTACTCTGACAAAAAAATGATTTTAATAAGGAAATAGCCAATTTTATAAATCTGATTCAGTATATTAGGAGCAATTGACTAATACTGCTTACAAGAAAATCATGATTTTTCGTAATTTTCTTAGCTAATTTCACTTGATATTTTCGGAGGAGTAACGTTATTTCACCAGAGTTATTTCACGTAAGTTTTGATTAGAGTATTTTTTTTATCTGTATTAATACTTAGATAGAGGAGGTAGAGAAAAGTAGTATAGTAATTTATTATTTTCTTTCCTCATTTCCCCTCAATAATTAATTAAATTAATTCCACAAATTACGCCACCATTGAGTTGGTTGAAATTTTACAAACTCGATCTTATTGTGAATATCGTCGATCTTCCATCCTGTCAAACTAGCTAAGGTTTGAGCTTCTCTTTCTTGTCTATCTCTTACAGATCTTTTATATTCATTAGCTGCACTACAATTCATTGTTCCAGTGAAAGGATGGCGAATGACATAACGTCCTTGAAACAGTTGTCTGTTACCTGTTGCTTGAAACCGTAAATCTTCAGGAAATTTATTCCCGGTATAACGAACATGAAGACGGGTAATAAAAACATTGTTACGAATACTGCGGGGGTTACGGGATGGAGAATTAAGCCAAAATACTCCAGCTTGCTTTAATTCTTCTTGGTTTAAAGGTTGAGCAGAACAAGGATCGCAACTAGCCATATCCCAAGCATATTCGAGGAAAGCCACTTGTTTATTTTCCCGCTCATAGGACTTTTGGAACATAGCAGTATAAAAATCTTTGAATTCTGCTTTCACAAATTCAGGAATTTCCCGATCGGAAGGAACTTTAACGGTGCGATAGTTGGTTAGTTCTGTTTGCCCGTTAGGAGAGAGAAGATAGACAATTAAATCTTGTTCTTTTTTGGCGTTAACCATACCCAAGCGAATGGGTAACATATATTTAGGTGACTCATAGGCGATCGATATTGGTCTGAGTCTTTCAAATCCTCCTTCGTCATACTCTTCTAAATTCACTTTAGCTACAAAGAATTTCATGTTTTGGCGAATATAGGGACGTAATAGTTCTTTGGCACCGCGAGGAATTTTGTAACCATTTTGAATTAGCCAGGTTTCTAAGCCATTAGATTCTTTAGCACTGAGAATCAGGATGTCGTATTCACCGACAGTAAACTGTTCTTCTATCGTTACGCCTAAACTGTTTTCTCTTCGCAATTGTCTTTCTGCAAATGCTGCTTGTGGCGCAGACTTAAAGACTGCGTCGCTCTCATACATACGAACTTCACAAGGATTAGAGTCGAAATACTCGACTAATCTAGGCGCGCTAAAACTATCCAATCTGGATAATATTTGGGGGTTACCCACATGAACCTGTTCTTCTTTAAGGATTACAGGTACTGGCACAACCAAAGCAAAATCTTTTACTTCTCCTTGGTAATCGTTCGCCATAGTTAAAACAGTTCTTTCTCCGTCTCTGGCAATAATTACTTGAGACGCTTGATTGTATAAATTCGTATCTGCTTTAGCAACATAAAAACCGCAAAAAGCTTGGGCTGGTTGGATACCAACAATAAAAATAGTTACTGCTAATAAGCAAGACAATAAAATGCGTAGTAGTTTCATAATTTTTTACGTGTAGATAGGGGAAATCTCTCAAGGGTATGATTTTGAGATTTAAGGGTTGAGATAGGCATGGGGAGTAGGGGAAGCAGAGGGAGATAGGGGAGATAGGGGAGATAAATAACCACTAAGCACTAACCACTAACCACTAACATTCTCTTCCAAGTAAATCTAGGTGCAGACCAAACGCGATCGAAGAAAATAGTTAGGGGAGATATGATAAACAATGCCCAAAAAATAGCTATAGATATATAGAAATAATCTTGCAAGATAAAAGTAACTACAGCGATACTAACTGCCCAAATTAAACGACTAATACCCGCATTGGGAATAGACCGAGGGTCGGTTAACATAAATAGAGCAAATAATAATAAACTGCCACTCATAAATTGGTGTTGCCAAACTTCCCAACCCCAACCCAACCAAAAATTACGGATTGCTTCTAAACTGGCATAGGTTAATAGAAAAGCAACAGAAGTATCCCAACGACCAACTTTTTTGAGTACAATACCGCCCATACCTGTAAATAATAGTAAATACCACCAATCTGTTCCCCATTGACCGGGAGAAACCCAGGCATCGTTAGTTAAAATCAAAGCGATAATAATGCCAAAGTTGGCAGGATTAAAAAAGTGCTTGCCACGGAAACGAAATAAAAATTTACTGGCTATGGCCAAACAACTCGCAACCGCCATGGTTGTATAATTATTTCCTCGGAGTAATAAGCACAGTCCTAAAGCAGTAATTAAAGCACTCCTTAAAGAAGAAATAACTTTATGACTAAAAATACTATCCTTCAGATAGTCAGTACTATTAGTTAAGAAAATATTGTTATTTTTTTGCTTGGTATATTCGACTAAAGCAGAAAGGCACCACTGACTCAAAAGACAACTAACTATTACTACGGCAATTAGATCGGGACGTAATGTCCAATCTCTGGTCCCAATACCTAAACAAAGAAAACAAGCAAGAAACAGAATTTGATAGGTGCGAGCATCATCTAAAATATAGTGCGATCGCGCTAATATATGTATATCTTTCATCGCAAACAACCATAACTCTCTAACAGAAATATTTCTCATGGAGAATTAATCCATTAATTTCCTTTCCAGTATGTCTGTTGAAATAGACAAATAGTAGTAACGTTACAGTTCTCGTAACAGAAAAATATAGTGATACTTGAGGAGAAGTTTAAAACAATATCGATTGTAAACAATCCTGAATACAATCAATAAAGCCACAAAGATATTGACATAATACTATGGATATCAGTGTTAATAGTCAATTCGAGTAATTTGCCAAAAATAGAATTACACTTTTGGTAGCTGTAAACAAGCAATTTAGCTAAAATTCCTCGGAGTAAAAATCTTTACAGATTTTAAAAACCAAAATCTCGATCGCAGAAAAAAAGAGCTTTTAATTTAGCTAACTATTGCTTAAAATAAAGTTGAGGCTAGTTTATTAAACAAATCCTAATTTAGAAAAAAAATGTGACAATTTAGATATTTAACGGTATATTTTTTATAATGTCAATTTAGGAAGACAAGTTCAACTGTCAATCACAAAAAAAAGAGGAAAATATAGAAAATTATGAGTGAAATGGCAACTGCTCCATTAACAGGAAAAGCCTTACTTCAAAAAGTAAAAGAGCTATCTCACTTACCCAGAAGAGAAACAGCAAAACGCTGCGGTTATTATACAATCACAAAAGACAATCAAACGAGAGTAAATTTAACCGACTTTTATGATGCAGTTCTCGGAGCTAAAGGTGTTCCTCTAGATCCAGAAGGAACAAAAGATGGTCGTGGAAGAGAACCTACTTATCGGGTAAGTGTTCATAAAAATGGTCAAATTGTGATCGGTTCTACCTATACTCAAGCTATGGGATTGAAAGAAGGTGACAAATTTGAAATCAAATTAGGCTATAAGCACATTCATCTTAAACAAATCGACGAAGACGACGGTAGCGTTGTAGAAAATTAACACCCTATCGATCGATTTAGGCTACATAAATCGCCTTTGACACCAAAGGTGATTTGCCTTTATTTACAGCAGCTAGATAATGGCTTCTGGTTTGCTTAAAATGATTATTTTCTCAATAATCTGAGGTGTTATCCGATCGCCCATTACTCTATCTCTTGTTTTATTAATTAATTGGCGATCGAGTAAAGCGGTCTCAGTAAAGCAAAAACTAATTCTCATTGCTTCTCTTTATCTAAATCTATAGGAGTGGAAATTGCCAATACAAGAAAATTAATCTTTCGTGGCTTTATCTTTAATCAATTAGAGACTAAATTAAGTTAAAATATCCCCACCTAATATCCTTTGATAGCGAATTGCCAATTCTTTTTGCATTGCAGGCGTACTTTCTAAAGTTGCATCAGCTAAAATAATTTTTTCAGCTGCTTCTCTGGCTAAATTTAGTACTTCTTGGTCTTCTACTAAACTAGCTAAGGCAAAATCTGGTAGTCCAGACTGTCTTCTTCCTAGTACTTCTCCAGGGCCCCGAAAACGCATATCCATCTCAGAGATAAAGAAGCCATCTTGAGATTGTTCTAAAACTCCTAAACGCTGTTTGGCATCCTGACTTTTACTGCTACTCATTAAAAAACAGTAAGATTTGTGTGAACCTCTACCGACTCTACCTCTAAGTTGATGTAGTTGCGATAAGCCAAAGCGTTCCGCATTTTCAATTAACATTACTGTTGCGTTAGGTACGTCCACCCCTACTTCAATGACAGTAGTAGAGACAATTATTTGAGTTTCATTATCCCGAAAATTATTTAAAGCTTTATCTTTATCTGCCGAATTCATCCGTCCGTGGAGTAATCCGATCTCAAACTCTGGGAAAATAACTTCAGATAGTCGTTTATGTTCTTCCACAGCAGCACGGACATCGAGTTTTTCTGATTCTTCTACTAAAGGAAAGATAATATAAGTCTGTCTGCCTTGGGCAATTTCGCGACGAATTAGATCGTATACTTTAGTACGTTCTTTACTAGTAACTACCATAGTTTGAATAGTTTGTCTGCCGGGTGGTAATTCATCTATCTGACTGACATCTAAATCTCCGTGGAGAGTAAGGGCAAGAGTACGAGGAATAGGAGTTGCGGTCATAGTTAGGACATGGGGAGACTGTCCTTTGGCTAGTAAACGCGCTCTTTGTTCGACTCCAAAGCGATGTTGTTCGTCAATAGCTACCAAACCCAATCTATGAAACTTAACTGGGTCTTGAATTAAAGCATGAGTTCCTACTAGTAGGGGTAATTCTCCCGTGTCTAGCATACTGTGAATTTCTCTTCGTTTAGCAGTTTTAGTCGAACCTGTTAGTAACTCTACTGGTAGATGCAATAAATTAAACCAAGCAACCAATTTACGGTAATGTTGTTCTGCTAGTACTTCTGTTGGTGCCATTAGTGCTGCTTGATATCCCGATTGAATAGCAGCTAAGATAGCAAAAACAGCCACTACGGTTTTTCCCGAACCTACATCTCCTTGTACCAAGCGATTCATAGGTGTAGAAGATTTTAAATCTTGTAAAATCTCGTTAATTACTCGTTGTTGGGCGTTAGTCAGACGAAAAGGTATAATTTGCCCAAATTGCTCGATCAATTGACCAGTAGGTACAAAACTAGCACTCTGATGATTTTGTTTCAGTTTTTGACGGCGTTGAAGAAAGCCTAACTGAAGATAAAAGAATTCATCAAATACTAATCTGCGTCTGGCATGGGCAAGAATATTATGGTCTGTGGGAAAATGAATATTCGCGATCGCTTCTTTTAATTTAACTAATCCATATTGTCTACGAATATCGGCAATTAAAGGGTCTTTTAGTTGCTCGACGGCTGGTAAAACAGCAATGATGGCTTTTCTAACAATATCGGCTGTTACCCCTTCAGTTAAGGCATAAACTGGTACAATTCGCCCAATTTTAAGCGAATCTATACTAGCACCAGGACTATCGAGAACTTCAATTTCTGGTTTTTCTAAGGTTAAACCGTATTTAGTTTGTTTGACTAAGCCAGAAGCAGCAACTATGGAACTTTTAGGATATTGACGTTTATATCTTTCTTGCCAGCCACGATTACTAAAACGCGGACCAGAAAAAAAATTGCTGAGTTTAATTCTACCTGTGGCATCTCTTAAAACTAACTGAAAGATAGTCAGTTTCTTGTTTTTGGGGCTACTAAAACAGGTACAACTAACAACACTGCCAATAATAGTAACTGTTTCTCCTGCTTCTAAATCTACTATATTTCTCTGACGAGCATAATCTAGATGTTCGCGAGGATAATAAAAAAGTAAATCTCTAACTGTATATAAACCCAAGCGTTCTAAGTAACTGCTTTTACGTCCAATATCTATTACTTGAGATAGAGGTTGGTCTAAAGCGATAGGACGACTAAAATAACTTCTAGACTGAGGAGAATTTACAGCACTAGTTTTCGGTACTTTAGGTTTTGGTGGTGCAGTAGGTGTTTCTAAAATTTTGCGCTGTTGCTGTAAAAAATTACGCGCATCAGTCACCAGATTTTGTCTTTGCCTTGAGTCTAGTTGAGAATAAGCAGCAAATTTAGTTGCCATTGCTTGCCAACGAGAACGTTCTGTAGAGGGTACGATCGTGGGTGGTTTACCGAAGCTAAGACAAAGAAATTCACTAAACCGATATTGATTACCCATTAAATCGGTAAAACCCCGTTCAGCTTCCACTGACAGAGCTTTATGTAATCTTATCCAGTCTGGTTTTTCCTGTTCCATTTTGGTTTTAAAAGCTACCAGCTATCAGCTATCAGTTATTGTTATTAATTTTAGCCAACTACTAACTACTAACCACTAACTACTAACTACTAAGTACTTCAATAAAATTAATTGTATATTTTAATAAATTCTAGTAAGAATAATTTTAGACTGAAATTTAACAAGGATGCTCGCTATTATCAATCAGCGATCGCGACCAGAGAAGATTGAAGAAAATTAAATGAGATATATTAAGGGATTAAC
>JASJDJ010000015.1 GCA_030065635.1 Xenococcaceae cyanobacterium MO_188.B32
AAGTGTATGTTTTTAATAAAGTCGACAATCTTGACTACACTAAAAACGAAAGAATGGGCTTTTCCCCCTCTGCTTCCTCCGCTCCCTCTGCCTCCTCTGCCCATCTCAACCGTTAAATCTTAAAATCATACCCCTGAAAGCTATGGGCGGGTAGGGATTCTCCTGTGTCCGCTCTTCGGGCAACGCCCCGTGGCGGTGTAACGATGACTCGCTAGGGTTTCCCCGTGTCGAGGGTAGGCTAATTAAGACAGGGATTAGGACATGCATGCCTCACTAATCATCAATCACCAGTAACTAATTAACAATCTAGATCGGTCAATGCACCTAAACTACTAGAAGAAACTAATTTAGCGTACTTACCCAATACACCTCTAGAATATTTGGGCGAACGAGGCTGCCAATTCGCCTTGCGTTTATTAAGTTCTTCTTCAGATACATTTAATTGCAATAGCTTTTGATGAGCATCAATAGTAATACTATCTCCTTCTTCTACTAGAGCAATTGTACCGCCAACGGCAGCTTCAGGAGCAACATGACCGACTACCATACCATAAGTACCGCCAGAAAAACGCCCATCTGTAATCAACCCAACCGAATCTCCTAAACCAGCACCGATAATAGCAGAAGTAGGTGCGAGCATTTCCCGCATTCCCGGACCACCTTTGGGCCCTTCATAGCGGACGACAATTATATCACCTGGTTTAATTTTTTTGTCGAGAATGGCAGCCAAACATTCTTCTTCTGATTCAAATACTCTAGCAGGGCCAGTAATTTGGGGATTTTTTACGCCACTAATTTTAGCAACTGCGCCTTCTGTAGCTAAATTACCTTTAAGAATGGCTAGGTGTCCTTCTTGATACATGGGTTTATCCCAAGGACGAATCACATTTTGGTCTGGTTTAGGAGTATCGGGAATATCTGCTAAAACTTCGGCAATAGTTTGACCACTAATAGTTAAAGCATCTCCATGTAATAAATTATTGACGAGTAGCATTTTCATAACCTGGGGAATACCACCAGCTTGATGAAGGTCTGTAGCGACATATCTACCAGATGGTTTGAGATCGCAAAATACAGGGACGCGCTTGCGAATAGTTTCAAAGTCATCCAAGGTTAATTCTACGCCTATAGTATTAGCGATCGCCAGTAGATGCAAGACTGCATTAGTAGAACCACCAATCGCCATAATAACGGAAATAGCATTTTCAAAAGCTTTACGGGTAAGAATCTGACTGGGTAGGATTTGTTGGCGAATAGCTTCGACTAAAACAAAAGCGGATTTTTCGGTACTTTCTGCTTTTTCTTCATCTTCTGCTGCCATGGTAGAAGAATACGGCAAGCTCATGCCCATTGCTTCAAATGCCGATGACATGGTATTAGCTGTAAACATTCCCCCACAAGAACCAGCCCCAGGACAAGCATTCTTTTCGATCGCGGTTAATTCTTCTTCATCGATTTTACCCGCGCTGTATTGTCCGACGGCTTCAAAGGCACTAACTACAGTTAAATCTTGTCCGTTGTAATGTCCTGGTTTGATCGTTCCTCCGTAAACGAAGATGGCAGGAATATTCATCCGTGCCATAGCGATCATCGCCCCAGGCATATTTTTATCACAACCACCAATAGCCAAAACTCCATCCATACTCTGTCCATTACAAGCAGTTTCGATCGAGTCGGCAATTACTTCACGGGAGACGAGGGAATATTTCATCCCTTCTGTACCCATAGAAATCCCATCGCTAATAGTAATCGTGCCGAACATCTGAGGCATCGAGCCTGCTTGTTTTAGGGCTGCTTCTGCTCGTTGCGCTAATGTATTAATACCCATGTTGCAGGGGGTAATAGTACTATAGCCATTGGCTAGCCCGACAATGGGTTTGGTAAAATCTCCATCGCCAAAACCTACCGCCCGTAACATAGCACGATTGGGCGATCGCTGATGTCCTTGAGTAACTACTTTACTTCTTCTATTATCTGCCATTTAATTATTCTCCTCTCGGCTACTAAGTTTTAGTTCTTGCCTATGATAAAGCGCGGTCGTTAATTACGCATAGTCCCCAAACGAGTACCGAAACAGTTATAAAATTTTTTTTCCCTATAGTTACTTAACTAAGATCTCCTCCTTAGTTAATATTTTCGCTGTCACTGAGCATTTTGATAATTTGTTTGGCAAGTTGCTTTTTAATTTCTCTATGTCTGGGAATAGGTTGAGAAATCTTGGTTCTTGGGTTTTGATACCAATCATGTTTACCACCATGACGAATGAAGACACAACCCATTTCTTCAAGTTGCTCGATCGAATCTCTTCGCTTCACGACACTTCCAGTTCTGCAACCTTACGGATATTCGGAATTTTATTACCCGTTAACTCTTGATAAATATCGAGCAAATTCTCTTTCAAATCTTCTTCGGTTTCACCTTGAGTCCAATAGTCAGGATACTCTTCAAGATAGCCTAACCACATATCATCATCTTGCCAGTAAATATACTTTTTCTTCATCGGTCAATTTACTGCTATTTTTAATGAACTAAATCCAATTAGCTCGATCGCATTAATACAATCTAGATTCACATTATAAGCATACTTCATTTTAATTATGCCATGATGTGCGATCGCTCTTTCTTAATTTATCGCTGACATTACTCAACTAAAACCATCGAATGAACACCTCGCGTTACAGGAACGGAATAATTAGTTTTAATTAATTGAGGTTTGGGATTTAAAGGGTCTGTACCAATACGCCAAAAGTCGATACTTCCTCCTTTAATGGAGTCGTCGAAATGGTCGTAATTTACTACCGCTAAATACTGGCTAGAAGCATCAAAGGCTGCTGCTTCGGGTAAAATACCATCGAAAGGATAATCAGCGACGTGATTTAATTGTCCTGTTTCGGGGTCTAAAGTGGCTAGAGTTAGAGAAGAATACCAAGTAATGCGCTGGTCATTGTAAGGTAAATAGCTACGTTCTACATTAGTGGTTACTACGTAGCGACCATTTGGGCTAATAGCTAAACCTTCAGGACTAACTCCAGTGTGCGATCGCGATATTAAGGCGTGTCTAAGTGTACCATCTGACTGTGTCCCTGCTTCTAAGCGAATACTGTTAATACTTCCTTGGGGTGCTTCTATCCATCTTCCTTCTACATCTGCACCCCAATAGAGATTATTAACAATTAAATGCCGACCATCGGGAGTAAAGCGACCCATAAAAGGAGCTTTTTCAACTTGAACTACATTTCCCCAAGGTTCGAGTTGTAAATTATCTGCTAATCTGGCAAAAGATACCTCTGCTGCGGTTTCATTAACTACAGCCAAGATATTTTGTTTGGGATGCCATTCTGCGTGAATTAATCTTTCTCCTTGAGATATGGTAGTAAGCTTGGGATAAATAGGTTTGCCCAATTGCCCGTTACTAAAAGGAATTAACCCAAGAGGAGTTTCTGTACCTGCACCATTTGGATGAAAGGAAACAGCGACTAAAGAGCCATCAAAATTAATACTAACTGCATCAGGACGTTGAGGAATTTTTAAATCTTGGACTAGAGTTGGATTAGTAGGGTCTTTAAGGTCAAAAACTAAAATACGGTTTCCATGTTCTAAATCGGCAAAAGTTTGATTTTCCCAAGCTCCTTCTGGTCTTTGCGTCCAAGTTTCCACCACCATTGCGTAACGACCATCGGGGGTAACGGCAACTGCTACAGGTGGACCTGCTACTGAGTTACTGGCGGTCGTTTCATAAGCCTGTAATTGACTGACGTGCTTGCCAACAGGAATTACACTAATTACATCTTCACCTTCTTTCGTTCCTAAACTGCCATCTACATAAGCCGATGCCACCATATCTGCATCGGAAACGGAAACTAAATAACGTCCTGCAAAGTTCATCGGCGCAGTACGATTTTGAGCTAGTACGGGTAAAGCAATTCCAGTTAAAGCTATAGAAGCAGCAAACCATTGTTTTATCATTGTGAATATTGTTCTAACAATTAAACTAATTACAAACAGATAAGCCAAATTCAGTAGGTCTAGATTGCAATTCCTTCGTTTGTGCTGCTGTTACTAAATCGGGCAGAGTAAATACATAATCTCTATCTTTAACTCTGGTATGACAACTCAAACAAGATGTTTCACTACTGGATACTAAACTTCCTGTGGGACTATACCAAACATATTTCCAATCTCCGTTACGCAGATTTGCTAAATGTTCTTGACCAAAGTTCGATCGCTTCTCCCGAATAAAAACATTATTCAAACGACTTGGCGAACTCCTCAGCCAACTATAATTGGCTTAGTTGCAGCAGGCATAGGAGTTAGTTTTGTCTCTTCGAGTCTTCAGAGTATCAATCGTCCTGGTGTAGTTTATCGAGAATTAGATGTACCGACACCAGAACTAGAATTAGTCGCAGCGTGGAAAATAGAAAAAGTTTCTCCTGTTTTACGAAAGTTTTTAACAGTAGTTACGGCTTGCCT
This sequence comes from Xenococcaceae cyanobacterium MO_188.B32, assembly GCA_030065635.1. GTDB lineage: Bacteria > Cyanobacteriota > Cyanobacteriia > Cyanobacteriales > Xenococcaceae > JASJDJ01. Next base: position 4,471 of record JASJDJ010000015.1, read on the forward strand.
TACTAGTATTTAAACCTGGGCTAAATAGCGGTGGACAAATTGAACGCAAATAGAACCTTCCCCCACACCAGAAGCAACTCGTTTAACCGAACCATGACGCACATCACCTACAGCAAAAATGCCTGGGATATTTGTTTCTAGTAAATAGGGGTCGCGTTCTAAAGACCAACCTTTAGGCTTGTTGTCTTTCTGGGGTAAATCTGACCCTGTATAGATAAAGCCCCGTTCATCTCTAGTTATTATGCCATCGAGCCAATCGGTATGGGGAACGGCACCAATAAAAATAAACAGAGAATTAGCAGCTACCGTTTTAGTTTCTCCAGTGAGAGAATTTTGTAAAACAAGGGTTTCTAAACTAGTTTCTCCTCGTGCTTCAATTACGCTAGTGTGAGTCTGTACCTTAATATTGTCTGTAGCTTCAATTTGATCGATTAGGTACTGAGACATACTTTTAGTTAAAGAATCTCCTCGTACTAGCATATTAACTGTACGGGCATACTTAGAAAAATACATTGCTGCTTGTCCTGCGGAATTTGCACCTCCAACTACATAAACATCTTCTTCTCTACAAGCTAAAGCCTCTGTTTGAGCAGCACCATAATAAACTCCTGCACCAGTAAACTTGTCAATTCCCGGTACTTTTAATCTTCTCCAAGATACACCAAGGGCAAGAATTAAAGCATGACAGCTAATTTCTGTCCCATCGCTGAGAGTGACAATGCGATAGTTGTTATCGAGACGAACTTTGGTCGCTTCTTGGGGAGTGAGAATTTCAACTCCAAACCTTTTAGCTTGCGTTACTGCCCTCCTAGCTAAATCTCCTCCACTTAAACCTACGGGAAACCCCAGATAGTTTTCAATGCGCGAACTTGTTCCTGCTTGTCCTCCTGGGGCTTCTCTTTCTATTGCCACTGTGCGTAGTCCTTCCGAAGCTCCATATACTGCTGCTGCTAATCCCGCCGGACCTCCACCAACAATAACTAGGTCATAAAAGGGTTTTGCAGCTTGAGTTTTTAAGCCAATTTTTTCTGCTAACTGAACATTAGAGGGTTCAGATAAATGAGAACCATCGGGAAGCATGACCAAAGGTAAATTAGGTTTTTCTAAGTTGGCAAGATCGATTAATTCTTTTGCCTCTGTTTCTTGTTCGATGTCTAACCAACGATAAGGAATTTGGTTTCTTGCCAAGAAATCGCGAATTTGGTGAGAATGGGGCGACCAGCGATCGCTAATAACTCGAATACCTTTGAAGGGAGGATGAAAAGAAGCTTGCCAGTCATCGAGTAGATCGTTCAAAACTGGATATAGTTTTTCTTCTGGTGGATCCCAAGGTTTGAGAAGATAATAATCTAATTTAGCACTATTAATTGCCCGAATAGCTGCATCAGTATCTGCATAAGCTGTCAGTAAAACTCTTTTCGCTAACGGAAATACCTGTCCTGCCTCTTCCAGTAATTCTACACCAGTCATCTTAGGCATTCTTTGGTCTACCAAAAACAGAGCGACTGTATCATTACGTAGTTTGAGCTTTTGTATAGCATCCAGGGCAGATTGACCGGAATCAGCTCGCATAATCCGAAAGCGATCGCCATATTGTCGTCGCAAATCCCGTGCTACTGCCTGTAAAACATCTGGATCGTCATCTACAGTCAGAATAGTCGGTTTAGCCATGAATGTATCCATTATGATTTTATGAGTTATCTATTGCCAATTATCCGTTATCACTTAGCAACAGAACTGTTAACCACCAAACAAATTGTTTTATAGCTCTAGTTTAATATTTCTTAAATTAATTTTGCACGAGTGCTTAGCAAAAGCCTATCCAAACTCCAAACTTATCTTAACTGAGGTTTATTTAACGCTTTTCGAGAACCCTTATAATTCCTCAACTGGGGAATTAGCGAAATAAGCTTGTTTTACTAGTTGCGGATATAAAACTAGAAAATAACCCCACCAAGCCAAAATAGGTACGCACAAGAGAATCGTAATCCATATGGTTTTAGTCAATAACCAACTTCCAGCTATAATTACGACTCCTGTAAGTATAATCGACCAAGGTTGACACCACCAAGGTTTATAGTTCCAAACGCTAAAGGACTGTTTATCTAGTTTAGCTGCCAACTCAGTTTCTCTTCTATTCAGATAAGTTACGATTAAATATTAACCCAAGTTGGAATCACCTCTCATTAGTCCGGAGTTCGGAACGAATTAGCTAGTTCTTTCATGCAAACAAATTATATCTTTTTAGTAGTGTTTCTATTACCTTGGGTAAAGTCTTTTTTAAATCTCCAGGAGTTTTGTAAATTAATTGCTTGTATCCCGAAACATCAAAGGGAAATTTTCCAGTTAAATCGGGACGTTCCATTTGTAAGATTAGGATATAACCTTTGTCTTTGCTTTCTAAAGCATAACCAATTTCTACGCAAACATTAGGGCTAAGAAGTAGATGAGATCGATCTTTTTCTCCTGGTATGCTAGCTATAGGTGTTCCTTCGGCAATAAATAAAAGACTCTTACGAATTTTTCTAAACTGACTGTTGCTAAGGCGTAAAGGAGAATTTTGAGGGCGAGGAGCAATTTCTAATGATAGAGGTAAACGCGATCGCTGACTTAGCTTTTCAATTGTTTCTGTTAAAATAGCTAGAGTCTCTTCTCTACTGTCAGGATATTCAGTTTGAGGACTAAAGTATATTGTGGGTTCTAGCCCTAAAAGAGTTTCCTGTTTACTAAAGTAAATTTCTTGGGAAACTAGATCGATATTAGAAATAACGTAGTTACCACTACCTTCGATGTAAAATTCAATGGTTTCTCCTTCTAGATAACGCGCAAACCAGTCAGAACTCTCTATACTCAGGCGATCGTCCAAAAAATCCGCCCGTAAACCCGATTTGAGTAAACTATTTCTGCTTAAACGTAGATGACAAGGTTGTTTAACTACATTTTTGATTGGTTCGTACTGCTCTAGATACCAAGCTTTGAGTGGAATAATTGCCATAATACTCTATTGAAAGACACGGTACCCTCATGTCCAGCATAAGAATACAGCAAGTATGTATCTTAGCAGTAAGAGCTTACATCTTCACCACATTCATCAGCTAAATAGCAGATTGCCCGAAAGCGTAAAGCTACTACTTCTTCATATAAAGGATTTAGTTTACACAAGGGAGGAATACTGACGATGGTATGTCCCAATAGCTGAATTTTCCTTTCAAAAGGACACTGAGTAGGGATCAGCTTGCAAAGACGATGGGCTACAGTAGAATCACTGATTTCAATATTATTTAACCACTTTCTCAGAGGACTCAACCAATTAATTTTTTTCTTTGCCCATAGCTTTTGGGTATTTTTGGGTATTTGTTGATTGTTGTTAAGCCAGGTAGTTAAAACCAGTTTTTTGGCTGTATACTGTTTTACACTCATGATTAATTAATTTGATTTACTTTTGGGGTTGCTTATCAAAAGCTACCCCTAGTATTTTCTACGTCTGCTTTTTCTGATTAATGCTTTATAGTGACTAAAGCAAATAGAGAAAGTTCCCAATATAGAGTCAGGCATTCATTTCAAAACTTAGCAATAATAAAACTACATATGCTTAGGAAGTTACTTAAGTAATAAGAAGGATAAAACCTATTGACTTGCCTCTGATTTTGTCTGATTTTCAATCAAAATGGCATTGGCAATATCACTGAATGCGTGTGATTCTAGGTTGAACTTTTTGTGTAAATTTAACATGGAGGTCAATAAATTATTAATTACTCAATGTACTGTCATAGTCTCTTACTAAAATAGGCAGTTAGTTTAAAAAAAATAAGAAAAGATAGATTTTAATCTATTCTTAGGAGCTTATTTATAATAAAAAGACCATGGCAAAGCTTATTTTTCGTTCTTAATAATTAAAGTTATTTTTTTTGTGTGCTGAAATAACAGAAACCTCTACTAATTTACAAATTGCGATTGCTCGAAAACGGAACAAATATTGATTAATTGTGCATTTTTGAGCTACCGAAGCATAGTATAACGCTATCTTAAATAAGAGGCATTGTGATTTAGTATCGAATAATACTAAATCATCGATTTAATTATGTTTTTTGTGTTTAAATTCGGTAAAGTTTGAGTAAAGAATAAATAATTCTACTTTTTTTGAGTAATTATTACTAAACAATAAGTTATGTTACTCTCCAGGAATATTTATCCTCGATAGTATTAATCGGGATGAATTAATAACAAATAAAAGAGAAAATCTAGATAATTAGTTGTTTAAAATTTAGCTAACCCGACAACTTTGAATATATTTTTGATTTTGATGCAAATATTCTTTTTTGGGCAAAGTAAAATAAAATGTGGAACTTTCACCTATTACGGATTCTACCCAAATCTTTCCCCCATAGCGTTCGACAATTTTTTGACAAATATTTAAACCGATCCCCGTACCAGGATATTTATTTTGTGGGTGTAATCTTTGAAAAACTTGGAAGACTTTACGACTATATTGCTTTTCAATGCCAATTCCGTTGTCTTTGACGGATATCAACCATTGTTGTGGTTGAGATATAGTATCAATTTCAATTATGGGATTAGCTTTACCGCGAAATTTGAGTCCATTAGTAATTAAATTTTGCAGTAGTTGACTCATTTCTACAGGGTTAGCTATTACTGTAGGTAAGTTTTTAACTATAATTTCTGCGTTATTTTCGGTAATGTTTGCTTGAAGATCGACAATTATTTGTTTTAGTGTTTCGTTGAGATCGACAGAAATCCAAGTTTGCTCATTTTTACCTGCGCGAGAATAAGTAAGCAAATCTTGAATCAAAGTTTGCATACGGGCAGCACTATCAGCAATGTAGCTAATATATTCATCTGCCTGAGCGTCTAAATGTTCTTGATATTCTTGAGCTAGTAGTTGAGTAAACATCCTCAAACTTCGCAAAGGTGTTTGCAAATCATGAGAAACAATATAGGCAAACCGTTCTAACTCTTGATTAGAATTGAGCAATTCTGTATTGATATTTTCTACCTGTTTTTTGGCTTGAACTAATTCAGCAGTACGTTCGGCTACTCTTTGTTCTAATTCTTGATTCAAATTATTCAATATTTGTTGCGATCGCCTTAACTTAGCTTCTGTCTGCTGACGAATTTGAATCTCTTGGTTTAATTGCTGGTTTTGAATTTGTAGATGCGATCGCATACGTTGTAGCGTGAGATGAGTTTTGATACGTGCAACTACTTCTTCTTTATAAATCGGTTTGGTAACGTAATCTACTCCTCCGAGTTCAAAGCCCTTAATCTTATCTTCTATATCCGTTAAGCCAGTCATGAAAACTACGGGAATATCTTTAGTCTTCGGATTAGCTTTGAGTTTCTGGCACACTTCAAAGCCGTTCATTCCAGGCATGAGAATGTCGAGTAAAATAATATTTGGCTCGATACATTCAGCTTGACTTAAAGCCGTTATTCCGTCTGAAGCAATAGAAACGGTAAAACCTCCAGATTGCAAATAGTCAGAAAGTATTTCTAAATTAGTTAAAGTATCATCAACTATTAAAACAACATCAGCGCGAATAGTATCATCCGATTTTTCTATATTTGTGTCTGTGGTAGTTTCTGATTGAAAGTACCTTTTACCCTGATGATGCCGATCGTCTGAATGATTGAAAACAGATATTGTTTGAGTTCTGTTCATATATCCTCAATTTGAAAAATATCTTCAATTGCTCAATGACTATGCTCTTGTTATTCAATAGAACTGAAGATAAAGTCGTTTACTGGTTAAAATTGCGACATAATTACGTAGAGAAAGTAAAAGCAATTAGAGTGAATTAATTTAAGTCTAATTAAGTTTTTATCACCTGAAATCAGTTTTTGTACTGATTTTTTACTTAAATTTTAGTCGCTCGTTTAGTCTATTTAGTTAAAATTACAGGAAATAGCGATTGAACTTATTCCTCAATTCATTTTGATTATTGTTCTAGATTGTTGACTTACAATTAATGAAAATTCTAATTGTAGAAGATGAGGGTGTGGTCAAAAGTAGTTGGTGATTGGGAAAGGCGATCGCTACTAACTAGCAGACTAAACCGTCTAGTATGATAAGAGAGAAAGAGGATTTTCAGCCTAATTTACTGAATATTTAAAAGTAGAAATCCACAATCAGATTAATTAAACATTTAAGCTAATCGTTGTTGTGTCTCATTTCTCCGGTTAAACCCCTAGCATCTGCGTTTTCATAAATATGTTGTTTGAGATGAGGGCGAGCGAGAATAAACTTTAAATCGGCAAACTGCTTAAGAGAGTGCTTCTCTCAGTCCTTTGGCTCCATCAGCTAGGGCATAAACTTGAGATTGCTCCTGGTTTAATGACAATTATTTACGGAGCAATAAGGCTTAGAGATAGAGGTAAACAAAGCGATCGCTCAATTGAAAAGATAACGGGAAAAGTCAGAGGCTTAAAAGAGTAGAACCTTCTCAAAAAAGCCTGGGTGGGCTCGCCACAAAAACTCAGGCTAATGACAGAGAAACTATCTCGGCTCCCTCGCCCAGGCTAACCTTGGCTTTCTGAGCAATGAGTTTCCCTAGGGTCGGAATCAGAGAAGGTACACCTGGTAAAGAAGCCCTAGAGTTCCTTAACTCCACACCTAGACGAAATCCTTGGTTCTGGCGTAAGTGGGAACAACAAAGCCTTGCTGGTCTTGCTGCACCTAACGCCAATTAAAGTTTAATTCCAGTTACATAGATTGATTCACCACAACCATATTTTTCTAAATCAGTTTCTCCTAATAATCCTTCTCGAAATTTAACTTGCTGAACTTCACTAAAACCAGCTTCTTCCATTAAAAATATGAGAAGAGTGTTGTTATACATAAATTTATGCCCCCAGTCATAAAATTTTCGATTCACTCTAATTGTACGTAGTATGCTATCCCGAGGATTAGATAATTGAGCTAAGTTTGTGTTTTCTAAATCAGGAACAGTAACTCGTAAACTCCCACCTAATTTTAGATAAGTTAAACAATTTTTAAGAGCTTGTAGAGCCAAACTAGGAGGTATATGTTCTAGGACATGACTTAAAAAAATTCCATCAGCAGTGTTGAGTAAATTGTAATCGCATGAAGTAATATTTAATAAAAGATCATAGCCTAACTTGTTTAATATAACTTTAGGTATGTAATTAATTCCCAATAACAAATCAGCATTCAGATATTGAGGATTTCCAAATTCCCCTAAACTGCCAACATTAATAATAACTTTTCTTCCTTGATTTTGCCATTGAAGAATTCTGTGTCTGTTGTATCCAACTAATTGAATTAAAGTAGTTAAATTTAGACATAACCAAGTTCTTAAAGTGTATTTTAAACTAGAAAATAAGCCTAAAGGTGGTGTAATTATATTGGCAACTCCATTAAATTCTTGGAGTAACATTTCTCTTTCATCTTTGCCTAAGTTCATCTTTCTATTTATCATGTTAACTTCATTACTTTTTGATTATATTTTTGGTTATAGGTTTGTTGATTTGGATTAATTATAAGTTTACCTCCTCTCAGTGCTTTCTCTTAACCCTAAGCCTAACTCTCTTTTTATCTGTATTACTTGTTACTTTTTAAATTTAAAAGTGCTGTCATTAATGCAGTTTCGTCAAATTCTGCGCTCACAAGTCTTTAATCCAAAAATGTCAGCCTAAGTAGGAAGAGGATATCGTAAATAGTGAGTAAAAGGACAACTAACCAAGTTACGAGATCTCTCTTCTGTCACTCTAGGCAAAAGAGCAGTAAAACTCATCCCAACAATAGACCAAATATCTTAAGCAATCAAACCCATTTATTTTAGTGATTTCCAATCCCACCGCTTTGGCGGGAGCGCAAGCGCTGCTGCAAGCAGTTCGCTGGCAAACTCTTCCTTTTAAGGTCACTTATTAATCCCAATTGAAGATATTTAAAGGATTCATAGGCTCTCACTTCTATGAATAAATCTCTATACAATTCACAGTAAGTATCTACACATTGAACTGTTGGTCGAGGAGGACGAGGTTTAACCATACTCTCTATCTGGGTTTCAAGCTTTTTTCCTCATTTTACCTGACCCACTCTGACAGAAGTTCTAATATTATTATTAAAGTAAAGGATACGGGTATAGGTATTGCACCAGAACATTTAGACAAGATATTCGAGCGATTTTGGCGAGCAGAAAAATCTCGCTCCTGTCAAGCAGGCAAATCGGGATTAGGATTAGCGATTGTTAAAGAGATTGTTCGACAACATCAAGGAGCGATCGCTGTAGAAAGTCAGTTAGAAGTTGGTAGTTGTTTTACTGTCCGCTTACCAATTAAAAACTCTAAAATGTCTGTTTAATTATCTATCAACCAACTATTGATACCAAAGCCAACAGCACGGTTAGGATTACCTAATTCTAATGCTAATTCTAGGGCTGCTTGACGACCAATTTCGGTTTCAAATACGGAAGAAAAAACTAAATCTAGGGAGTTTTGCCGACAAAACTGACGTAGACGGCTGGGTTTACCAGCGATCGCTGCTTTAATCACAAAAATTCCCTGCCATCCCTGGCGAACACATTTCTCTAGCCGATCGAGATTGGCTACTGATTCATCCAAAGCTAGGGGTGTAGAGTAATCTTTACTCAAAGCCAGCATTTCTACAAATTGCTGAGGAGGTAAAGGCTGTTCGATAAATTCTATTTTATCGTTTTGCTCTGCTAGTTGTAGCCATTGTTTTGTTTGCTTAATATTTAAACCGCCGTTAGCATCTAAGCGTAATTTTGTATCTGAGGGTAAAAGTTGTAGTAATTTTTTTCCGACTGTAATTTCTGTAGTTAGGGGGTAAACACCAATTTTCCATTTAAAGGTAATCCCAGAGTCTCTATAATTATTTTCTGTTGCCATTTTTTGCCAGGTAGTTAAGGCTTCTTCTCCTGCTGGCAGTAAATGAGCGTAACTAAGAGATGGATATTTTTTAGTTTCTCCGTGCTGATTCTTTAAATTTATTAATGCCGATTCAAAGGCAAACTGACAAGCTGGTAACCGATCTGGGATATTAGCAATATGAGCTTTAGTAACAGTATTTCCTAAATGTCTACAAAATTGTAATGCTTCGGCTAAAGTTTCTGAACCAAACCAGGGAAGGGGAGCAATTTCTCCTCTTCCTTTATGATTGATAGAATCAGTAATTTCAATAATAATACCCTCGCGCACTCGCCAAATACCGTGACTGGTATGCAAAGGACGGCGAAATAGACGCTGATAAAGGCTGAATTCAAATTGATACGAACAATCATCAACCATAAAGAAATAAATAAAAGCTAATAGCATAGCTAAGAGCTAAAAGCTTTTGTACGAGCTATTATTCGTCAACAGATGATTATTTATTATCCTTATGTCCGTGGAAACGAATACCGAGAAAAATATCATAGAGAAAATTCCAGAAATTTTTCCATTCGAGCAAACCTAAAGACTGATCGCATCCTTTGGCATCCAAAAGCGGTTTAGTCGCGTAGTAGGCTGGTTGGTATTTATACCAAGGAATAGAGGGCCAAAGATGATGAACTAGATGATAATTTTGTCCTAGTATTAATAAATTCACGAGCGGACTAGGATATACTCTAGCATTTTTCCAGCGGTCGCGTTCTTGAAAAGGACGATGGGGTAAGTAATCAAAAAATAGGCCTAGGGCAATTCCTACTACTAAGGCTGGTACAAACCAGAAATTCATAATATAGCCGATAAAGCCATAGTGAATTCCTAACATAATTAGTACTGCTACAAATAATCGGCTTAAAAACCATTCTAGTAGCTCGTATTTGCGCCATAAACGCCGTTTAAAGAAAAATATTTCATGATAGAAGAAACGGGCAGCAATCAGCCATAAAGGACCCCCAGTAGAGACAAAATGATCGGGATCGTTGTCGGGATCGTTGACATGAGCGTGATGTTGAAGATGTACTCTAGTAAAAACAGGAAAAGCAAACCCTAGCATTAAAGCACTACCATGTCCTAAAACAGCATTAATAATGCGGTTACTATGAGCGCTGTTATGAGAGGCATCATGAATTACCGTCCCTGATAAATGTAAGGCCAGAACATTAGCCAAAAAACAACACCATCCTGGAAGAACTCCGCCAAAATAACCCCAAGCCGATGAGAAAATCAGCATCAGAGCTGCCATAAACATTAATACGTTAGGGTTTATGCCACCAGGAGGTTTAAGAAACTCTTTTGGTACTGTTCGCAGCGTCTGAGCCGACTGCATTTAGATTCACTCCTCATTCTACTTATATACCTTTCCTGGGGTAGTTTACACTACTATTGGATTGTGGTAAAGATTTGTAACGTCATCTAATTTAATATTTTGCTATCAAATAGTAAGCAATTAATTATCAATTGGCAATCCTCACGCTCTTAAAATTTTGTGAAACCAATCAGAAAAACGGTCTCCTAAAGCTTTTAAGGAATATTTGCTTTCGGCTTGCTGACGACAACAGGCGCGATCGATCTGGTCGATTTTATTAATTGCTGCTACCAAACCCGTTACACTATCTGGTTCGACTAAAAAGCCTGTTTTCCCATGTAGAACAATTTCTGCTGGACCTCCTCTACTATAAGCAATTACAGGAACACCACAAGCCAGGGATTCGATCGCTACATTGCCAAAAGCTTCTAGCCAACGAGGAGTCATTAGTAAAGCACTACATTGACCGAGTTGTTTTTGCAATTGTTCGGTATTTAAAAATCCGACATAGTCTATAGGTGCTTGGGGAAAATCTCGTTGAATTTGCTGCCAATATTCTTTATCTTGTACTTTGCCGAAAATTTTCAGGGGTATACCAGTAAGATTACTAGCTGCCACAGCATCTTCTAGAGCTTTTTCGGGGGCAATTCTCCCTACCCAAGCTAGACAATTTTTTGGTTGAGGACAAAAATCATAAAGGGATAAGTCGAGACCGCTACCCAAAAGATGACAAGTCTCAGCAAAGGGAAAACTGGCTGCTTGGGATTTTGTATACACGCCTATCGTATCTGGATATTTTAGTGCCACCTCAGTCATGATCTCGTCGGTAGCTTCTGTCATCGAACCCATACTGATGAAATGAGCAATAGGACGGTCAAAAAAAGGGGTTAAATAAAAAGGTAACCAATCAAAAGCAAAATTCACCAATAAATCATAGTTATGCTGTACCTGACGGGCATATTCCCACATATTTGCCAAAACGGAATTAGCTGGTAGACAAATAGGTACATCTCTGGTTTGAGTTTGGACGGCAATTTGGCAATTACCTTCAATATTTTTGACAGAAATTCCTTTTAAGATCGACCCTTGAGGAGCAACTACTTCTAGTAAATGTCCTCGTTGCTTTAACTCTTGGGCAATATTCTGAACAGTTAACTCTACCCCACCTCCTTGACCGGAACCCAAAGAACCAACAGGAGTAGAAATAAATAACAATTTGAGCATTATTTTTCAAGCCGATTTGGTAAATTCAGCCGAGCCACCATTACGCTTGGCTTTAAACCTTGGATACTTGGCACGTTTACCCCAAAAGTTAGCAAAGGCTTTTTGCAGATGTCTAAGACATTGCTGCAAAGGTACGCAGCTAACTTCATTGAGAAAATCCAATTCCTCGGCTTTTTTCCATTCAGTAAGAAGACTAGAGGTTTCTTTATAGCCGACTCGTTCTTGCTTTTCATACCAGGCTTTAGTTCTGGTAGCCAAAGCTTTGTTATAGACCAAACGTACACATCCCATTGTCCGTCGCCAGAGATTTTCTTGTTCGGCAGTTGGAAAGCATCGGTATTTGTAGGCACGCTGAGTCATGGCTCACATTATATCACATTAAATGTAAACACGATAGTTAGAGGTGCGCGAATTCCTGAGGGGCTGCCTGCCGAATTTAGTTCGGCAGTTTAAACGCCCCGTCCCACCAGCGTAGCTGGGGGTCTCCTTCGCGCAAATGCAAGATGAAAATCAACTCGATCCTATACAAGTAAAAAAACTAAAGACTAAAAACTAAAGACTAAAAACTTTTTTAAGAAGCATCTGAAGAGTCAGTAGTATTTTGCCATTTCATTTTAGGCATTTGGTTGAGTTGTTTTAAAGCCCATTTAGCGGTCTGTTGTACCTCTTCATCAGAATCATCTACAGCTTCAGATAGTCTTTGTGTCACTTGAGACATCAATTCGTATACCCTAGTTAAATCGCGGATTGCATTTTGGCGTACTTGAGAATTATCATCTTCTAGAGAGAGGCTTAAGGCTTTATTCATTGGTTTGAGGGTACGACTGGCTATTTGAGTCATAGCTTCTAAAATTAAGCTTCGTTCTTGAGAGTCTACCTTCATCATCAACTCTACTAATGGTTTCATAGCTCTAGAATCCGCTCTCTGAGCTAATTCCCAGATAGTTTTTCTTCTGAAAGCGCGGTCGCTATGCTGTAAATTGCCAATTAGTTCGGGAATAATATCTAGTTTAGAAACTTGGGAAGGTGAGGAGGAAATAAAAAAAGACTCTCTAACTGCTGGTTGCTCGATCGATTGTAGATGATTACCATTACTTTCTGAAGTTAATATTCGTGTCTTTTGCCCTTCTTCTTTTACATCATTATGTCTGGTCGTTGCCACCATGGTAGTATCGGGGGCGGAAGACGATGGTGATATTACCTGGGGATAAGTTTGAGCAGGAGCTACAACGGTTGCTACTTCATCTTCAGCATTAGTATACGAGGAATCATCAGCGGAATCGCTAGTGCTAGCATCACTCTGTTTGAACAACAGAAATAATATTCCTCCGGCTACACCAATAGCAAAAAACAGAGCGATTAACATTAACCAAAAACCCAAATTAGACTTATTTTGTCGCTCGTTCGATTCTGTCTCTACATTATTATTCTCGATCGCCAGATAACTACTAACATTACGTATAGCTTGTTGAGCATAAAAAGAATCTGGTCTAATCTCTTGTGCTTGCCGAAAATATTTTAAGGCAGTTTGGTAGTCTTTTTGTCGATCCGCTTGATAGCCAGCTTGCATCGAAGAATCAAAAGCATAGCCAGTAAAGTTACGTACTGCTTTTTGAGCTAAAGAATCTTGTGGGCGTATAGCTAAAGCAGTTTTGAAATACTGTAAAGCAGTCAAATAGTCTTTATCTCGATCTGCTTGATAGCCAGCTTGCATATAATTTTCATATTTTAAATTATCTGCTGCCAAGGTCGATCGTGAGATAGAGTTATCTGCTTGGCTTGCCCGAGATATTTGTTTCGATTGGTTTAGAGAAGTGGTTTTAATTGTTTCAGCTACAGCAGTAGATGTCATCGGATTATAGTTTCTCCCTTTATAAGTAAGGTAAGAACCGTCGCCACTAGCTAAACCCAAACAAGTAACGCCGACAGCTAAAAATACTGAGAAGCGATCGCAAATCATATACATACTAGTTTATTTATGGACATTCCCTAACTCATTTTGCACTTATTTGTCAAGTACTAATGTAGTTAGTTAAATTCTATACTTCGATCGTTTGATTTTTGCCAATAAAAGTTTTATAGATACTTCTAACCTAAAAAAAGTTGATAAGCAGGATTTTTACTCTCATCCCAGTAAGGATAACCAAGAGTATTAACAAATTCAAGCCATTGTGATATTTCTTGGGGGTTAACCTGTACGCCGATGGCGACTCGTCCATAATCTGCACCATTATTACGATAATGAAATAGACTAATATTCCAATTAGGACTCATAGAGTTAAGAAATTGAATTAATGCTCCTGGACGTTCGGGAAACTCAAAACGATATAGTAATTCGTTTTCGGCTAAGGGAGATCGCCCGCCTACCATATGACGTAAATGCATTTTCGCCAATTCATCATCGGTAAGATCGATCGTCTTGAATCCGTGGTTTTCAAAAGTTGCAGCGATATTAGCACCATCGGCACGATTTTGGATCTGAACACCTACAAAAATGTGAGCTTCTTTGGCTTCGGCTATACGATAGTTAAATTCGGTTAGGTTGTGCTTGTCCAGACACTGACAAAATTTACGGAAACTGCCCCTCTCTTCAGGAATAGTAACGGCAAAGATTGCTTCTCTTCTTTCTCCTAATTCTGCTCTTTCTGCTACAAAACGCAGGCGATCGAAGTTCATGTTTGCCCCGCAGGCAACAGCAATTAGGGTTTGCCCTTGCAGCTCTTCTCTTTCTACATAAGCTTTAGCTCCCGCGATCGCTAATGCTCCTGCTGGCTCTAAAATCGAGCGAGTATCTTCAAACACATCTTTAATGGCTGCACAGGTATCGTCGGTATCGACTAAAATAATCTCATCTACATACTCTTGACATAAACGAAAAGTTTCTTTGCCTACTTCTCTAACTGCTACACCATCAGCAAACAAACCTACTTGAGATAATCTTATTCTTTCTCCTACTTGCAGAGATCGATACATGGCATTGGCATCCACGGGCTCGACGCCAATAATTTTAATTTCTGGGCGTAATCTTTTAATATATGCAGAAATCCCCGCAATTAAACCACCACCTCCAATAGCAATCAAAATAGCATGGATTGGCTGTTGATATTGCCGTAAAATTTCCATCCCGATCGTGCCCTGTCCTGCAATTACATCGGGATCGTCAAAAGGATGAATAAAGGTTAAACCTTTTTCTTTTTCTAACTGACGTGCATAGGTACAAGCGTCATCGTAAGTATCTCCATGTAAGATGACATGACCCCCCCTTGCTGCTACCGCATCAACTTTTACTTGAGGAGTTGTTACAGGCATAACGATAATCGCACTCGTTCCCAATTGACGGGCTGCTAGAGCGACTCCTTGAGCATGATTTCCCGCCGAAGCTGCAATTACCCCTTCTGCCAAAATATCTGGGGGTAACTTTGCCATTTTGTTATATGCTCCCCGCAACTTAAAGGAAAAGACAGACTGCATATCTTCCCGTTTAAGCAAGATTTTGTTGTGTAACCTTGCCGATAAATTAGGTGCGTATTCTAAGGGGGACTCTTGTGCCACATCGTAGACACGGGCTGTCAGAATTCTCTCCAAGTAGTCGGAGTTCATTAGTGAGTAAATTTATGTAACTTAAAGATAAGAGACTATCATACTATATTTCGGTTAATTGAGGCGATCGAGATTTTGATAAGAAAAGTTTATTATCACAAAAGTAAATAAAAATACTAATAAATTCACATTTGTTTATTTTTATTTATAATTAATGTATTGATTTCATCATAACTTAGAGATCTAGCTAGATAACCCCTATAAAATAGGGCGTTCGATTTAACAGATAGTAAATTTAACAAGGTTACTCATATGCCATTTACAATCGATTCAGCCAGAGGAATTTTTCCCAATACTTTATCTGCTGATGCAGTGCCAGCAACAATTGCTCGGTTCAATCAACTCAGTGCAGAAGATCAACTGGCATTGATCTGGTTTGCATATCTGGAAATGGGTAAAACAATTACAGTCGCTGCTCCAGGGGCTGCTAACATGCAGTTTGCAGAAGCAACCCTGAATGAGATCAAGCAAATGACTCCTCAAGAACAATCTCAGGCAATGTGCGACTTAGCTAACCGTACTGATACGCCAATTTGCCGAACTTATGCTACTTGGTCTCCCAACATCAAGTTAGGTTTTTGGTATCGCTTAGGAGAATTGATGGAACAAGGATTTGTTGCTCCAATTCCACCAGGATACAAGCTTTCCGCTAATGCTAATGCCGTGCTAGCAGCCATTCAAAATTTGGAGGCTGGTCAGCAGATTACAGTTTTACGCAATGCTGTAGTAGATATGGGGTTTGATACTGCCAAATTGGGTAGTTATAAAAGAGTTTCTGAACCAGTTGCTCCCCCCAAAGATATGGCGCAACGTACCAAAGTAACAATTGAAGGTGTTAGCAATCCTACCATTCTAAGTTATATGAATAACTTAAATGCTAATGACTTTGACGCTCTCATCGAACTATTTACTCCTGATGGTGCTCTGCAACCACCTTTCCGCAGACCAATTGTCGGCAAAGAGGCTGTGCTTCAATTCTTCAAAGAAGAATGTCAGAATCTCAATTTAATCCCTAAAAGCGGTGTTTCTGAACCTGCGGATGATGGCTATACTCAAATCAAGGTAACAGGCTCTGTACAAACTCCTTGGTTTGGTGCTGGAGTAGGTATGAATATAGCCTGGAGATTTTTGCTTAACCCCGACAACAAAATTTTCTTTGTCGCGATCGACTTGTTAGCATCACCGAAGGAATTACTAAACTTTGCTCGCTAAAAGATAAGCATTGCCAACCTAGTTATCTTTGCTGAAAAACTTGAGTCGGAAGATACAATCTCTGAAAGAGCTATCAGCTATCAGCTATCAGCCCTTCGGGTTCGGGCGCGTTCCCTTGCTGATTTTTAATCAGCGGGGTCGCCCTCACTTTTAGCTTTTAGCTTTTTTTTAAGTCTTATTTCTAGTTACGAAGTGCAAAATAATATAAATCGATAGTTTTAACTTATTTGGAAAGCCCTAACTAAAAGCGATCTAATTTCAGTACTCTCTTTAGTAGAGTACTTTTTTGTTTCTAGTTTATGAGTAAAAAAGACGAGTTTTTTCAAGACAAGACTTTCTCTCTTTTGGCAAAATTTGGTAAAATGCGATACTAGACTCAAACAGCAATTATATCTTTTTTGATACTTATTTTTTGATTACATCAGTAGAATTTAAAGTTAAATTTTAGCTTTCTCGGTTTGGGTAATTCTGCTGGTGATATACATAAATAAATTTTGGTTTAAATAATGCAAGCAAATGATATTGGTTGGACTAAAACAGAAGAACAAATAGCTCAACAAGCCTTTAAACAAGCCTATGAACGAGAAATAAAGGATTTAATTCAAACAGTTCGTGAAAGTGCCGGTCAAATTGCCAAACTCGATGACTTGTGGCGTCTTAATGATTTTTTGAGTGCCAAAAGACATCATATAGATGGTAAGTACGACTATAGCGATTCAACGCTTTTGTTTGTATTTGCCCAGTTAATTCAAGAAGGATGGCTCTATCTAGATGACTTAGAAGGTTTGAGTAAGGACAAGTTGACTAAGATATCTGCTTTGACCAGAATGTAATTTTGTCTATGGAGACTCTATAACTACTCGGATCGACTAAGTTACTGGTGATTGGTGACTAGTGATTGGTGATTGGTGATTGGTGACGCATGCATTTCCCAATCCCTAATCCCTAATCCCTAATCCCAACAAATTACATAACTCATAAGTCTGGAAATTGCCATAAGTGTGCCTATTTTGCTCTAAGATTATTACTAACTAATTTATTCGTTGAGCTTATATCCCTATTGAGGAGGAATCATGATTGAGCAACCAATCATTCTAGGTATTGTTGGTGATAGTGCTGCGGGTAAAACTACACTAACAAAAGGAATAGCTCAAGTATTAGGGGAAGATAATGTTACTGTTATTTGCACTGATGACTATCATCGCTACGATCGCCGTCAAAGAGCAGAACTAGGTATATCTGCTTTACATCCAGATTGTAATTATTTAGATATTATCGAACAGCACCTCAATCTCTTAAAATTAGGTCAGTCAATTCTCAAGCCGATCTATAACCATAGTACAGGAGAGTTTGACCCACCAGAATATATTAAGCCCAACAAATACGTAATTGTCGAAGGACTGCTTGGTTATTCTAGTCGTAAGATGCTAAATAGCTATGATGTTAAAGCTTATCTCGCTCCTCCTGAATCTTTACGTACAAGCTGGAAAATTAAAAGAGATACTCGTAAGCGCGGTTATACAGAAGAACAAGTACTAGAACAGTTACGCAAAAGAGAACCAGATTCTGAAGTCTATATCCGTCCTCAGCGGAAATGGGCTGATGTAATTGTCAGTTTCTATCCCCCAGATGCAGAATCTGAAGCAAATAATTTACTCCTCAATGTACGCTTAATTTTACGACCTACTATTCCTCATCCCGATCTGAGTAAAATTTTACACGCCGAAGGCAATCATTTAGGTTCTGCTATTCGTCTGGGACTCGATCGAGATATGGGTAAACCAGTAGATGTCTTAGAAATTGATGGTCACGCCACTATCGAACAGGTGCGAGAATTAGAAAAAATGCTCTGTCATGAAGTTCCCTACTTAGGACAGTTTTGTAGTTTAGAAGGTAATGAGGATATTGGTAAAGTTACGGGGACGACAGGGGAATCTCTACAGAGTTATCCTCTTGCTTTAACACAACTCTTAATTACCTATCATATGATCAAAGCTGCTGGCTTGTAGAAGGTCATTATCCCCATACTTAGAAAGTAGGGGCTTGCGGACTCAGTTTTTCTCGGTCAAATTTATTATTTAGAACATTAGTTTTTTGGCTCCCAGAGGCTACAATCGACTGCTTCTTTAGGATCGGATACTCGCTCCTGTTTTAGCTGTTCTATATATTGCCGATTAGCTACTTCATCAACTACCCATTTAAATTGATTAATATCCCAGACCCCTTTGTAAATAGCTTGTTCCCAGTAGCAAGCTGATTTAATTTGAGATGAGGTAAGATTTTTAGCGTCAATTAAGTAAGCACGATGGAGGTTGGCACCAGAAAGATAGGCATTAGAGAGGTTAGCTCGGTAGAGATAGGCGCGAGAGAGATTGGCACGATAAAGGTAAGTATTGGAAAAGTCAGCATTATAGAGATGGGCGCGATGGAGATTGGCACGATAGAAGTCAGCGCGAGCGAGCTTTGCACTCGAAAGGTACGCATTGGCAAGGTTGGAACTAGAAAGATTGGTACTAGCGAGTTTGGCGGTGGAGAGGTGAGCAAATTTAAGATTAGCGTTGACTAAATTGGTATTAGAGAGATTAGTACTACTTAGGTTGGCACTTTCGAGATTGGCACCTTCAAGGTTGGCACTACTTAGGTTGACACCTTCGAGATTGGCACTAGCTAGGTTGGCACTACTTAGATTAGCACTACTTAGGTTGGTACTTTCGAGGTTAGTACCTTCGAGATCGGCACCTTCGAGGTTAGCACCTTTGAGATTAGCAGAGATGAAGTTATACGCTCTCAAGCTTTTCTTCGCTTTTACTAGTTTTTCTAAAGCAGCAATTCTACCAGAACAATGTTTTTTCTCTGCACAGTCTCGAACTATTTGTTTGTTTTTATACAGTTGAATTTCTCTGTGGATAAAATAACCAGTAAAAAGTGTTCCTAGTAATAGAATAATTAGGTATTTTATACGATTATTTCTTTTTGAATCGATACTTCTGGCGAACAATTTTTCACCTAATTATATTTTATAAGTATTAATACTATTTAATAGTATCAAATAAATACGAGTTTGATAAAGCTCAAAACTAGGGATTTATTGAATAATTTTTAGAAGGCTAAATACCCTATTTTATCTTTGAGAAAAATATGCTACAAACTCCAAATTCATAATTCAGGTTAATTAGTAATTTTAGCAATGTCATTAAATAATTCTTGTCCTACTGAAGTAGCTAGATCTGCTCTTCCTACTTCAATTAAAGCGCGATCGCGTATCCGACAAGAATCACACAAACCACAGGGTTCATCTCCTCCACTATAACAAGACCAAGTTTCGGCAATAGGTACGCCTAAACTGAGGGCGCGACGAACTATATCTACTTTAGAATCTCGAACTAGAGGGGCAATTAACTGGGGGGCTTTACCTTCGATGCCTACTTTGGAAGACAAATTAGCTAGTTTTTGATAAGCTTCTAGATATTCGGGACGACAGTCAGGATAGCCAGAATAGTCTACTGCATTGATACCCAAATAAATTGCTCGGGCATTTTTGGCTTCAGCCAGAGAAAGAGCGAGCGCAATAAAAACTGTATTCCTCCCCGGTACATAAGTAGAAGGAATAATATCTGGTTGTAACCCATCTTGAGGTAAGACAAGAGATTCATCGGTTAAAGAGGAACCACCCCATTGAGATAAGTTAACATCAACGATTAAATGTTCTTTAATATTTAAAGCTCGGGCAATTTTTTTAGCTGCTTGTAATTCTTTTTGGTGCCGTTGTCCATAGCGAAAAGAGAGGGCAATAACTTCATAACCATCTGCTCGAGCGATCGCGGTAGTAGTTGCGGAATCTAAACCTCCAGAGAGTAAAACAACTGCTTTTTTCATCTAATTTCTAATAATTTGTGGGTTTGTAAACTAATACGCCATTGAGGATGTTGGAGCACATAATCTAAGATCAGCTTTTTACTTTTAGGTGTATTCCATTCTGGTTGCAGGTATTTATAACTTTGAGGAGATACTAAATTTGCTTGTTGTTCTGCCCATTTTAAATCGTATTCATTAACCACAACTACTTTAAGTTCATTAACTTGAGGATAGATACTCGGATGAGGCGGTTTAAACTGTTTCGGCGAAAAAGTTACCCAATCAAAATTACCACTGAAAGGATGTGCCCCAGAAGTTTCTAGATGAACTCGCATTCCTAATTTTTTGATGGACTCAGTCAGAGGATAGAGGTCATGCATTAGAGGCTCGCCACCTGTAATAATTACAATAGCAGGATTAGCAGCCTTCACCTTTTGAGCCAAATCTTCTAGGGAATGTTGGGGATGATGCCGAGAATTCCAAGATTGTTTGGTATCGCACCAAGGACAGTGTACATCACACCCTGCCAAACGAATAAAAAAAGCATTCACTCCAGTCCAAGCACCCTCTCCCTGAATTGAGTGAAATGTTTCTACTATGGGATAGGTTAGTGTTTTTGTACTGGTCATTTTCTGCAGAAGTATATTTCGTATATCAACAAGTTAACTTATTATTTTCAAGTTAACTTGTCACGAACAGACCTTTTCTTACTTCTTAGCAATAATCCAAATAGCATGAACTATTCCAGGAATGTAACCTAACAAGGTTAAGAGGATATTAATCCAAAAGTCTATACCAAAACCAACTTGTAAAAATACTCCCAGTGGTGGTAGGAAAATAGCAATTATAACACGAATTAAATCCATTTTTTTCTATTTGTTTATAAACTACTTAACATACTATCTATCATAACCACTGTTAAATCTATCTGTTGATAGTTAGAGCGTGGGTTTTCCTTAATATTGACTTTGATGATAGAGAAATATAGAGCGATCGCCCAATAGATTTTTCGCATAAATCCAAACCATTGCGGTATGCTCAATTAGCAATTAGCAATTGGCAATTAGAAAGTATTGGAAAATTCACAACCTCTTCTGTAATATTGCCTTCATAATCGCTTTTGAAGCTTCAATTTCTTCTGGTGATGGGGCTGTTTGCTTCCAGCTTTCTCTCTGTTGTAAATTTTTAAGCCATTTAGTTACTTTGGGATAAGGCTCTAAACTAATTCCCAAGAGGGGAATAGAGGATACTGCTGTCCCTGCGACTAGATCGGCATAGGTAAACTTTTCTCCGATAAAATAAGGATTATTTTCTGATAAATTGTCTTCAAAATATTGTAAGACTATTGCCATAGTTTGTTTGGCTTTTTCGATTTGTTTGGCTTCAACTTCTACGTCTAACATATCTTTCATTAAAACAATAGAAGCTGGTGGTAACTCGTTGACGGTAACTAATTCAATGGTACGAATTTTAGCGATATCTTTAGCCTCGGTAGACATAAAAGAAGGTTCGGGATATTTTGCTTCTAAGTAATCGAGAATTGCTAAAGATTCAAATATACTAAAACCATCATCAATTAATACGGGAATATGATGAAAAGGGTTGAGTTTGAGAAAATCTGGTTGAAATTGATCGCCATTGAGTTTCATTAATATGGGTTCAAATTCGAGATTTTTTTCTAACAACGTTACCCAGACTCGACGAGCATTTATAGAAAGACGAGAATAATAAAATTGCAGCATGATTTATCTCCTCAGTATTTTGCTGCTTTATAAAACCTACCCAAAGCTAGACAAGCTAGCTTGGTGTTTACTATCTGCTTCACGCGGAACTGTTGGCAGCACTCCATCCACAGACCTTAACGCGGTCAAGCCAACCGCAATTGACGAGCGAACTCGGCGAAGGATCTTCGCCGAGAGCACGCGCGAGTTTGACGTATAATTTTCGAGATTTAAACTTGCATTAAAATCTCTGTCTAACCTAAGAAAGCAATGAGGACAGGCGTAAGTTCGTATCTTTAAAGGCATCTTTTGGCGATGACCGCAGTTACTACATAGTTGACTGCTAGGAAAGAACCTATCGGCAATAATCAAATTAGAACCATAACGGGAGGTTTTATACTCCAGTTGAGTTCTAGTAATTCCAAAGGCAGCATCAGACAACGCCTGACTTAGATGGCGATTTTTAACTAGTCCGGCTACATTCAAATCCTCAATAGTTATTTCGCCGTGGTTTTTGGCTAGATAACTAGTTAGATGGTCAATAGCGTTTTGTCTAATGTCGGCAATTTTGCGATGCGCCTTTGCTACTCTTAACTTCGCTTTATACCAATTAGATGATTGAAAAACTTTTCGACTCAAATCTCTTTGCAATCTGGCTAATCTTTTTAAAGCTTTATTGTAAGCTTTCGGGTTTTCAAATACTACGCCAGACGAGAGGGTAGCTAGTTTTGATATTCCTAAATCCACTCCCACTTTTTCTCGATTTTTTGGGGTGGGTAAAAAATCTACTTCTATAAAAAATGAAATAAACCAATCTCCTCCTTTCTCAGAAAAGGTGATTTTCTTGGTGGAACAGATGGGTAATTTTTCATAAGTCTTGAGCCAACTAAAAAAAGGTAATTTATGGAGTTTCCCTCCCAGATTAATCGCTTTTCCTCCTGCATCAATGGTAAAACTGTTGCGGGATTTTCCTTTTTTCTTGAATCGGGGATAGTTAGCTACTCCTCGATAGAAACGTTTGAATGCTTCGTCTAAGTCGATGAAAACATACTGATAAATCCGAGAACTTAACTGAGACTGCCAAGGATAATCGGGTTTGATGTAATTAGTGTAAAACTTTCTAACTAAAGCTTTGTTTAGTTTAATCCCTTCACTATAAGCTTTTTGTTTGAAATCTAATCCCCAATTCCAAAGCCAGCGACTATAACCCGCGCACTGACGCATCAGTGTTTTTTGTTGGTTATTGAGCTTGAGTTTGGTCTTGTAGGATAGATATGACATATAGATATTTTAATTTACTTTTGAGATACAAAACAATTCTCTCTCTATCCTTAAAATCCTAGACATTATGGGGGTATTTGTCTATTTATGTCTATAAAATTAGCTACTAGACTTAAGCTCTCTCTAACCTATACCTTCTTTAATCTCCACTTAACCAAGAAATCGCACTTCTAATCCATTCTTCTACATTGGGATTTTTAAGCAATTGATTATCTTGACTTATTGCCGAGATTGCTTGTTCGATCTCTTCTTGAGTATAGCCTAATGCCAACAGAGTCATTTCCAAATCTTCGATAATTTCTGTTCTAGGAATAACATAGGTATTAGAAGTTGATATCTGAACTCCTGCTACTTCTTTCCAATGTGCCAATTTTGTTTTTAATTCTAAAACAAGACGTTCTGCAGTTTTTTTGCCAATACCAGGGGTTTTCGTCAGAGTAGGAATATTATTGTTGACGATCGCGCCAACTAGATCGTTAATACCCAAACTATCAATCAGTGCGATCGCGCTTTGTGTCCCAATCCCACTAACTCCAATCAACTGACGAAATAAATCTCTTTCCGCTACAGAAGCAAAACCATAAAGTATCTGTCGATCTTCTCTGATTTGTTGATCGGTAAAAATTTGCACTGTTTCTTCTATTTCTACAGACAACTTACGAGCAAGACGAGAAGCAATTTGGACTTCGTAGCCAATTTGGTTCACTTCTATAATCAAAATAATTCGATTGGTGGTGTTTTTAGTTATTTCTATTACTTTGCCTTTTAAATAGCTAATCATTCATTGGTGGTTAGTTGTTAGTTGTTAGTTGTTAGTTGTTAGTTGTTAGCCGATCGACGAGACATAACTAACTCGGTAATAAGCGATTAACTTCAATTGCGATATTAGGAAAAGCAAGAGGATTAATCAGACCATTCGTTAATTTTTTACTTTCTTTATATTCGCTATTTTGAGGATTAGTGAATACTCGAAGTTGGTTATTTTGTAAATCTATAATCCAATATTCAGCAATTTGATTACGAGCGTATATTCTTTTCTTCTCCTTTAAGTCTTTTTCAAGAGAAGAATTAGCTATTTCGATTAACCAATAAATATCTTGAGGATAAGGATGATGATTGGTATAATTCGCGATAGGAGTCCGAATTATGGCTATATCTGGTTCTAATTCTGAATTGTCTAGAGTAACAGGATGGCCTTCACTAACTACAGCTAAATCCCTGAGTAATTCTCTTAAATAATCAGTGACAGAAAGACTAATGTAGCTATGAGGGACACCCTCTGGACTCATTTGAATTATATCTCCCTCTATAAGTTCTACTGGTTTATCTTCTAAAATTCCTGTGGCGATCGCCCTATGATAATCTTCGATCGACCATTTGTAAGTAACAAGCATAGTTTTTATTTAACAAACCCAAAGTATTCCAGTCCTTCTAAAATACCACCAGCACAATGAGCTTGAGCTAAATAGAGAGTTTTATCTTGATTTTGATGATACCACTGGCGTAATTCTAGCTTAGCATTGCCCACAATAATTCCTTTTTCTTCTCCTCTAAATAAGGCAATATCATTCCCAGAGTCGCCACAAGCTACAGTTGTTTCGGCAGATACCTCCCATTTATGCCTTAGAAATTGTAAGGCTAATCCTTTATCTCCATTACTAGGTAGAATATCTAAGTCTTTGCTACCACTATAAATAAGTTTTATTTTCAAATCTCGATCGACTAGATCGGATTCTAGTTGTGGTAATACCTCTTCAGCTGCTGATTCAGATAGATAGTAACTAATTTTAAAGGGATTTTGTTCCGATTCTGGTTGGGGAGTAAGATCGACATAATTATCGGCAATCCCGACTATTTTGTCTCTATTCCATCCCTGAGATAGAACTTCTGCCCATTCTCGATCGCATTGAGCTTCAGTGGGCTCGAAGTATATTTCGGTGCCGACAGAGGTAATTAAAGCATCTGGGGGCAAAAGAGATTTTTCTGTGGCTAGTTGTCGATATAAGTAGAGCGATCTACCTGTAGAATAAACAATTTTCGTACCGTATTGCTGACGATGATAATCTAATTTTTCATTTAAAGCAGCCAAAGCAGTATCATCACCGACAAGGGTATGGTCTAAATCTGTTACAAATAAAAATGGGTTCATCTGACTTCACTTCAATTCAAATTGGTTTTTTAGATTAATTACTGAATTTTAGAGTGATTTTGTGTCACTAATTATTAGTTGAATTGCAATCAACTATTATAAGATTAGACCAACTATATTTCAGGTCGTCTAATAATTACAACCTAAATAGATTAATGAGCATGGTAAGTTCTAATTTATCTTTTGACGAAGTACTCAATAACGTAGAGTCTTTGACCGTGGAAGACCAAGATTTATTGTTTGAAATCGTACAAAAGCGACGAATTGAAGCGAGAAGAGAAGAAATAGCTAAAAACGCCCAAGAAACTATTAAATCATTTCAGAATGATACCGCAATGATAGGCGATCTAGATAGTCTTAAAGCAGATTTGCTTGAAGAGGAATGAGAAGTTTAGTTTGGGATAATAGCTTTAAGCGAGCTTTTAAACGTCTAATTCGCAAAAAATCCTCAGCTTAAGACCGAAATTTTTATGGTATTGGAATTATTATTAGAAAATCCATATAACCCTATTTTAAAAGCGCACAAACTCAAAGGTAAGTTAGATGGATTATGGGCTTGTTGGGTAGAATACGATTGCAGAATTATTTACACTTTCCAATCTAAAAATAATTCTCAAGAAGAGTATATTTTGTTAATCGATATTGGTACTCATGACGAAGTTTATTAAAATAATCTTTGATAAGTCAACGGTACGTAAACAATACTAATCTCAATGAAACCATTTACTGTTAGGGAAGCGAGAGATAATCTTTATCGTTTAAAAGAGTTCATCTGACTTCACTTCAATTCAAATTTGCTTTATCAAAATTTAATTCTGACCTTAAATCATCTATATATTCAAAAGAAAGCTGTTCTCTTTCCTCTTCTGGAGTGAAAATGGCCGAAAAGCCTACCAAATAATTACCGTTATTGGGTTTAAGTCCACTTTCTTGCACTAAACCACTCCTTTGTCCGACTAATTTGACATTATTATTGCGATAGTCGCGCTCGTGATTATGCTCGGCGTAATGCTAGAGGTGGAACATTTAAGGGTGCTGGGAGTGGGGCTGCTATTGGAGCAATCATCGGTGCGATCGCTGGTGATGCTGGAAAAGGAGCAGCAATTGGTGCAGGTCTTGGCGCAGTTGGTGGTACTATTCGTAAATCTGAAGGTGAAGATAGAGCCAACCTAATCATCTTTATGCATGCCTTCATAAATGGCAAAACCAATAACACAACGATCGATGCTCCATTACTCGCTGAGGCAACCAATACGATTGTCGATACTTGCATTGATAATCCTGATAGTGCATTACTTGGCGTTTTTGAACAAAATCGTTAATTGCCCTCAGTGCAACTAAGTCGATCGCCAATTCTGGTTATTGGCGATCTCGTTTTTTAAACATAAAAGCTTATAGTTCTCTTGTCGGAATTTCTTCTTTAAAATCAACAATAAGTTGCATAGTTTCTAACATTAAATCGCGTAAATCTCTAGTCAAAGGTACTTTACCTTGAGAACCAAACCAGCGCTCAAATAAAGTCACAGAGCTTGGTTGACCAGATAACATACCTTGCATAAAGCGAATCAAAGCATAATTAACATTATTCATTAATTGCGAGTTATCTTCAGGAATCATACAAGCAATACCTTCTTGAGAATAGTACCCTGAAATAGTATAATCTTCAGCATTTTCAATAGTTTGTAACCAGCTTTCTAGTAAAATACCATCATCAGCAAAAGCATCAATTTTTCCATGTTTTAAAGCTAAATATCCTTCTTTTCGATCTCGAAGATAAACTATTTGCGCTTGGGGTTCAGCTTTTTTTATAGCTATTTCATTAGTAGTTCCTGGCAAAACACCAATTTTTTTGCCAATTAAAGATTGAGCAATAGTCGAGTAATCATTTTGCTTAACTAATAGTCTTGTTCCTACAATACTATAGCTAACTGAAAAATCTACTTGTCGCTCTCTTTCCCAAGTAAAACTACTCGCATCACAAACAATATCCACCTCATTTTTTACTAATTTAGTAATTCTTTCTTTTGGTTCGAGGGCAACTAATTTTAATTCAATTTCCCGACCTAATTCTTTTTCTAGTTGCTTTTGAATCAGAGTGAGCATATCTACAGAATAACCCACTAACTGTCCTTCTTTGTTGGTATAGGCAAAGGGTAGTGCATCTTTGCTTGTACCTGCGGTTAAAACTCCTGTTCTAGCTACTTTTTCGATAACCGTCTCGGCTGTAGCAATTTGTGTAGTTAGAAGTGTACCCAGAAGGGTAATACTAGACAACCATAGTTTTAATAATTTACTGCCCTGATATTGGTAACGAAGCATAATTGCAATTTGGTATTTTTAAAGTTTATTTTGTCAGATTAGATTATGAAATGAGGTCATCTGATTTTAAGATAAATCAACCAAATTAATTAATGAAACAATTAAATCTGTAATGGGCGACATTACACCTGAGTTAGATTGGCAACCTTATAGTTAATTTAGATTTTATGTATCATAATCCACTGCTCAATACTGAGATAGATATCTTAGTATTACTTTTGGTTGCTTGTCTAGCAGCGATCGCCCTAAAAAAACTTAAATTTCCTCATACCATAGGATTAGTAATTAAGCGAATAAAATTCAAGCTAACGATTGACGAAGATACTCGATTGGATTCATCTAGTTGTTTAGAATGATACCATTGTAAGATCATAAAAGCGATCGGGCATAGCCTGCCAGCGAAGCCGAGCGCAAAAAACTAAAAATGATTGCATCACAAACCAAACCCATAAGTTTTGAGGCATTTCTGGAATGGTATCCAGACGATGGTAAACGCTACGAATTAATTGAAGGTGTAATTGTTGAAATGTTACCCACAGGTTCTCATGAGGATATTAGTGGTTTTCTTGTCGCTGAATTGAACTTTGAAATTCGTAAGCAGAATTTACCCTATTCTATTCCCAAAAACTGCCTACTCAAGCCTCTTGCACCTCGTTCTGGATATCTACCTGATGTAGCAGTTGTTAATCGAGAATTTATTAAAGATGAACCCCTGTGGAACAAATCATCAGTTATTCAAAATGGTCAAACTGTTCCTCTGGTAATTGAAGTGGTTAGCACTAACTGGCGAGATGATTACGGGCATAAATTCGTTGAGTACGAAGCAATGGGAATTACCGAATATTGGCTCGTCGATTATTGTGCTTTAGGTGCAGTGCGTTACATTGGTAAACCCAAGCAACTAACAATTACTATCTGCAAGTTAATTGAAGGGGAATATCAGATGGAAAAATTTGTAAAAGGCGAGCGATTAAAATCTAGTGTTTTTCCTGAACTTGAATTGACTACTGATGGGATTTTTCAAGCAGCAGAATAAGAATTCTCTTCAGCTTCGATACTTCTTTTTGATGATGCTCACTATTTGGCGATCGCAATCCCAAAACTACTTACTTCTCTGAGAAAGATAACCACCAACTAAAATCGCAATTAAAATCGCAGGATACAATTGTCCGATAATCGCTTCTAAATTGGTCAGCATTTTTGCTAAAGGACTAACAGGAATAATATCTCCATAACGAGGCTGGCGATCGCGAAAGATAAAGGTATTGAAAGGTGCGACAATAGCTCGATTTTTTTCGACCGTAGCGATCCATGCAGATACCTGTTCTCCATCTTGAAGATTGGTTCCGCCTTCATCAATACGGATGGTCACTCGGACTGACCTTTCTCCAGAGGAAACCGACGGACTGACAGAAAACACCGTTCCTTTAGCACTGGCTGCTACTTATTGTAGTTTTAATAATCAAAGACAAGTATAAATTACGCTGAAACTTCTAGTCATATACAATACATATGCAATAGAAGATTTCAGCAAGGTGTTATTTTATACTTGCACATTAGTAAGCTGATGTGCATTTAACTTGGGTATTCCCCATTGCCTGTTAAGAAGTTCCCTGTTCCCTTTGAGGAATTTAGGTATCCCAATCTAAATGCTCAACAGCTTAACTAAAAATAAATAACAAGGAGATAAAATGTTTTTTCGTAGGGCCCAATTTATCGTGTTAACCTGCATCGCAGTTTTTCTATTTCTTCTTTGTCTTGAAGTTGCTCATATGGATCGAACTTTAGCTCAAGGGAATCCACAAAAAGTAACTATTTGCAGTCCTGATAACTCGGATAAATGTGTAGACGTTACCAGTGGTGGTAGGCTAGAGGTAAAAACCCTAAAGTAAGTTAAGGGACTTGCAGTCATGGGGAATACCCATGGCTGAAATTAAATTGTGCTACCAATAATTTAAATAGTTATCCAGCATTATTCAAGTTACCTAACACCATAATTGATGAACGAACCCAGTTATCAAGATTTAAAAATTAACAAGCCGATAGAACCCCCATCTTTAACACAAGTTGAGTCTATAATGCCAGGTTTCAATACGGTATTACAGATCAATCATGCAGTCAGAAAATTAATCTTTGACTATGCCCTAATTGCAGCAATCCTAGGTCTATTCCGCTTCTATAACGTGGGCTCTGTTCTAAATTTCTTAACTTTGTTGTTACTAAATTTAGTAATGGCAATTCATATTAGTCGCCATTGGAGAACCTTTAAAGATAAAAAATTCGTTACCATAACTCATCTCAGTTTGAGCTTTTTGAGCTCATTTGTGCTCGCCATTTTAGTTCGTGGTCTATTCTCTATTTTAAGTATCTTTATACCTTTAATGATTGTGCTTAATGCCCCTGTCGGTCACGCCATTTTAACCTTGCTATTTGGGAATGCGGTAAATCAGCTATATCTTAGTGCTAAAGAAATCGATCGGCAAACTCTGGAAAAAATACTTAAAAATAAGAGTCTAATATGAAATTTAATCGTCGTAACTTTTTATGGGCAACTTTTGGCGCGGGAACGGCGATCGCAGGTTCTCAAGAACATTTGCGCCTCAACGCTATCCAGCAGCAACAAGAGCAGAATCAAATAGCTCGAAGTTCTTTATCTGATGAAATTAGTTTGATAGATGCAGCCTATGCCTCAGAAGCTGATTGGGAGAATGAAATGGCTAAACGTCGCCAGTTATTATCCGTAAATAATTTAACTCCCCCAGTATTGCCCTACAGTCGGGAGATGTCTCAACGGTTGATAAACTTTTGTAAATTATCGGTTCAACAATATAAAACTAATCGCAACAATCCTGGTTATGATGGAGATATTAGGGTCTTACCTGCCTATGATGACACGATCGAATCTTATACTCAGCTAACCAGTTTTCAGCAAGAACAAGACATTATTGAAAACTATTTAAAAAACTTTCAGGCACAAAAGGAAACATCAGATTCCAGTGAGAATAATTCTGGCGTAGTAACCAAAACTATTCAAGAAGTAGAACTAACGTTTCAGGATAAGGTACGACAAATTTTACAACGTCAACATCGCATTAATATATTTTCTGGCATCGCCCTTACTTCCAAGCAACACAATATTTTAGTATTTAGAGGGACTCAAACCCAAGCGGAATGGCTTCAGAATTTAGACGCCAAACAGGTTAAGTATGATGCCCCTGATAGTAAAGATTATGGCGCGGTACACAAAGGATTTTTAGGGTTAACCAGAAAACTACATCCCGAGCCTGTTGCGATCGCCAAACAACTAGACCCCACAATTCCTTGTTACATTACGGGACATAGTTTGGGCGCTGCCGTTGCTACCTTAGTAGCGATGGAAATTGCTCAAAAAGTCCCCCAGCTTAAAGACCAAATCCAACTATATACCTTCGCAGGGCCAAGAGTAGGCTCGCCTAAGTTTGTCCAAGCTCATAGCCAACTTATCCCCAATTCCTATCGCATTGTTAATTTGACTGATTCCGTCCCCCTTGTGCCCCCTGTCAGTCTGGGTAATTCATATACTCATGTCGGTCAAAAATGGGCCTTCTTGGCGCAGTTAGAAGATACTCTACTCAATCATACGGTGGATACCTATCAAACGGCTCTTAAGCAAGGTGCAGAAATGAATCAGCCCGATCTACCTTTGCAGCAATTAAGTATATAAAGGCGATCTTTTTTACGTCTACTTGTCGCTGTTCTACTGCTCCTGCTGCTGCTAGTTCTTGATATCTTTTTAAGTCTGCTTGGGCAAAAGCGTCATCTGTTTTGGCTTTCTCAAGATCTATTTGTGCCTGTACTAAAGATTCCTCCGCTTGTCTGAGGCTAGCAACTGCATTAAGCACTTGGTTTTTGGCTTCAATTTGTCCTGCTGCTGCTACGGTAATATCTGCATCGTATTTACGACGATCTACTCTAGCCAATAATTCTCCTTTTCTGACTCTATCTCCTTCTCTTAAATCCCTTCCGTCTATTTGTTTTAAATAGTCAATTGTTCCTTCTGCTTGGAAAGTGAGATGTTTTTTAACGCTCGCACTGACATAACCATCACCATAACTCCAGGCTTGAATTGGTTCTAAATTGGCAGTGACAGCTTTTACTGTTAATCTTGCTTGTTCGATGTTATTTGTTACTTCTACGGTTGATTCTTGCGAACTAGAAAGCGATCGCCAAATTATTGCTCCTCCAGCTAAAAGAGCGATTGCTCCTAAAAGTAATAGCCATTTGGGGTTTTTGTTGGTAGTTACCTGGATTCGATCTGAATCAACAAAAGCGATCGAATCAGTATCAGATTTGATATCCTTTTGCTCTTCAGTAGTCATATAACAGAGATTTAATGAATAAGGATATTATAGATTTTTGTTTCCTAGAGCCAAGTCAAAATGAGTCATAAGTTGAATTAAACTGGGCTGTCAGCTTACAGCTTTCAGCTAACAGCTAGTTAAAATTTTCCACTTTACAAAGATTAACAGACCTGATTAGCTTGAGAATGATTAAGATAATAACTCCATTGCTGAGGAAAATTAATTTTGGGCGTAGAACTTCGTAGTTACGTATATTTAGACCGATTGCAACCACAACACGCAGCTTATATTGGGACAGTTGCTTTAGGGTTTTTGCCTTTACCAGGAGATGCTTCTTTGTGGATTGAAATTTCTCCTGGAATAGAAATCAATCGCATTACGGATGTGGCACTTAAATCTGCTGTAGTGCGCCCAGGAGTTCAGTTTGTAGAACGCTTGTATGGATTACTAGAAATTCATGCCAGTAATCAAGGAGAAGTAAGAGCAGCAGGTAGAGCTATTTTACAAGCATTGGGAGTGAGTCAAAAAGATTGCCTCAAACCTAAAGTAGTTTCTAGTCAAATTATTCGCAATATTGACGCTTATCAAGCACAATTGATTAACCGTAATCGTCGTGGACAATTACTCTTAGAAGGACAAACTCTTTACGTCTTAGAGGTTCAACCCGCAGCTTATGCAGCTTTGGCAGCCAATCAAGCAGAAAAAGCTTCTTTAATTAATATTTTGCAAGTACAGGCAGTGGGCAGTTTTGGTCGTCTCTATTTAGGAGGAGAAGAACGAGATATTATTGCTGGTTCTGCTGCTGCTCTAAGCGCGATCGAAAATGTAGCCGGAAGAGAATCTTATTCTGGTAAAAATGAATAATTAGCTGGGATTTATTAAACTTCTTGTATAAGTCCTATAAACCTTGGTTAAGTTGAGGTGAAAGGTTCCGAATGCACTCGGGAGTGCTACGCTGAATCGAATTCAGCGTAGATTGGCGGTAAAAGGCAAAAGGTAAAAAAAATTAATTTGAATTTCTCATTTATTTTTGCAAGAGGTTTATTAGTCTTTTGCTGATTGAGTTGCCAGACGACGGATGAAATAAGCTTGAATAACTTCCAGACTGAGAATACAAATAAGTAACCAGACTAAACCAGCAGCATAACCGGCTAAAACATCGGTCAACCAGTGAACGCCTAAATAAAGACGACTGAAACCAATTGAGAGGATGAGGATTAAAGTAGTACTCAAAATAAGACTTTGCCAACGACGATAGTGAGTAATTAGTAGATAACATAAAAAGCCATAGACAATCAGGGATATCATGGCATGACCACTAGGAAAACTATAGAATTCTACATCGAGAAGACGCTCTTCTAGCATAGGGCGATCGCGGGAAAATAAGTCTTTGAGTAAAAAGTTTAATCCTACTCCTCCTGTAACTACAATAGTGAGAGTAGCTGCTGCATTTTTTTGTTTTTGCCAAAATAGAACTGCTGCTAACACCAAACAAAAGCAGGTTAACCAAAAAGGATCGCCTAAATAAGTTATGGCAATTGTCAGGCGATCGAGTAGGGGATTGTGTAACAATTGTAATGATTTTAAGACAGTAAAGTCGATCGCTTCGGTTTCTTGTTCCAAAACATCATCGGCAATTTCTAGAAATGCCCATAGAGATAAAGAGGCAACTATTAAACCCCCAATCCACATTAATGAAAGTAAGGATGATACTGGAGAATTTATTTTCTCTCGCCAAAATTTAATTAGTTGCAGACCAAATTTTTTCATTTAAGTATTAAATATCCCAGGCTTTTTTTTATTTGATTATAGTTTGGCTTATTTGTCATCATTTGTTTTAGCTATAAGCTTAGACGCATTTACATTGCACTTTAAAATTCTCAAACGCCTTATGGAGAAGAAACAGAATAGGTAACTTTAGTGCGTCTAAGCTTATCTTTAGATAGATGTCTAATTTAGATTTTTATAATTAAAACATCAAAATTGTACTTTTTTGAACTAAAAATTGAATAATAAATTGTCAAATTCCTTCATTAGAAAGATTTTGTTGCTAGTTGAATTTTGTTATTTGTATGGTATGCTTTTCCTGTTTTTTTGAATTAAAACGTTTTAATATTTGTTGAATTTTTATAGTATTACTAATTTTTATATGACTACAGATAAAAACCAAAATAACGCCCCTGATTCTGTTACAGACAATATTGCCGAAACTGGTCAGATGGTAGTCGAACAAGTTGCTCGAGTTACCGAAGAAATTGCGAATAATGCTTCAGAGACAGCCAATTTTATTGGCGATCTGGCTCAAACAACGCTAGCGGAAGCGCAAAAAATCTTGGAAATAACTACCGATCGAACAGGGCGTACTTTACAAGCGATCGCCGACAATCCTCTGCTCAAATCGATCGATAAAATTTTCGGACTTGATTGGCTGATGACCCTTTTGGGTGAAGTCGATATTGCCAAGAAACAAGCGGTAGTAGATAAGCTCAAAGCAAAATATCCTCAAGAATCAGTCGATGAAATTGTCCATCGTTTGATCTTACAAAAAGCTTGGCAAGCAGGTCGTCTGGGTTTAATAACCAATATCATTCCTCCTATAGCAGCATTATTATTGGGTGTAGAATTAGTAGCTACTGCCAAACTACAAGCAGAAATGGTGTATGAAATTGCTGCTGCTCATGGTTTAGATTTGAATGAACCCGCACGACGAGGAGAAGTTTTAGCCATTTTTGGTTTATCTCTGGGTGGAGATATACTTAAAACAAGCTTGAGTATTGTCGAAATTATTCCAGGTATTGGGGCAGTAGTAGGGGCTTCTTCTAATGCAGCACTATTATATGTTTTAGGAAGAACTGCTTCGCGATTTTATGAAGGTAAATATCAATCTTCTGTGACTACTACACAGCAGGAACAGAAAGACAATTGGCAAACTGCTATAACCCAATCTAGAATTATGGATCGTATTTTAGTCCATATGGTTAGAGCGAGTTATCCAGACGGCAATTGGCTAGAAATATTACCTAGTCTTAAAGAAATATCTCCTTCTTCTGCCCAAGTTATCGCTATGAACTTAGAAAATCCCGAACCTCTGGAAACTTTGTTGAATAAGTTATCTGCGGATTTTGCGCCTCTTGTCTTGAGTAGATGTTACGCGATCGCCCAAATAGATGATGTTATTACTCCCGAAGAACAAGCAATAATTGATGCTATTGCGGTTAAGTTTGCTCTAGATGCTCAAACTATGAAAGATTTGAATTGAGAATAATACTTTCTACTCAAATTTTAATAATTTATTTAGATCGAGATATAGAGCTAAAGAAAGACGACAACTGACAAGTTGTTGTTTATATTTGATTTATACAGGAGAAAACATAAAATAAATTTTCTTTACCCGAACTAACTTTAAGACACCTGAATTTGAGAGAAGAATTCTGGTATTCCTTTAATACCAAGCTGGAGAGAAAAAACAGCCCCCGCACCGGCTCCTTCGATCGTTCGATTATAACCCCCTGCCGTAGTAACGTAGATAGTACTGTAGTCAGACCCGCCAAAAGTAACACTACTCACTTTTAAAGCGGGAAAAGGAATACGCAATACTTCTTCACCCTCTGGGCTGTAACGAAACAAATGACTGCCATTCCAACGGGCTGACCAAACATAACCTTCGGCATCAACAGTTAATCCGTCTGGAACTCCTTCCCCTATTGGTGTAACCACAAAAATTTGGCGATCGCTCAAATTACCAGTCTCTACATTATAGGTAAACCGATAAATGGAACGACGGTCTGAATCAGTAAAATAAAAGTATTTGTGGTCTGGACTAAAGCCCATACCATTGGGAATAGTAAGATTCTCTAAAATTAGATGAAGCGAACCATCGGTATCGAGGCGATAGAGATGACCGGGGCGTTTTCTAGTTATTATCGTACCAGAGAAAACCCTGCCCCGAGGATCGGCGATCGCATCATTAAAACGAGTTGCTCTTTCTTCGGGAATGTCTGCCACCAGGGTGGTAATTTTGCCTTCTTGCCAACGCTCGATCGTCCCTCTAGTTTTAAAAAGCAATAGCGATCCATCAGCTTGAATAGTCATACCCCCTACCGGTTCACCAGTATAAATCTGTTCGTGAGTACCAGTTTGAGGATAATAGCGAAACACCATTCCTTTGGGTATATCTGTCCAATAAAGACACGCTTGTTGAGAATGCCAGAGAGGAACTTCCGCATTATCACACTGGCGATCGACTATAATATCTGGCTTTTTCATCAGAAAAATTTAAATTGCTAGTCAGTTTTATTAATTGCCTTCTATCCTAGTAATAAGAGCTAGTTTACCGTTAAACAAGGAAAATTTATCATGGCTGGTTTCGAGGATATTGTTAAAAAAGCTTTTTATATGGGGGTAGGTTTCGCTTCCTATGCACAAGAAAAAGCTGGCACTACAATCAATGAATTAAGAATTCAAGCCCAAAAGCTGGCAGATGAAATGATTGAAAGAGGAGAGATTAGCACCGAAGAGGCTCGTAAGTTTGTAGATGAATTAGTGCGACAAGCCCAACAAGAAAATGTTCAACCAGCTAAAGATACTCAGTCAACCCAGCCTCGTCGGATAGAAATAGTTTCAGAAGAAGATGATGCTCCTCAACAAGAACAAAAAACCAAGCCTAATAATATCGATAATTTGAAAGAACAAGTGCAATCTTTACAAGAAGAATTACGTCGTTTAAAACGGGAATAATAAGTAATGAATTTAATTGACTTTTTTAAAAATAAACAGCAGACTAAGAAAGATTAACTAAGATCATGGAAGATTGGCAAAAAAATTGGTGGGAAATACTCGAAAAAACCGCTTCAGATATCGAAAAGCTAATTGAAGATATTGGTGATGCGGTAGAGTTATTTACCAATGAGGTTGAAGAAACAATCGAAGATTTTGTCGAACAATTACAAGAGTCATTGGTTTCTGAGATAGATAAATGTGTAGAAGATATTGTTGAGACATTGATTGATGTAAGTATCGAAACGGAAATAATAATCTTAGAAGATATCGATTATGCAGATAATTTAGATTATTTTTCAGAAGAATTAGATTTTATCGGTATACATAGAGAACAACCTAATTTAGATAAAAATCCAGCTTGTATTGGTTGCCGGCATTATCATGGTCGAATATATTCTGGTAATCTACTTGTTTGTGGAATGCATCCCTATGGTTGGACTGATGATAATTGCCCAGATTGGGAACAAAAATGAGCGATATCTTCTCTAATTTCCGTAAATTTTGGTATTACTTAACATTAATTTATATATTTTGGTAACATTTTACTCGCTTTTTTTATTGTTATTTAATCTTTTTTGGGGAGCGAGAATGGTATCTTAAGAGTAGATTAAAAGTACTGGAAGGAAGTTCTACTGCTGTGTTCCTTTGCTGCACATCGAAGGAGAGCGATGTCAGATGTGTAGACAGTATTTATTCAGACTAGAATGGAGCAGAGTTTCTATCGCTTCCTCTGCTTGCTATCGTCCACAAGGGATTAAACTCCTTAACAGAGCGGTTGTGCATGATAGACGTTGCTGGACTGGAACTATAACTTTAAGCTAAATAATTGTAGTCAGTTTATTCGATCGACACTGGCTAATTGCTAAATTCATAAAATACAAGATAAGTCTTGAGAACCAAACTCAAGACTTATACTTATATAATATATTGCGAGCGAACCAAACAATAGGCGACCTAATTGGATAAGTCGTCTATTAATTTTGAAATGTCTTTTAACTACTAATAATAATAGTGGTTAATCTAATATAGAATTGGGTTTATATTCTTCCCCTTCAAAAGGCTGTACGCCAATAGCTGGATATTCATCATCAGTAGGACTA
Organism: Xenococcaceae cyanobacterium MO_188.B32; assembly: GCA_030065635.1. Classification (GTDB taxonomy): domain Bacteria; phylum Cyanobacteriota; class Cyanobacteriia; order Cyanobacteriales; family Xenococcaceae; genus JASJDJ01. Next base: position 42,282 of record JASJDJ010000015.1, read on the forward strand.
AAAATACGAGCAACTCCTTCGGTAATATACTGAACTACATTTTTGACAGTTTGGTCAATTATCATCAGTAACTCTCCTACAATTCTATTTAATACTCAGTCATAAATAATAGATGCATCTACTGTTTCGATTATCGCTCTAAGGATAAGAATTAAGGTTAATACTGACACAATTATTCAATTTTATTTGCTGTATTTATTTGTTTTAGCTAACTTTTATTAATTTTATTGAACAAGTTTGAGAGTAACTAGAGCTATTACAATTAGTAACAAAAAAATTTCTAATCTTTTACAATGTTTTAGTAACTCTTTAAGTCATAAATGACCAGAATAGCTCTTTTTGGTACGAGTGCCGATCCTCCCACAGCGGGACACCAGACTATTTTACGCTGGTTATCAGAACATTACGATCGCGTACTTGTTTGGGCATCAGATAATCCCTTTAAACAGCATCAAACCCCTTTAGAGCATCGCACGGAGATGCTCGGGCTGGTTATAGGAGAAATAGATTCAACCCTAAATAATATTAGCCTAGATAAAGAATTAAGCGATCGCCGTAGTTTAATTACTGTCAATAAAGCCAAAAAAATTTGGGGAGAGAAAACGGAGTTTACTTTAGTAATTGGTGCGGATTTAGTAGTACAGATGCCTAAATGGTATCGGATCAAAGAACTATTGCAACAAGTAAAGATTTTAATCTTACCACGCACGGGCTATTCTATCGACCAGAAAGATTTAGATACTTTAAGCCAACTAGGAGGAGAATATGCGATCGCTCCTCTTAATGTCGGTCGAGTTTCTTCCACAGCTTATCGTCTTCAGGGAGATAAGCAAGTATTAACACCAGCAGTAAAAAATTATATTGCCCGACAAAATTTGTATCGATAGTTCCTCGAAAACAATCCTTTTTCCTTAGTGAACCAACGTACATCTCAATAAACGAGATAATACCAATTCACAAAATGATTTGTTATTTTTAGGGATTGGGAAACCTGGAAAATTTTACTTGCCAGTCACATTTACCCCGTTCTCGGATATAGCCAAGGTGTACCTCACCAAATCGAGAATTGCTATATACCTCGTATAACCAATACTTGTTATAGTTGATAATTGTTAACAAAATCGAGCGAAGCAATTACCTATAGTTACTATATTTAAATTTATCCCTAACTTATGAAAATAAATTCAGAAATTAATATTGATTCAAGTTATCAATCTTATTTAATGAAGAAAAAATTGGCAGATTTTAAAGTCGGAGTTGATAATGTTATTTTTTCTGTTGATACCAAATATAATCGTTTATTAGTTTTATTATTTCAAAGAAAAGACGAACCTTTTCGCGATCGATGGAGTTTACCAGGAACTTTAGTCAGACAAGGAGAGTCTCTCAAAAAAGCTGCTCATCGAATTTTGGCAGAGAAAATAGCAGTTAAGAATTTATATTTAGAACAATTATATACTTTTGGAGGACCGGGAAGAGACCCTAGAGAAGCACCCGAAAGTTTTGGAGTACGCTATTTATCTGTTAGTTATTTTGCTCTAGTTAGATATGCAGAAGCAGCTTTAATTGCTAGACCAGCAAGCAATATTGCTTGGCATTCAGTCCAAGAAGTACCTAGTTTAGCTTTCGATCATAATCAAATTTTAGACTATGGTTATCACCGTTTAAAAAATAAATTAGAATACAGTCCGATCGCTTTTGAAGTTTTACCCAAAAAGTTTACTTTAAATGAAGTTTATCAGCTTTATTGTACGGTTTTAGGTGAAAATTTTTCTGATTATTCTAACTTTAGATCTAAGCTATTAAAGTTAGGATTTTTATCAGATACAGGAGAAAAAGTCTGCCGTGGTGCAGGTCGTCCAGCTAGTTTGTATCGTTTTGATGCGGAAGCTTTTGCCCCCTTGAAAGATAAACCTTTAGTATTTATTTAATTGCTTTTTTGAGTTTTTGAGAAACTAATTAATGTCAGTTCGCATAATCTTAATTTAGTTTCAAAGTAGCATAGCTGTTATTATATTAAAAGTAGGGTGTTGATTTTGAGAAAAGCGATCAAAATCATCGATAAAAAAGAAGATGGAGTTTAGTCAAAGATATTATTAGCCAACCAGTTCAAGGTCGAGATTTAAGAGATGCTGACCTGAGTGATGCTAATCTAATTCTTGCCGACCTGAGAGGTGCCGACCTGAGTCGTGCTAAGGTTGAAAATGCTCGCTTTAGTTATAATGAGGGGATTTCAGACAGCCTGAGACAAGACTTAATTAGACGAGGAGCAAAGTTTGACGATACTCCAGGCGATCGATCTAAATCTTTAACTCGTGTCTGAGCGATCGCTTGCAGAATGGGCAAAATTTAACAAATCAAAAATGCTGTGAAAATTTCTTGGCTTTGCCCACCAAAACTAAGGATTGGTTACTTAGGGCTGGCTGAATAAGTTAAAGCTATTGCTTTATAAGGGTTTGAAGCATTTTAAAAGGATTCTAATCCAAGGTAAATAACGAAAATTGCTTCATTACCTTGCACTTAGTGATTAAAATTAGGACTTGAAAAAAAGCTTAGAGCTTATAGCTTAGAGCTTATAGCTACTTGAGAGGTTAGATCTCCCAATTCAAGTTTTTCAGCAAGCCCTACTTAATAAACTAGATGCCGAACGAGGTAATCCTCGATCGAGCAACAGTTTCTTAAGTTTGGGGAAGTTCTATAATACGATCGAGTTTCATTGTGGCAATTTCTCAATAATAAATTGAGTTTGTTGGTAAATACAACCTGCTATGTCTATGGCTATATCTAATTTAGACTGAAATCGAATTTTATGCAGACAAAAGACCATCTTTTTCTAATTTTTCCGCGATCGCTTTTCTTAAATAATCATTACGTTCTTTGGCGGGTAATGACATCCAAGCATCGTACTGACTCGCAGGAACTCTTACCTGAACTGGTTTTTGTGCAGAACCTTCAGGCGCAATCTTAGGAATTTTCTTTAACCCGGAAGTATTAGGGTTTGGATTCCGTCTTTTTTTCTCTTTTTTTTTGTTTGTCGTTGTATACACCGTAAAAAGATATATAATAGCCAACAATGAAAAATTGAAAACAATGAACTTAATATCAAGTATACACGACACTCCAATAGATGCGATCGTTGAAACTCATCACCAGTCTGAGGTAGAGCGTAGCGAAACCATACCGTCAGAACTAGAGATAAATATAGAACTCTATTCAGCAGGATTTTTTGATGGAGTAACAGGATTAGATGCCCAATTGCCCCATTTTAAAGACTACTGGGATGGTTATGCCTTGGGCTACAGAGAATACTGCTGCGGGTTATTAGGGGTTAAAATTCCCACTTTGGAGATACCGCTAGAAAGACTAACGGGACTTTGACAATTTTACCTATCAAAAAGGGGTGAAAGCCTTGCCAGACGCCGAATTTACCTCGAAGAGGTAAATTCGCCTGAAACCCAGATATATTAAGGATTTAGCTATTTTGAGGTTAA
>JASJDJ010000120.1 GCA_030065635.1 Xenococcaceae cyanobacterium MO_188.B32
TGGAATTTTCTGGTTAATATGATGGCTGGATTAATTGCTTACTGCTATTTGCCAAATAAACCATCTTTGGATTTAGAGCCAAAAGGATTGCTGGCTCTACCTCCTGCTGTTTTCTAATTTTGTCGAACTCACGTGTTAAAAGGCGGTGTAACGGTGACTGGCTTTTACCTCAATCTGCTTAACCCGAACTCAGGTTAAGGACGGAGCAAGCAGCTAATAGCTAAGAGTTTAATTTAACTACGCAGAGTAACATTGAACTGCTTGACTAGGGCATTGCGTACTTTCTGATGTACGGACTCTACCTCTTCGTCTTTCAAAGTGCGATCGCTCGCTCGATAAACTAGACTAAAAGCTAAACTGCGCTCTCCTTCTGGTACGTTTTCCCCTTTATATTCGTCAAACAATTCTACTTGTTCGAGTAATTTTCCTCCTGCTTTAGTCATTGCTTCTTCTATTTCGGCAACAGATAAGGTTACTGGGGCAAAAAAGGCTAAATCTCTTTCTGCTCCTGGATAGGTAGAATAAGTTTGGAAGATAGGTGTAGTTAACTCTTCTCTATTTAAAGCAGTCAGCAAGACATCAAAAGCGAGTTCAAAGATATAAACTTCATCGGGTAAGTCTCTTTCTCGTCGCAACTGGGGATGGAGTTGTCCAAAAATACCCAAACATTTATCGTCTATCCACAGAGAAGCAGTACGTCCTGGATGCAATCGAGAATCTTGGCTATCGGCTCGATATTCTACTTTTAAACCAAGACTAGTCAAAACACTTTCTAGTATGCCTTTCGCTTCGTACCAAGTCATTGGTGATGGTTTGCCTCCCCTAGTCCACTTACCCTGTGGATAAACAGCACCACCCATAATTCCCGCTACAGAATTAGCTTCTTTTAATTCTCCTTCTGTTTGCCAGAAAATACGACCAATTTCAAAAGCATTTAACGCTCCATTTCCCTGAGATTGATTGTATTCAAAAGCATCAATTAAACCAGAGAGTAAATCTGTCCGTAGGGCTGAATATTCGCTAAAGAGAGGATTAGCCAGAGTAATTTCTTTTCCTGTTGGTTTTACTAAAGAGTATTGTACTAATTCTGTTAGTCCGACTCCTCTGAGAAGAGTTCTTAACTTATTAATTACTTGATAGTCAAAAGGAAGATAGCCAGGTTCAGTTTTTTCTGGTAAAGTATCGCAAAAGCGATCGTAACCGTAAAGACGGGCAATTTCTTCGATTAGGTCAATTTCTCGTTCTAAATCTCGATAGCGATAGGGAGGGACGGTAACTTTCCAAGTATTTGTTTTTCCTTCAACACCTCGATTGGGTATGCTGGGGGAACCCCAGCACCCCTCTCGGTCAATGGGTTCTAACTGGCAATTCAAAGCAGTGAGAATTTGTTCTACTTCCTCTGTTTGAATGTAACCAATACTATCTCCCCGTTTGACTGCACCCAAAACTTGGTTTACTCTTTCTAAACGTAGTTCGATCGAGCCACGACTGGCAATATCTGGACGGGCATCAATTTGAGTCTGGGCTACGGGCGTACCACCAGCCAACTCGTGTAATAAGCCTACTGCTCTTTGACAAGCTAAGTCTAATTCTACTTGATTAACTCCCCTCTCATAACGGGTAGAAGCTTCTGTCCGCAAACTCTGACTGCGAGCAGAACGACGAATCGTTACAGGATCGAACAGTGCTGCTTCTAGAACTATATTTTGGGTAGCATTGTGAACTTCTGTGTCTTCTCCCCCCATAATTCCGCCTAAAGCTACTGGCTTGTCGTTAGCAGTGATCGAGAGGTTTTCACTAGTGAGGGAGCGAGTTTGACCATCTAGAGTTTTTAAACTTTCTTTTTCCCTGGCAAAGCGAACGCCGAGAGTTAAACTATCGCTACCAGCCAAAGCTTGTAATCGTTCGCGATCGAAAGCATGAAGTGGTTGACCCCATTCTAGAAGAACGTAGTTAGTAATATCAACCACATTATTAATTGGTCTTACTCCTGCGCCTTGTAAACGCCATTTGAGCCAGTCAGGAGAAGGTGCCAGCTTAACATTCTCTATCATAGTACCAATGTAGGCGGGACAAGCTTGGCGATCGCTTATTTCTATATTTAAATTATTATTTTTTTGCTCTATCTCTATTTCAGGGATAGTTGGCAGTCGTAAAGGTGCACCCGTTAAGGCTGCTACTTCCCTGGCTATACCTACCATACTCAGAGCATCCGCCCGATTAGCAGTGGTAGCCAAATCCAAAATAACATCATCTAAACCGAGTAATGGTCTAACATCATCCCCTGGTTGTATATTATCTTCAGTAAAAATATGTATTCCTTCAGACTCTTTAGCTAAACCTAGTTCCGCTAAAGAACAGATCATCCCTTCAGAAGGGACACCCCTTAACTTAGTTTTACGTAATTTTAAGTCAACTGTAGGCAGATAAGTACCAATCGTAGCTACAGGAACATAAATATCTGCCCGTACATTAGCAGCACCACAAACTATATTTAATAGTTCGTCTTGACCTACATCTACTTGACACACACTAAGTTTATCAGCGTTAGGATGAGGTTGGCGATCGACTACCTTACCTACCACTACCCCTTCTGCCAAAGTTCGTAAATCTTCAATATCTTCTACTTCAAACCCTGCTATAGTCAAGGTTTTACCCAACTCTTCGGGAGTTAAATCTATATCTATTAATTCTCTTAGCCAGTTTAGAGAGACGCGCATTTACTTTGTATCTTGAATCTATCTCAGTCCAAATATTTTAACCTTTGTAAGCAGTAATTCTGCGAACAATTAGCAAGCACCTATTGATTACCGATAACTCACGTCTACGTGAGTTCGGAATTCACTCTTTTGGTTCGGTACTTTAAAAACCTCCTCCAAGACCCCCATGCTTAACATCGCAAGTACTTCAGAGTTATAATTTTTTTAACGAAAGAATGAAGATTTCAAAGCTATCTAAACTCAAAAAACTACAGTTTTTTAAATAGCGAACTTGTGGATATTTAATCTGCCGAGAAACGCTTAAGTTTGATTTGTCGAACTCATTTTACTCAGAGAAAATACGGAGATTGATTGACAAGAAATCGATACTTTTTTATCGATCTCATGAATATCTCTTGATTCTAAAAAAATTGGGATATGCTGTTGTTAGATAACTGAATTTTTTGGGAACAAAAGTAATAGGTAATTTTTTACCACGGAATACGGTCGAAGCAGCGGGCAGACCCCGCGTCGGACGGGGCGTTCAAGCTCTGGAAACAAGTTCCAGAGTCAGCCCCTCCGCAAGACGCAAGGGAATGCTGCCCAAGACAGGCTCGGCCTTTTCAAGGCGGAGTATTTTCGACTGAATAATTCAGTAATCTTTATGTAGACATTGACTTATACATAAAGTCATATTGGTATTATTTAATGAGCTACTGCTTAAATCCATCTTGTCCTAAACCGATTAATCATCCTAAAGCTAAAACTTGTAAAGCTTGTGGTTCAAAGTTACTGCTGCGCGATCGCTATCATCTAGTTAAAGGACTAGGTAAAGGAGGTTTTGGAGCAACTTTCTTAGCTGCGGATATATCGCTTCCTGGTAATCCTTTATGTGTAATCAAACAATTGCGTCCAAATACAGAGAATCCACAGTTCTTGTCTATGGCAAGACAGCTATTCGAGCGAGAGGCAAAAACTTTAGGTAAGATTGGTAATCATCCTCAAATACCCAGACTATTGGATTATTTTGAAGACAGAAAACAATTTTATCTAGTACAAGAATTTGTTAAAGGCAATACTTTACAGCAAGAAGTTAAAAAAAATGGTGTTTTCGACGAAACTCAAACTAAACAAGTTCTCAAAGAAATTCTGATTATTTTAAAAGATATTCACGCGCAAAAAGTAATTCATCGCGACATTAAACCAGCTAATATTATTCGTCGAGAAGTAGATCGAAAGTTAGTACTCATTGATTTTGGTGTAGTTAAAAACCAAGTCAATACAGTTGCTGCTGGTAATTCTGAACAAACCGCATTAACTGCTTTTGCTGTTGGTACTCCTGGTTTTGCTCCACCAGAACAATTAGCCATGCGTCCCGTTTACGCCAGCGATATTTATGCTTTAGGAATTACTTGTATGTATTTAATGACAGGTAAAGCTCCTAAAAATATGGAATGCGATCCCATTACAGGTGAGATAGACTGGTTCAAAAATTTAAAGGTGAGCGATCATTTCGTCGAGATGTTAAGTACGATGTTGGAAGTTTCCGTGAAAAATCGCTACAAAACAGCCGATGAAGCACTTCGAGTACTAGATTTAGATGGTCATATAGATAGTTTGTCAGATAGTATGATTGGTCCAGCTTCTGGTGCATCTGTTTCATCTCAAAGTACTCCTAGTGCAAGACATTCTGTTTTTTTATCGTCAAAAATGACTAGAGGTGGTTCCAGACTAAGTGAGCCTAATTCTTCTCGCAGAGCTAACACCAGTATTTCTAGAAATAGACCTCTATCTCACAGTGGAGAGCGCGCAAATACATCCAGAATTAATAGTAATCGTAACTCTTTTGTTAATAAAGGTTCCCGAACAACTGCTGTAGGTAAAAATAAGTCCGCAGAACCTAAAAAACTCACAAAATTAGATACAGAAACTCTCTTAAATTATTACGCAAATGGAAGGAGAGATTTTGCCTACAAGGATGTTAGTTTACAAGATTTGGAAAAAGTAGATTTATCTAAAGCTAATTTTAAGTATTCTAAGTTAATTAGAGTAAATTTACAGGGAGCAGAATTAATATCAAGCAATTTTAGTAATACAGATTTGCGTCAAGCAAGTTTTCGTAGCGCAAATCTAGGTAGAGCTTACTTTGTTGGTGCTAATCTAGAGGGAGTAGACTTTCGTGGAGCAGATTTAAGTTTTGCTCGTTTCGATGATGCCAAACTTAAAGGAGTTAATTTCTGCGGTGCTAATCTTACCAATGCTACTCTCACTAAAGAACAACTAGCTCAGGCAAAAACTAATTGGACGACAATTTTGCCTAGTGGTAGACGAGGATTGTGGTAGTAGATTAATTCGTATTTTTTCTGCAATAAGCTCGTAATCTGAGGCGATCGCTTAAAAGTCAAAGGTGTTAGATACTAGGTAAAACCTACTACCTAACACCTATTTTTCAGTAGGCTTTAAGCATAAGCTGTTAACTTTTTTACTCCCATAGTAGGGACGGAGCATATAATAAATCCCCTTCATAGAGGTTATTTCTGTAAAGTACTCTTTAAAGAGTAGGACTATTTCCCAGTTCGGTCTATTCAAGAGATTTAGACCTTTCTGAGTTTTTTACTCAAATGGGTTATTTATAAATAAATTACTCATTAATCAATCTTATCTGATTTTTTACATATTTAGGTTTATTTGTCAACAGAAAAAACAACTAATCTACTTGCTAAATATCGTTTTTATTATTAAATTAAATTAAGAGTATGTAGATTAATGTATACATATTTTTTATTAAAGTAACACGATTTCGGTTAAGAGATTAATCGTCAGACAAAAGAATGTGGACCATCGTAAATAGTGTTTTTTGGACTGGTTTAGGTGTTGTACTATTCCGTTGCCAGTTAGTTCCTGCTCATTTGCCTAGATTATTAGGTCGTAGTCTTTACTGGATAGGTGTACCATTGCAAGTATGGTTATTAGCTCGTCGCTCAGATTTTGACGAAGCAATTTGGATACCCCCTTTAGCAACTATAACGGTTCTTTTATTAGGGTTGGTTTTAGCTTTGAGCATTTTACAAAATTGGAGAAAGCTCAAGTATACTTATTTAAATAAATCCATCCAGTTTAGTTGGTTAAACGATTTAATCTATATTATTTCTAGCTTGCCCTTAACAGTTAAATCTTTTCAGCAAGTTATCCCTTCAAGTCGTGCAGGAAAAGGTAGTTTTGTCTTAGCTTCTATGTTGGGCAATACTGGTTTTATTGGTTTAGCAATTGTTCCTAACTTTATCGAGCAGCATTATTGGAGTTGGATTGTTTTGTATGGCGTTACTCACAATCTACTTGGTAGTTATGGATTAGGAGCAGTAGTGGCTAATTATTTTAGTCTTTCTAAGAATAGTAAAAAAAGAGCAATGAGACTGAGGGACTTACTCAAAGTCCCTTCATTATGGGCGTTTACTTTAGGTTATTTAACTAGAAATTTATCTTTTCCCGATAGTGTCGAAATAATTACCCGATATGGAATTTTCATCGTTGTTCCTTCTGCATTTCTTTTAATTGGGATGCAGTTAGGCAAGCTCCGAGGCATGAAAAGTTTGAAAGCAGCTATTGTGCCTGCTTCCCTCAAAATTATCATATTACCAGGTTTAGTTGCAATTGGTTTGACTCTCTTGGGTATTGAAGGAGATGGGCGTTTAGCATTGGTTTTGATGTCTAGTATGCCAACTGCTTTTGCTAACGTTATCTTAGCTGAAGAGTACAACCTCGATCGACAAATAGCAGCCGGCACTATCTTACTTAGTACAGTGACATTACCTTTAATTTTCCCTTTGTGGCTAGCTTGTCTCCATTAACTAAATTAAAACTAGAGGCAATGTATGTACGTATTTTTTAGGTTTTAAATCCCTTATTCTTTGCTCATCTCGATTTAGATAGAAGGATTGGCAGCTTGCCGACCGCTCGCGCTTTGATTAGTTAGAGTAAACTAAAATACCTCAAAGGCAATTAACAAGCTCGCCATTAGCCCTTCGGGTTCAGCACTTTTCTCAAGTCGGGAAACCCGCCCAACGAAAGTGCTTCACCATTAGCCATTAGCCATTAGCTATTAGCTATTAGCAAACAACCGTTTGACAAACAGCACACCACCTTAACTTGTCACGAATGGCTTGCCCCTGAACTTCTGAGTTGTTGGAATTTACTCCTCAACTATCCAACTTTAGAGCAACAAAGTCATATCCCGTACCCGATTTGTTTCCAGGCTCAATCTTAACTAACTCTGCCGTCCCTTGGCGATCGCCAGAAGGAACAAACTTAATATTTCCCGTTGCGCCTTGAACTGAAAACCCAGGGCTGGTTAAAGATTTTTGTAATTGTTCTCGACTAATTTCTGCTTTTAAACCAGTAATAATTACTTTAGCTGCATCGTAAGCAGTAGCAGTACGCCAACTCCCCACGGTTCCCCAGAGAGATTTAGTATTATTAACAAAAGAGGAATTAGTATTAGCTTCTGGATGCCAGACTACAGATAGTACCAGACCATTGACATATTGTTGTCCTTCTTTGATAGTTACGTAAGTATACATCGAATGATTGCCGATTAAAGTTAGACGATGTCGATTAGCTCTTGCTACCTCAATAGCCTGATTAATTCTATTTACAGAAGGAATTAGCAGTAAAGCATCCGCTCCATCACTAATTGCTTGGGAGGGGATTTTGGCTGCGTTAAAGTTAGGGGAAGAAAAATCGCATAGAGTAGGTGCGACTTCTCCCCCATGCTCGAATAAAGCAATAGTAAACTCTTGTCTAAATGACTTGCTAGCACCTGATTGAGAATCTGCACATAAAGCAATCGAACTTTTATTGGCAGACTTGACTACATAACGAGCCAGAGTATCCGCAATTATCCTAGTATTGGGAGTAGTTCTAAATATATGATTGCCTAAAGTAGATAACTCCCTAGCAGCACTAGTAGGAGAAACCATCACTAAATTAGCTTCTTGGTAAATTGGTGCTGCTGCCAAAGAAGCATTACTGGCATTATGCCCGAGCACGGCTAAAATTTTGGGGTCTTCGACAAATTTAGCAGCTATTTCTTTAGCGATTTCTGGCTCGTTATCGTCGTTAGCAATTTCGATTTTGATTAGTTTACCTTTGATCCCGCCACTTTGATTAATCTCATTTTGAGCCTGAGCTACACCCCTGAGTATTTCTTTAGCAACATTGAGATTACCGCCAATTGGTACACTTACCCCGATAGTCAGTTTACTACCTTTACTAGCTGCTACTGCATTATTCATGTAGATCAATGCTTCTGGATCGTTGGGGTATAGTTGCAGAGAAGCACTAAATTTAGCTGCTGCTCTAGAATAGTCTCCCACCGCAAATGCTTTGACTCCAACTTGTTTATCAGGAGTGTTATCAGCCGTGATTAAAATTTGATTACCTATACTTACTCTTTCTTGAATCGATTTATCGACATGGGGTTGAGAAATTTTTTCGAGCAGTACTTTTGGTAGTAAATGGAAGGAGGTTTGAGGATTTTCACGGCGATTGCTCATCCACAAAATTAAGAGGACAATACAGCCTAGTAAAATAACGACAAAATTTTCTTTTTTTAGCTTAAATTTTTCATTAAACATAGTTTTTAACCCGATAGTAAGAATTGTTTATTTAATTGACAAAAAATGTGTTACTAAAAAAGAGCTTTAGGAATAATACATAAAAATATTTACTTTAGTTTACAAATACTGTTTCGGCGTTTACACGTAAATATTACTAGAAATTCACAATAGAATAACATCTGAGACGTTTTTTTTCGGTAAATTATTCCACAGAATCAAGCGAAACTTTTTTGAGGAAAAAAGTTAAATATGTGGATAAATTAAAGGCATCAACTCCGAGTTGAGTTCTTTCTCGAGCTGCTAAAATTGCAGCTTGAGCGTGCCACCAAGATGAAATAGCCATTATTGTGGTTATAAATTGTTTTTCTTCACCTATTCCTTTATTTTTATACTGTGGTGCTATCTTTTGGGCAATTAATCCTCCTGCTAAGCCAGTTAAAACATCTCCACTACCTCCTCTGGCCAAAGCTGGTGTACTATCAGCTACTAAAAAAAGATTACCTAGAGGATCGGCTACTGCTGTTCTTGCTCCTTTGAGCAAGACGACTGATTTGCTTTGTCGAGCAGCCATTTGAACTGATTTAAGTCTATCTTTTTCTGGGTGTTTTATCTGAGGAAAAAGACGTTTAAATTCTCCTAGATGGGGAGTTAAAATTGTTGCTGCTTGTCTGTTTGTCAGGGTAGAGATAGGTTCTAATTGTGCCAAGATATTTAAGCCATCAGCATCTAATAGAAGGGGACATTCTGCTGACAATACTTGTCTGACAATAGGTTTAGCCTCTAATGTTAAACCAGGACCACAAGCAATAGCATCAAATTTACTCCAGTCTGCTGCTAAAGGTGGTAAAGAATCGATCGCGCCTTCTGTAGTTTCAGGACAACCAACGATCAAAGCTTCTGGCAAATGATTGACCAATATTGGTTTGAGCGATTCTGGGACGGCGACAGAAAGCATTCCTACTCCTGAAGCTCTAGCACCCAAGGCTGTTAAAATAGCACCTCCTGCATAGCGGAGAGAACCACAAATAAGTAAAAGATGTCCTTGTTGGTATTTGTGAGTAACTAGAGGACGGGGTAAGGGTAAAAACTGTTTGACTACTGAGGCAGTAATTTGTTGTACTGGTGCGGGATCGGGAATGATCGCCCATACATCTGCGGTCGGAATACCAAAATCTAACCTCTCTGCTTTCCCAATATATTCTAAGGCTTGGTCTTGAAAAAAGGCTCGCTTCCATAATCCCAAACAAAGTGTATGGTTGGCAACTACAGCAGTACCTAAAACTTCTCCCGTATCAGTATGAATACCTGAAGGAAGATCGATACTGACAACAGGTTGAGACCAACTATTGAGTTTATCGACAGCTTCTGCCAGCTTACCAGAGATCGATCGTGTTAACCCGAAACCAAATAAACCATCAATAATTAATTCACAATTTTCCAAAGTTTCGATGTCTTCACTGAAGGGAATATCTAAACTTTTGGCATACTGGGCATGGGCTGCTGTTAATTCTTTGAGCTTAGCAAGAGGACAATAGACTTTTACCTGATAACCCGCTAAATACAACTCGCGAGCTATAACTAAAGCATCTCCTCCATTATGACCAGGCCCAACAATAACTCCAACTCTTTTTAATAGAGAAAGAGGATACAGACTTTTAATTTTGTTAGCACACAATCCTGCTGCTTTTTCCATCAGGGCAGCCACAGGCATACCCGCAGCAAAAATCCGTGACTCAATCTCTCGCATTTGTCGAGCAGAGACGATAACTCGCTCAAGTTGCTCATACTTCTCGCTCATCGCTCTTAAAAGTTATTACTTATTCGTTTAAGTACTATTTACTTTATAGTTACTGAAAATCTAGTCAAATAATTAGCATAGTTATAAAGGTTTTTGGATAGAAAGCATAGTTTGTCTATTTGCTGCCAAATAGGATTATTTGCTTTAATTATATGCCTCTCAACTTGCTTCATTATTTAACTCGCGGAATGCGCTCTGCTTGCGACTCGGATTCTAAATCCGAGTCGTTCAGAGCGATGATTTAGATCTTAAATTATAGTGCAAGTGGGAATACCTACTCAGTTCAGAGAGCAGGATGAGAACGAGCGCGATAAATTATCGGTTCACGCGGTTTACATTTTCGACGCAAAATCTTCATAGCTCAAAGGTTTCAGTCGTTGTACAATACTCGTATCTACCAAAGTCCGCGAAAACCAAGCACAGGTAGAATAAGTACCACGAAAACTGAAAATAGAGGGTTCTGTTCGGAAAAGCTCGAACAGGTAAAATCTTCAAGCAACATGGTTAGAAGTTTCTCTGCTTCACCGTAAGGTCGGGCTGACCCGAACGGGCTACTTGCAAGAGTAGCAAAAAGCTTGTGGATCGACCTCTGGCGGGGATGTGTTTTCAACATTGACTAGCGACCTCGGCGAGGTTTCCTCGCCGAGAGCACGCGCGAGGCACGTTGTTCTCATCTAGTTAAGTCGGGTTGAAGCAAGAAGCTCTCATAGCTTTAGCCTGAGAGAGTATGTCACTTCAGTATATTTATCAGCGCACCTGCAGCTGCACCACTAACTGCATTTTCGCCCACACTGCCGTCATCTATGATTACTCCGGTAACAACATTGGCTGCTGCCCCAACAGCAGCATCTTTAACGGTACCACCGACAGAATTGTTATTTCTGTCGTGAGTAGCATTTACCGCAGCACCAGTGGCTGCACCTTTAACAGCATTGCCCACTGTAGAGCCATTATTGAAAATTTCTCCAGTAACAACGTTAGTTGCAGCACCGATACCAATATCGCGGAGTAAACTACCAGCTACAGCAGGTCTAGCAGGAAGAAAAATACCTGCTAATAAAGTACTAGTAATAATTCCTGGCAGTAATCTGTTTGTAAGTTGTTTATTCATAATTTACCTTGTATTTTGTCAAAAATATTATTTTTTAATTTAGTGAATACTTTTATTAACCTGAGGTATGTTTGTAATAAAAATTATGCGTTATTTTATCTCGATTAAACTGTCAGTTATGACACTTTATAATCTTGACTAAACGTTTAATAATTACTAATAATTCGTGACCACAAACCTTGTATTGTTAGTCTACGTACCAATTCTTCTGCATTTTTTTGGTCTTGAAAAATTCCTGCTTGAATTACACCACCTTTACGAAAAGCTCTTGGTTCAATATTGCGGACTCGATCTAAGAGAGCGTCACTATTACCAAATACTTCTACTTTGTAACTTGGATTTGTATTCACCAAGGAAGAATTAGTATTGGGCGCACTAAAAGTATATTCTCTCGATCGATTACTAAGACTATTGGTAGGAGGTTCGAGTTCCGTTCTCTGGCGTAAATGATAACGTCTAGTTCTAGTTCTTCTACTACGAGGAGATATGGGTGGTGGTGGTGGTAATTGTTCACTTATGGTTGGTCTAGATTCAGCTAAAGCTGGAGTAGATAGAAACAGAGGGAAAAATCCACCCAAAGAAAGTAACAACCAGGTATTAATTGCTAACACTGACCAAAAAGACCAAGAATATCCTACGAAATTTAGATTGCGATCGAGAAATAGTGGTTTAGTTGTCATAATAATTGCAGTCAAACTACTATAAAACAGTACCCATATTTTTTAGAAGTTCATACATTCATTTTAGTTCCATGTCTAAAGTCGTAGTCGGCTTATCTGGTGGCGTAGATAGTTCTGTTGCTGCTGCCATCTTACATCATCAAGGATACGAAGTAGTTGGTCTTACCCTCTGGTTAATGAAGGGTAAAGGTCAATGCTGTTCTGAAGGAATGGTCGATGCAGCCAGAATTTGCGAACAATTAAATATCCCCCATCAGATAGTTGACACGCGAGAACTGTTTCAAAAGTACATTATCGATTATTTAGTAACTGGTTACGAGTCGGGGGTTACTCCTTTACCCTGTTCTCAGTGTAATCGGGCGGTAAAATTCGGTCCGATGTTGCAATATGCCAAGGAAGAATTGGGCATTGATAAAATTGCTACTGGTCATTATGCACGGATTGAGTATGATGAAAAGAGCGATCGCTATCAATTATTGCGGGCAGTAGACCCCAAAAAAGACCAATCTTATTTCCTCTATGATTTAACTCAAGATTTACTAGCAGGAACAGTTTTTCCTCTGGGTAATCAAACTAAATCAGAAACTAGACACATTGCTGCCGAATTGGGCTTAAAAACTGCCGATAAACCAGAAAGTCAGGATTTATGCTTGATTGAAGCCCACGGTTCGATGCAAAAATTCCTCGATCGATATATTAATCAAAAAGAAGGGGATATTATCGATCTCGAAGGCAAAGTTTTAGGCAAACATACGGGAATTCATCATTACACTATCGGACAAAGAAAGGGTTTGGGTATTGCAGCAGCAGAACCTCTTTATGTAGTTAAAATCGATCCTGTCATGAATAGAGTAGTGGTAGGAAATAAAACTGCTGGCGGTCGTAGTGAATGTACAGTAGGGAGAATTAATTGGGTTTCTATTGCCGAAACCAACACACCTATTCGTTGTCTAGTACAAGTCCGTTATCGTTCTCGTCCCGTACCAGTTAACGTAATTCCTCTAGAAAATTCCCGCGTTAAATTGGTCTTCGATGAACCACAATTTGGTATTACTCCTGGTCAAGCAGCAGTATTGTATCAAGGAGAAATAGTTTTAGGTGGCGGAATTATCGAACGGGAATAAATAAACATCAATTTGGGTAGGGGCGGTTCGCGAAGCAGAGGGGCTGTCATTTGAGGAGACCTCAAATGCTTGTAAGCCCCGTCCCCTACAGGTTAATCTGCCAAAACCCAGTTAACTAGAGTACGCACAGGAAAACCAGTTGCGCCCGAATTATTGATACCATTAGGTTTATCTGACCAAACCGGGCCAGCAATATCTAAATGTATCCAAGGAGTATCCTTGACAAATTGCTTGAGGAAAAGAGCAGCCGTAATCGAACCACCAGCGCGAGGACCAGTATTTTTCATATCGGCGATCTTGGATTTTAGCCCTTCAAAATATTTGTCTTCCATGGGCATTTGCCAGAATTTTTCTCCAGCTAATTCTGCTGCGGTTTTAAGCTGAGTAGTAAGAGTATCTTCTGTACTCCATAAACCAGCCATATCGTTACCTAAGGCAACAACACAAGCTCCTGTAAGAGTTGCTAAATCGACGATCGCGTCTAATTCTAATTTTTCGGCAAAAACTAAGGCATCAGCTAGGGTAAGTCTGCCTTCTGCATCGGTATTATTAACTTCGATGGTTTTACCATTCGAGGCTTTAAGAATATCTCCTGGGTGCATAGCCTTACCGCTAATCATATTTTCAGTGGCTGCACAGATAAAATGGACTTCCACATCTGGTTTGAGTTGAGCGATCGTTTTGGCTGCACCGAGAGTAGCTGCACCACCACCCATATCCATTTTCATGGTTTCTATGCCACTACCACCCACTTTTAAATTTAGTCCGCCAGAATCAAAAGTGAGGCTTTTACCAACGATAGCTACTTTGCGCTTTGGCGTACCTTCTGGTTTATAAGTAAGGTGAATAAATTTAGGTGGTAAATCGGAGGCTTGGGCTACTCCTAAGTATGCCCCCATTCCTTGTTCAAACTGTTCGCAGTCTTCTTTTTCTAAAATTTCTATGGCCAAACCGTACTCAGAAGCAATTTCCTGGGCAGTTTCTGCCATAGTGACAGGGGTAACTTCATTGGCAGGAGCATTAACTAATTCCCGTGCCAGAATTACCCCAGAGACAATTTTTTCACTATTAGCGATCGCCTGCTCTTGACTATCTAAGCCCAATAGATCGATAGTTTCTAGTTTGGGTTCTTTTTCTTCTGGATCGGATTTAAAACGATTATCTTGATGTAAAGCAAGTAGAATACCTTCTGTAATTGCTTGAGCAACTACTGCTGGTTCTTCTTTAGTTACAGGCAAACTAATACCAAGGGTTTTATCTTTTTTGGCTGCACGAGCGATCGCTGCTGCTGTAGTCCGATAACTGTTTAACTTGAAATCGTCTGCTTTACCCAATCCCACTAGGATAAGTTTACGAACAGGGCTTTTACTACCTATGCGAGTTGTGGCTTTACTACCTGTTTTTCCTTTAAATTCTTCTTCTTCGATTAACTCACTAATCGTACCTGATAATTTTTCGTTTAACTGAGCTAAATCTCCCGTTAACTCTGTTTCATCTTCAAAAATACCCAGGGCGAGAACATCGCCAGTCCAATCTAATAGTGATGTCTTCGTTGCTCGAATTTGCATTCTTGTTTTTATTTTTTCAGTGATCTATCTATATCTTAGTTTTACGCAAAGAGGCGAACAAAATTATTAAAGTAACTAAAAAGCGATCGTCGTTATTACGTTGATGTAGATTTTGCAGATCGGGGATTGATGTCAGAAGGGGTAAGTTTAGCGATCGATTACGCTTTTAAGACTCTTGGTTTACATCGAGTTGAAGCCAATATCCAGCCAGACAACATTGCTTCAATCAATTTAGTAAAGCGATTGGGTTTTACGAAAGAGGGCTTTTCTCGTAGATACCTAAAAATCAACGGAGAATGGCGCGATCATGAACGTTGGGCATTAACGGTTGAAGATTGGGTATAGTAGACCTCTTGCATAAGTCCTATAAACCTTGATTGAGTCAAGCTAAAAGGTAAAAGTTGAGAGCTAATAATTAATTAGTGAAAATAAAAGCAATCGCACCTAAATTTTAAACCCCAAATTTTAAACTTTCTGTTTCATAATCTCAGCTTCGGATTTCCAAAGATTTGCAGGTAAACGTTTATAGATACCTTTTTCTCTTGCCATCATCACTAAGAACTCCGAACTCCGAACTCCGAACTAAATTTATGTCTATTGATTGGTCTGTTATGGATAGTTACTATAGTCGTATTGCCCACTTGTATGATGCAACTAGACCTTTACCTAAATACGTATCAGAACAACTTGGCGATCGCATTCTGCAAATAGTAGAGGCAACACCAGAGACAAAATTTCTCGAACCAGGTATCGGTACTGGCAGAACAGGATTTCCTATTATTCAAAGAGGTTATTCTTATACGGGAATTGATATCTCTCAAGAAATGATGAACGAATTAAGGGGTAAATTTTCGCCAATTCCCGATAATTTAACTTTAATTCAGGGAGATGCTGCCAATCTACCCTTCAACGATAGTTCTTTTGATGTTGTTCTTACTACTCATATGCTTCACTGTCTTAGCGATCCTTTAAAGGGATTATCAGAAATTCAGCGAGTACTAAAATCAAATGGTATTTATCTGGCTTGTGAAAACCTATTGTCTGCCCAGCAAAAAGAAATTTGGGAGGCATTCACCGAAATCGTAAATCAATATCCATCTCGCTCGAAATCTCAGAGAGAGGACAAATTTATTCCTTTTGGCGAAGAACTACAACAAGAATTAAAAGATCGAGAAGCCACCGTAGAAAAGATTACTGCGGTGCGATGGCAACAATCTCAGTCGGTAGGAGAACTATTTAGTGCTTATCAGTCTAGGGCTTTTGGTTTGTGTTGGTTGGTTTCGGAAGCAGACTTTAATAAAGCAATTCAAGAGTTTAAAGCGTGGTGTTTACAATGTTATAAATCTTTTGATGCCATCTTGGTAAACGATTTTAGCTTCGAGATTATAGTGGCAAAGAATTGGGCTTAGCTTCTATTGTCTAATCAAAATGATGTTAATTAGGTGGGTGAAATTAAGTAAAAAATGGTAGAGAGGATTAGTGATTAGTTGTTAGTAGGGACGAACGGCTCTTCGGGTTCGACAGTTCTTACGAAAGTTGCTCATGGGGGAGACCCCCAAGACCGCACTTTCGCGCTTTACTCAACGGAGGATACCTTCGCAACGTAACTGTCTCACCGTTCGCCCGTACAGTGGTTGGTAGGAGAGAGAGTGGTGATTCTGTTTTATATCTATTTATGCCTACCTACTTATTAGAGAAGTATTGATTTATATATAACTTTTTCCAATTGTTATAATCTATATCGATTAAATAGATAGTTGATAAAAAAAGATTCTTAAAAAAATAGATTTATTACTTTATTTAAGATTGCCTTTATTTAATTTTGATTCTAGAGTTTGTGGAGTTAGAGTGTTATGAAAAGCAAAAATATTGGTAGCCTTTCTTTAATAACCATCTTGCTTTTGTCCATGCTCGTGGTAGAAGCAAATTCTCAGATAGCAATATCCGCAACCAAACAGCTAATTACTGCCCAATCAGATCGAGACTCTGAAGTCTATTTTTCCAGAGGAATTAAACGAATTCAATCGAGAAACTACCAAGGTGCGATCGCCGATTTTACTAAAGTTTTAGAGCAAAACCCTCGTTCCGCAGAAGCCCATTTAAATCGCGGTTTAGCTCTTACTCGTTTAAAAAAATATCAAGAAGCACTTAAAGATTTCGATCGAGCCCTAGAAATTAAACCAGATTTAGCTCCAGCTTATCTTAGTCGGGGAATTACCCGTACTCAATTAGAAGATTACCAAGGTGCTTTTACCGATTATAATCAAGCTTTGCAAATTAATCCTAAATATGCAGAAGTTTATTCTCATCGAGGGTTAATCTACAATCGTTTGGAAAATTTTAATGGAGCCGTTAAAGATTTCACCGAAGCCCTACGCCTTCATCCTCAAGGAAAACCCGCTCCTGCTTCTATCTATTATCATCGGGGACTAGCTTATAGTCAGTTAGGAGATTATGAAAATGCTATTAAAGACTACGATCGCGTTCTGCAAATTAACCCAAAATGGACTCAAGCCTATCTCAATCGTGGTTTAAACTATGCTTACTTACAAGATTATACGAAAGCGATCGCTGACTATAATCGTGCTTTGCAGATTAAACCAAATAGCGCAGATATTTACTTGAGTAGAGCTAATATTCGTCTGCGGAGTAAAGATTATCAAGGCGCGCTTGCTGACTACACCAAAGTGGTCCAGATCGAGCCTAATCATGCAAATGCTTATTACCACCGAGCTAATGTAAAGTCTCATTTAAAAGACTATGAAGGTGCGATCGCTGATTATACTCAGGCTTTAAAAATTAGTCCTAACTTAATCGATGCTTATTACAATCGAGGTAATATTCGTCTTCAGTTACAAGATTTTGACGGGGCAATGGGAGATTTCCAAAAAGCAAGTGACATAATCCAACAGCCATTGCCAGAAATCAAAAATTAAGGATAAATGTCAGGATTCAGAAAGTAAACCGATATTGATTCAAACTCCCTGGTTAAAGTAGCAGAAATGCAATTGCGGGTAATATGAAATACAAAAATTAACTCTACACATTATTTCCTCTGCCTTCTCCGCTTCCTCCGCTTTTCATCTGTAGCAAACTTAAAAGTATTTCATATCAGCAAACTGCTCACCTGAAAAAAAACGCGGTCACAACGGTACAATCTGTCGATACTTCTTTGAGCAAGTTTAAGTTTTTAATTCTGGGCTATTACAATTAACTAGTGACGCAAATGGATGGCAGTCGAACCAAGGTTATTACTTGAGTATCCGAGCAGGGTTTGATCTTCCCTGTTTAAAGGCAGCTCTAATTCTACCAATTAGTTTGCGAGCCACGGCTACAATCGCTCTCGTTTTTCCTCTTAAAGGATAGAGTCGATTAACGGTACTCAAACAAAAATCAAGCCCAAACAAACCCTAAACTAGCTTTGTAAGCTGCAAATCCCGCATTTCTCACCCCAAAGGCGATCGCGCTCTGCTAAAAAGCCTACCGCATCAAGGTTTGAACCTGGTGTTCGCTCCGGCTGGAACGCGACAGTGTGTTGTGAGAGTTTCTGCC
>JASJDJ010000121.1 GCA_030065635.1 Xenococcaceae cyanobacterium MO_188.B32
AATAACTGGGAATCATTGACTTAATATGATGGAGATTATTTTAATAACTTAATTCTCACCACAGACTGTCTTTTTCTCCTTAAGGCGATCGCTCCTCTCAAACCTAGATCGGATCGGGCTTTTAGCTTTAGCGATCGCCGATTTTGTGAGAAAAGCGGGTGTCAGCCTTGTTCTTTCTTATGTTACTGCCTATCAAATGTTGCACAGGATAGCAAAAGTCGAAAAAGGTCAACAGATTTTAATTCATGGTGCAGGAGGGGCAGTTGGCACAGCGATGATTCAATTGGGCAATTTACTAGAACTAAAAATCTATGGCACTGCCTCTCAATCAAAACACCAATTAGTTTCCAGTTTAGGAGCGAATCCCATTGACTATCGTACCGAAGACTTTGTAGAGCAAATCTTGGCTTTAACCAGAGATGGTGTAGATGCATCCTTTGATTTCATAGGAGGAGAAAATCTAAAACGTTCGTTTAGCGTACTTCGACAACAGGGCATTCTTGTCTCTTACGGTTTTTACAACTCTGTAATGGGTAAGGGTGGAAGTATTCCACTTGATTTTCTAAGGCTCAAGCTGTGGAATATGTTGCCCAATGGTCGTTCAACAGCATTTTACTCTATCGAAAACTTACGTAAGAGACAGCCAGCTTGGTTTTCTGATGATTTAACCAACTTATTCAAGTTGCTCAAACAGAGAAAAATCGAACCAATTATTTCCAAACGTTTACCATTATCAGAAGCCAGACAAGCCCATGAATTAATTGAAGATTCAAAAATACAAGGAAAAATTATCTTGGACGTTGCTTCAATGCCATTTTAATGTTAGTCAAAAAAGTTTATGTCTCTTAAAACTCTACTGACAAAATTTACCAAAGAACCTCCTTTGGGCTGGGCGCAACTAAGTCATAAAAAAGTCCGCCTGTTGGTGGCTCTAATCGCTATCGCCTTTGCCGATATTATGATTTTTACCATGCTGGGATTCAAAATGGCCTTCTATGATGGTTTTAGCAACCTGCACAAGCAACTGCGCGGAGACTTATTTTTAGTCAGCAACCGCGCTGAATCTCTCCTCGACAGTCAGACTTTTTCCCGCCGTCATTTACACCAGGCTAGTGCTATAAATGGAGTGGCATCGGCTAACCCTTTGTACTTTTCTTTTGGTGACTGGGTTAATCCTTGGGAAAATAAAATATACAGTGTAGCCGTCATCGCTTTCGATCCCGCCCGTCCAGTAATCGATCTGCCAGAAGTTAACCAAGGGCTAGAGCAAATTAAACTGCCCAATACAGTCCTGTTTGACAGTCTCTCCCAGTCTAAATTGGGTTCTGTACCCGAATCTTTGAATCAGGGAAAAACTATTACTACTGAGATATCGGGGCGTAGAATTAAGGTAGGTGGCATCTTTACCCTGGGCAGCAGTATTTTTATAGATGGACACATTATTACTAGCGATTGGAATTACCTGCGTCTATTTGGCTCAGACAGCATCGATAATCTGAAAGTGGGCGTTCTCACCCTCCAGCCTGGTGCAGATTTGGCAACGGTAAAGAGGAATGTCCAGACTTATTTACCAAACGATATTGAAGTGATGACCCATCAAGAATTTATAAAATTCGAAGAAGATTACTGGGCTGAACATCCTGGTGGCATCATATTCGACTTTGGGGTTGTGATGGGATTTGCTACTGGGGTGGTGATTGTCTATGAAGTATTACATTCGGATGTTAACGATCATCTAGCAGAATACGCCACTCTCAAAGCCATGGGTTACTCGGATAGGAATCTGTTGGGCGTTGTTTTTCAAGAAGCAATAATTCTTGCTGTCTTGGGGTTTATTCCAGGATTTATCGGTTCAATTGGCATATATGCCCTACTGGGGTCTTTGATACGGATTCCCATAGCGATACGACCCGATGTAGCTCTGAGAGTTTTTAGCCTCACAGTTTCCATGTGTATTGCTGCTGGCGCGATCGCTATGCGAAAACTTCAATCTGCCGACCCCGCAGATGTATTTTAGTTTGGTTTTGGTCACATAGCTTTTTCGTACCCATTAATCACTGTACGGGCAAGGCAGTGTCTTACTCCTTACTCGCCACTAACCACCAACCATGCTTCTAAAAACCCTTCTAAAAAAATTCTCCAAAGAACCTCCTCTAGGTTGGGCGCAACTGTCTCATCAAAAAGTCCGCATGATTGTTGCTTTGTCAGGAATTGCCTTTGCAGATATTTTGATCTTCATGCAGCTTGGTTTTTATAACAGTGTCTTTGGGGGTGTTACACGCCTTCACGAACATCTCAATGGAGATTTGTATTTAGTTAGTTCGCGAGCTAAATTCCTTGATGACGGTCAAACTTTTTCTCGTCGCCATTTATATCAAGCTGCTGCTGTAGAAGGTGTTGACTCAGCTAGCCCTTTCTATTATTCCCATGCTGGATGGATTAATCCTTGGAATAAAAAAGTAACTAATGTTGCTATTCTCGCTTTCAATCCAGCTCATCTGGTTCTAAATTTACCCGATGTTAACCGACAGCTAGAACAAATCAAACTCCCAGATAAAGTACTAGTAGATCGTCAAGTTAGACCGGATTTAGGACCAATTGCGGAAACATTCGATCGCGGCGAGCCAATTACAACAGAAATATCAGGACGCAGAGTTAGCGTCAGTGGGATGTTTACTTTCGGTAGCACGCTATTTGTGGAAGGATATTTAATCACTAGCGACTGGAATTATCTGCGTTTGTACGGGAAAGATAGTATCGACAATGTGACAGTTGGCGTACTAAAAGTTGAAACTGGTGTTTAATTACCAGTCGCGGATAATCCAGCTTGAACTGCTCTAGCAGTGAAACTGCCAGTTCTCCACGAGTAGGATAGTCCTCTTGTCGTGCTGGTTTGGCAGGTCTGTCTTTCTTCTTTACACCTTTTTTGATGAGCTTCTTTTCCTGTTTGTTCCATTCTCTGAGCACAGGATCTGGTCGATAAAACTGCGCTCCCACAGGTATGGTGATTTCTGGTGTTACCAGCATCAGAAGTACAATATTCTGTGCCTGGTGAAATCCCCCTGTGCCTTTGAGCACCGTCTTATGAGTGCCCCATATTTTTGTCGTGTTCTTGGAGCGACCTCTATCGGTATCATCCACAACCAGGACTCCTGAAGTAATCTTGAATCGCCTCATGACGATGAGAGCACTGGCAGTAAGTAGATAGTCCCAGCACTTGAGACCATAATAAAACATCTTACTCAGAGTTCCATCCTGGTAACGCCCTCCACTAACACGTTCTAGTCTGGCCCAGCAAAGGGACTGGGTGAGTAACATCCCCAGCAGTACAAACATCAGAAATTCGGACTGAATTCGGCTCAGAGGCTTATGACCTTGCTCCCCAAGTGCTGCGTTGAGGTCGCTAACGTATTCTCGGATATGGGGTAGTGGCGTCTGGGGAATCATCAAGCTTATGCCAGAAAACAAAAATATGCCTAAGATTCCTATGGTTAGAGAAAAAAGTCAAGCTTGTTTGAACTCTGCCCTACTTGAACGAACTCAACTCACTAAGATCCAAAAAGTAGAGAGTCGAGTGCCACCGAACACTTCGTCAAATAGGGTGGGATCATCACAGACATCAGCTACTACTTCATCCGCTCTCCCAATAGAGCGCCGATCCCCTCCCGACAACTTTTTCAAGATTTTATGCATAGTTACCTCGACTCGCAATGCGATCGCCACCGTTCGCCACTGATGTTGCTCTAGGTGATATAGGCCTGTCCTCACATCCATGACACAATTTCTGGTTCATTTCTGGGGACTGGCGACATCTCACCTTGGGGAACCCCCACGACGAGCGGGAAAACTGGCGTATATTCAGGAGGTATCCCCAACTCCTGCTTAACCTCCGGCTGATTCATCCAGGGTCGAGCTAGCCCGATTGGACAGGTTCCCAAGCCTAGAGCGCAGGCCGCCAGCATTAGATTCTGTGCTGCCAGGCAGCAATCCTCAGCTGCATGCGGTCCCGTTGGCTTGGAGCAGATCGCAATCAGGGTATTGGCCCTATAAAATATGTTGGAAATTTTGAAATCAGGGTTTAACAAGATCTCGCGATATTTATAGAGGGGTGAATGAGTATCCTCTATCTCCAACAAATAGGCCTTAACTCGAGCGGAAAACTGCTCTAGCACATCCGTGCCCTGAATCACAACAAATGCCCAGGGTTGCATATTCATGGCACTTGGGGCTTGGACTGCTGCTTGTAACAACTTATTAACTGTTACCTTATCAACGGGTTGGTCAGTATAGGCACGCACCGAGCGACGATTATAAATGGCTTCCATGAGCTCCATATCACTATCCTCCCTCTCTGTAACTGTTCAAAAAAAACATTTCTAGCTACTCTCTTATGCCGTAGATGTAGATGCCGTTGCAGATGAGATATAGACCAGGTCTCCGTACATCTGCTCAAACGCTGTGTTTAGGAAAAAGCGTTCTACAAATTCCCCAGGATGACACTTGTGGTAATCACGGGTCGGTCAGATTATCCCAAATGTCATAGCCAGCGGCCAATTTGCGATAGATTTGACGAACTTCATCTTTTCCGAGCTTCGCTTCTAACATATCTTTGAAATGATAATTCGCTTATTGGCCTTGTTGACTCAGCACGCGGCGTCCACGCGATGTTAGTCCGAAGTTAAAGTAAATGAGTCCATCGGCGCACAGCATCCTGGCCCACTGCCAAGGCGGTTCCCCCGTGGAAAACTCCACGTAGTGCTTCAGCACTTGCAGAGCGGGCTCGCTGGCCCGACTAATTTCGGTCCATTCTTGATTAACAAGGCTAACCGTTCTGTAGGGTGAGTCTCCAAAACTGAAAGTGCGTGGTAACCGTTGCACCTGAGTGCCGTCCACGAGCACCTCATAGTCCCCCTGGTCACTCTCCCGTACCTCCACAAGCGAGTTCAACTGCGAGCGACCCAGAAATACAGGTGCTACCAGTCCCAGATCGTCTTCTGGTACCGAACCGCCGCTGTGTAAGTAATTCTGCCAGATAGTTTGGCTTTCTTTGTCGGGCACCCATCGGGCGAGCAGCGTCTCGAATTTCTGTTCCAGTTCTTCCATCTGTCTCTCCAGATGCCGACGCCGACTCCCTTGCTCGCCCTCACGCCGATGTTCGCCTTTTAGGTGGCGATAGTTGGATGCAAGTTCTCGGAGTTGAGCGTTCGGGTGCTTAACAGTCGTCATGGCGTTGATGTAGATTGTAGATTATTGTGTTACTAGAATGTCAGCAGGCCTAGTTACCTTCATCATAAAGTTAAGAAAGAAATCTGAGGAAGCTGTGAAGGAGTATTGCTAAGCAGTAGAACGATCTAGACCATGAAGGTAAAAGAGAAGTTATTAAATTATCCTTAAGCCATGGTATGCAGAATATTAATTTGTAATTTACATTACTATGGCTTTGATAATTATTTTATACTGCACTCATTAACTAACGCGATCGCTGTACCTGTGTAGAGCGGCAGCGAGCGCCTACCAGAGACCTGGTAGCAGTCGGTAATGCACTTTTCTCGTATAAGCTTCATATCCCGTGAGTTCTTGCCGTAGGGTTCGATCCTCTAGAGCGGTGCGGAGGAGCAAGCATGCAGTTGCCAGAATGGCTGGAATACACGACTTGGCAAAATTCAGTGGTCAATAACGAAAGAATAGGATTTTCAGAGATCGCGATCGCGGCTAAAACGACCATTTCTCGTTATCCAAGAATCAAAATTGCCAAGTCGTGTGGAATAAACGCCCACCACGAGCCCAGAAGTAAAGAAGTAGCTAGCACTAAACCCAGTATTGTAGCTATGTAGCCTGGATGACGGACAATGCGATAAGGACCAGACTCGATAACTCGATGATGGCGATCGCGGTTAATGCTTGACTTTCCTAAAAACCCCAGCGATGGCGAATGAGAATTCAAGACTTCAAGTACGCGAAGGGCCCACGACGCGATTCAGCAAATGACTGGCGAAAATGACCGAAATCACCCGTCGCCCACGGAGCTGGACGTGGCTCATCACCTTGATGGATACGGCGCAGCGACGACAGCCGAGCGGGGGCAATCAATTGTCAGCGGCCGATACCAAATCAAATCCTCTAGCGGTCGGCAATCCCATTGTCGATCAATCGGCGAAAGGCTCCTGGCTCCAATCTATCACCTAACAAGCATAAACCAGAAACATACGGATCGAGCTCAAAACCCTCCAGAACGAGTGGTTGGAGATATCTCTGCAAGCAGGCGGCCAGCTCCAGTTCCCCCACTTCTTTTGCCAGGCAGAAGGCCCACGCTGATGCTAATTCATCCGAGGAGAATTCTTGCTGAGCCTCCCAATCAGCAACCCGCACATGCGCGGATTCACCTTCGTGAACAATATTGCGCTGCGCACGCCGAAACCATTCCACTACGCGTTCAGGTACAATAGCGCTCATCAAAAACAAGGCCCAGAAGTCGGCACCAACTGAACACATTTGTTCAACAGGTTCCGGACTGTCCGGTTTAGTTCCGAAAAAAAAGAGCGGCCCGCTCTCATTGCTTCGTATGAGATGATCTTGGACGGTTTTGAGCCAAGGCGCATTGGCCGATCCGAAACTGGTGCCAAACAGACGGTCATGGAGGACGTTATTGAGCAGCATGTGTGCATTACACATCAACATCGACTGGTGATTGTAGCAACTTACGCCACAACTTGGAGAACTGGTCATCTGTTCCCAGAGACTGTGAGATAATTCACGGTAGGTTGTCGTGCGCCCATCCAGTTCAATGCGCTCTGCCGGAGGCTCGTCAAATGCGTCAATATAGAGGCCGGTGAACGTTGCTAATCGTCCGGCATAGGTGAGGTTTCTTTCTTGCAGCGGCCACGTGGTCTCGTTGAGTTCAGTATGCCAATAGCTCCAACATCGCGGTTCGAGAAGGCCACGATAAATTGTGTCAAGCAATGGCCGAATCCTTTCCTTGCGACCTGGGTCGTGCTTAATAGTAAGGAAGTATGCCAACGCTGGATAGACGAGATGGTATCGCGTCGCGAAGTTGAGCATCTGCTGTTTGGGCTTGTAGAATTGCTCCCAATCGCAATTTTGACCAGAATAGCAAAGTCTAAGCCGTTCTTCGGCAGCCGAGGTCGCGTTCTCAGAAAGTGATTGCATCGGGACAACTCCATAAGCTTGTACAAAATGTCGAATTAGGATTAACTCCTAATACTAAACATAGTTTGACACCCTACTATTCTTTATTAACCGAGAATAGATATTGGCAGATAAAAAGATGGCGACTGAATCAATTAGAGTAAGAGAAATTCCGTAAGTAAATACACCACTGTAAAAAACCAGAAAAAATCCCTGAAAGACAAGCCAATGAACCCCAAAAACAGCAAATGAGAAATAAGTATTTTTCTTGAGTATTGAATCTCCAGGTATGGCTGGCGCAATAAAATAATATAAAATTCCTATAGTTAAAAACACTACAATAGTATAAATATATTGACTAATACTAAAAGGAATAAGCAGCATCATTGCAGCTACAGACTTCGGTTCAGTAAATACAAGCCCCAAAAGACTACGAAATACTAATCCAGGGAAAATAAAAATGAAAAGCGATAAAAAATTAATAATTCGCCACTTACTGTTCTCTTGTTGAATCTCTGGCTCTTTAATATTGTCAGTTCCCAGGAAAAGTCCACATAATAGTCCAAATATCAACATAGGTATTACATCACCAAAGGCAGAAATAGCTTCAAAATCTAAGGGTGCATAAAAATGAATAGATACTTCAATTAAACCGACATACCAGATTGCGCCAAGTACAGCACCATACAACAAACCTTTTTGAATTTTACTACCTGGGAGATTTTTCTCAATTACCTTAAATATGTAAGAGAAAATAAATGTATAGCTTGTAAAATAAAGAATTGCCACAAGCTCGAACTTATCATATGCCCAGGTATATGATAACTGGCTTCCCATAGCATCAGGAAAGGTTATCGCAAATATAGGAATTAAGAGACGAAAGCATGCCCAAACAGGTACTGTCAAAATGACCACTTTAAGTAAGGAAAGTAGTAATGGCCTCTCAACTTCAGATTGGTTCATTTTGTCCTCCTTGTAATTAATTTTAATTTATAATGCAATTTTCTTATTCTCACTCAAGCATAGATTGAACACTCGTTTGAGCCGTTGCAGTAATTCAGACACCTAACGCTCTGGTTCACCAGTGGAAGAAACAGTCATAGTTCTGAGCAGAAGCAAATGCTAGGAGCCTGTCGGTCTCTCCCCGAACCTTTAGATTCGCCCACTCTAGACGGGATTGATGTCAGTGGGGCGAACTTGACATGTTCAGCGGAACAGGACTACCCCATCGGGACGGTCAACATACACCCCGTCCAGGAATAACATGTGGGGCAAGTTTCTCTTATTTCTTGGAAAAAATGGCCCTCAATTTCCCGGGGATGGCCATGTAACATCCGAGATACATAGCGTCCAGGGCGTCTTTTTCCGTCCAGCCAGCCGTAATGAGTTCGTCAAAGTCTTCGCGTGTGATGGATGACGGGTCGATCAGTCCCTTTTTGACGAACGCAAGAAGCATTCGGTCTTTCAACTCAAAAGGAGCCCCCTGCAAGGGATCGTTGACCACTGAGGCCAACTCGTCGTCTGTCACTCCTGCTGCCTTAAGCAACGCGGAATTGAAGTTGATACACATTGGATGGTTGTTGAGCGAGGCCGCCAGAAATCGAATTGCGCTCAAGACATCATAGTTGATGTTACTTTTGTTGAACATATAATCCATGAGGGTACGCTGGACATTAAACACACCAGGGCTTGCCGTCAGTAACTGGATGAATCCAACAGGGCCGATTTGTTTTGGAAAAAGGCTGTAGACTTCTGCAATTTCACCTTCTGCGTTTTTCGGGGTCACGTAATCAATTAAGAACATTCTCATTCTCCTTTGTATTACAATTAGTTGCTTCTTTATTGTGTGTGGAGGCTATAAATCCCACACCTCTGGTGTATAGAAAAAGGCTATTACAATCCTTCACTTGCTATATATCTACCGTTTTGTGGGAATGACTGCTCCAGATCATAAACGTCGTCAGGCCGCACTCATGGGTGAGCCATATCTTTGGATAATTGTCAGCTATGTCTAGGCGTAAATAGAAGGTTCATGCAATATCTGTCAATTCAATCTGATATAACAATGTTTTAGTTGGCTTCAGAAGGTCCTAGATAACTACTCAAATCCTTAAAACCTCCTTTCAATATATAGATATTTTCTAAGCCAATATGACGAAGTGCAGTGCCCACAGCTATTGCTCTTGAGCCAGATGAACAGATAATAACAACAGTTTTATCAGTGGGAATGTGATCTAGATTTTCTGGTTGAAAAAGTTCATTGGCAGGAATGACAAGGTGATTGGGCAAGGCTACTGTAAAAATGTCAGTCTCAGCAGGTGTCCTGATATCTATTACTACAAAATCTTGACCTGCTTTGAGAGCGTTGACGAAATCAGCTGGCTTCATCAGATGTAGAGCTTTACCAGCTTCTGCGCCAGCTACAGGAGAAAATAACTCTGCGTAGCTCTTTGCCATTTCTCGATCATAGGACCATACCGGACAACTCAAGCTCATCGATATCCCTATGAAAGCAACAAACAATATTCGTCTCATGATTGCATCAACTATCTCAATCTACAAAAAAAATCAGATGATTGAGCGATCGGGTCTGCCGTGGCTCGATCGACATGGTGCGCTCAGGCAAGGTTAACGAGCGCGGGAATCGGAATTCCTAACTGTAACCTCCTCCCCCGATGCCGGGAATTTCCATCTGAAGTCGCAATGCTCGGAACCATCCGCGATGGTTTGTGTACGTACCAGCTCAATGCCAAATTCGCACGCCATAACGTAGTCCAGGTTACACATCGCATGCGGGGTGAGCTCGGGAACGCCTTGGTCCTTGTAGTAGTCGGCGAGCGGACAAAGGGTGACGTCAAACGAAACGCCTGTCTCCGAGGGGAGATGCCGATGAACGAACGGAGAGGAGAAGAAGTTCCGGGTCATCATACCGAACAGCCATTTGACCCTGGTTTCTCGGTTGGCGCTGCGGAGCCGCGAAAGTTTGAAAAAAGTAGCCGGCACGGGTTGATAAACGTCTGACATGATGGTCTCGACAAGCGCGCCGGCCGCGGCTTGGCTCATGCCGTGTTCCTGCACGGCTCGATAGAGGGCGCAACTCCACTCCATATATCGGATCAATCGGTTTACCGAGGCGCTATGGCGGGGGCGGCTGGGTGCCAACCGAGATTGCCACGAGCGCGTTGAGCGCCAGACTTGCTCTGACCTGTCCGGAAAATGCGCCGGTAAATGACGATTGGCGGCGCGCCTAAAATTGGTGTCCGGTGCGTACCATAGAAGAAATCCAATGTTCATATTCCGTCTCCTATGCGACAACTCGCCAATACTTGATAGCCTGTAGTCGAACTCGCCGAACCTCATTAGTTCAATGAGTTTCATCCATTGTTCCTGGTCTTGAGTGGCGGGTTGGTTTGGTTGACCTAACTCATTATTAGAGGGAAATTTTCTACCTAATACCCTTATACGGAAAATTTCAGGATAATCATTCCTCATCCCACTCTTCAAAGTAGACGTAAAAGATGAGGTTCTTGTGAGCAAGTCAAAGAAACTGGCAGAATCTTGGCAAGGTTAATTCTTTGGATATTCAAGGTTCAGAAAATCGGCAAAGGTAAAGAAAATTACCAAATAAAGGGCGATCGCCAGAGCCTTAGCCAATCAACCCAAGTGGATTTTATACTAAATCCGATTGTTAAAACAGACTTATGATATGAGAAAGATTATAAAATTGTATCAATGCCAAGAAAAGTTTATTTAGAACAACATCATAGCTCAGAAGAACTCAAGCAAAACTATCTGCGCAGTAAGGATGCAGTTGAGTCAAGAAGATGGCATTTACTCTGGAAAGTATCTCAAGGATGGACACTTAAAAATAGTGCGATCGCTGTAGGTATTAATTATAGTTATAGCAAAGAAATCCTGAAGAAATACAATAACTTAGGGGAAAAAGGAGTCAAAAATCTTAAAAATAAGCAAAGAAAACAATCAGGAGGCAAGAAACCTCTTTTAACGGAAGAACAACTTCAAAAATTAAGGAAAGAATTAGAGTCAAGACCAAATGATCAAGGAATTTGGACTGGCACAAAAGTAGCACGTTGGATTGAAAAAGAAACAGGAATAAAAAAAGTTGGGAATCAGAGGGGATGGGATTACTTAAAAAAGTCCAGTTACTCATGGCAGAGTCCAAGACCAAACCATAGAAAAGGAGATAAATTAGAGCAAGAAATATTTAAGTCCAACTTACCCTTAAAAATCACCAAATTATCAGAAAAATATCCAGAAGCCGAGATAGAGTTATGGTTTTTTGATGAGCATAGAATAGGGTTAAAACCAATTATCAGAAAAGTTTGGGCTAAAGTTGGGCAAAGACCGATAGCAGTTGTAAGCCATCGTTATGAATGGCTATATGTCTATGGATTTGTCAAACCAAAGACAGGAGAAACTTTATGGTATTTAATTCCTAGAGTAAATACCTTATGGTTAAATCTTGTTTATCAAAGCTTTGCAATAGATGCAGGGATTAGTCAAAAGAAAAAAGCGTTATTAGTAGAAGATAATGCAGGATGGCATCGAAGTAAAAAAGCCGAAATCCCTGAAGGAATTGAGCTGGAGTTTCTGCCTCCTTATTCTCCTGAATTACAACCAGCTGAAAGACTCTGGACATTAGTAGATGAACCTTTAGTTAATGAGTATTTTGAGACAATTGATGAAATTGAAGAAACATTGGTAAAACGTTGCAATGTTCTTAGGGAAATGAAAGATGAAATTAGAAATTTAACTAATTATCATTGGTTAAATTCTGTTAAAGATATAAGTGTGCTATGACAATCGGATTTAGTATCATATCGCCCAATTGTTGAAGCAACAAGGGGGTCAATGCTCC
Source organism: Xenococcaceae cyanobacterium MO_188.B32 (assembly GCA_030065635.1). Classification (GTDB taxonomy): domain Bacteria; phylum Cyanobacteriota; class Cyanobacteriia; order Cyanobacteriales; family Xenococcaceae; genus JASJDJ01. The sequence continues at coordinate 12,026 of JASJDJ010000121.1, forward strand.
TACTGTGGACTTTATTTTGAGTCAAGTAATCTTCTGGAAGTCCACCATTTGGATGGCGATCGCCATAATCATATATGGAATAACTTGACTCTACTTCACCAACATTGCCATGACCAAGTTCATGGAGGTGTGCATGACAAGCACTCCTCTTGTTGAGAAGCTGGATGAAGCTAAAGTTTCACGTCTAGTTTTGCAGACGAGTCGGAGGGGTGACCCTTCGGCTTAGTTTAACTCAACGCCGACTACTCCTCAAGGAAAATTAATTGCTTCGGTGATGGCTTCTCTAGCTGATAGCATGCTTGTTTCTGGTAACCCAGTAGCCTCTTCAATGTTTACTCCTTCATATAAACTTTTAGCTTTCAAAGTGTTTATACACTTTCCAGTTTTAGTATTCCAAAGTTTGATTGTTCCATCTTCACTCCCGCTAGCAATTATTTTATTTTCAGAATCAAAAGCTACCGTCCAAATATAGCCATTTTCATGTCCTGATAAACTATTGATTAATTTATAGCCATTAGTATCCCAAATTTCAATTGTGGAATCCTGAGTGCTAGTTGCAAACATCTTACCGTCACTACTAAAAGCAGTAGATAAAAACCAGCCAGTTGATGAATTCAATTTTGTAATGTGTTTGCCAGTACTAGCATTCCAAAATCTTACAGTTCCACCTGTACTAGAACTGGCTAGAGTTTCTCCATCAGGATGAAATGCTACCGACCACACCCATGTTTGTCTCGATAAAGTATGTTTGCATTTACCAGTACCTAAATCCCATAGCTTAATTGTTCGATCAAAAGAACCGCTGGCTAGAGTTTTTCCATCAGGACTAAACGCTATTGACCAAACCGCTCCAGTATGTCCTTCTAAAATTTTAGAAGTTCGACCAGAGTTAATGTCCCAAAGTCTTATTACACAATCTTCACTTGCACTCGCAAAAAAGCTACCTTCTGGACTAAAAGCGACTGTTCTAACTGCGGCACTATGTCCACTAAATGTCTTTAGGCATTTACCACTGTTAACGTCCCATAATTTGACAGTCTGGTCTCCACTACCACTTATTAAATGATCGCCTTGAGGACTGTAGCTAATTGAATAAACCCAATTAAGATGTCCCCGAAATATTTTATAGTATTGATTATTACCTAAATCCCATAGCTTAATTGCTTGATCTTGACTTGCACTAGCTATCTTTTGATTATCTGGACTAAAAGCGACTGACAAAACTTGATTAGAATAGCCTTTAATTGTCTTAACGCACTGACCTTGTTTAAGATTCCATAATTTAATTGTCTGGTCTCTACTACCACTGACTATAGTAGTACCTTTAGAATTGAAATCTACGGAGAAAATCCAGTTTTGATGACCTTTAAAGGTGTTGATACATTTGCCAGTATTAAGATCCCATATTTTTATGGTGCGATCATGAGAGCCGCTAGCAAACGTATCTCCTTGAGAATTTAAGACAATAGAAAATACCCGATTAGTATGTCCCGAAAAAGTTTTGAGACATTGACCAGTATTGACATCCCATAGTTTTATAGTTTTATCATCACTGCCACTTATTATTGTTTGCTCATCAGGGCTAAAAGCTACAGATCGAATACCATCTTTATGTCCCAAAAAAGTTTTGAGACATTGACCAGTATTGACATCCCATAGTTTTATAGTTTTATCATCACTGCCACTTATTATTGTTTGCTCATCAGAACTAAAAGCTACAGATGTTACCCAGCTCAAATGTCCCAAAAAAGTTTTGAGACATTGACCAGTATTGACATCCCATAGTTTTATAGTTTTATCATCGCTACCACTTATTATTGTTTGCTCGTTAGAACTAAAATTAGCAGACCAAACTTCACCTTGATGTTGCGAAAAAGTTTTAAGACATTGACCAGTATTGACATCCCATAGTTTTATAGTCTTATCACTACTGCTACTAATAATTTTGTTACCATCAGGACTAAAATTAAGATTCACTACCCAATTAGAATGTCCTTTTAAAACCATTAAAGGTTGACTATCATAAATTCTCCATAAACGTATATTACCATTGCTCTCTCCAGCAGCTATAATTTTATCGCTAGGAGCGTAAGCTACGGATAGAATGCTAGTAAATGTTTCTGAAAAAGTTGAATTCTTGAAATTAGAATTCTGAAAATTTACATCATGTAAATAGATATTTCTCAAATCTGCTTGCCAAATACATAAGTTAGAAAAATCATAGCCGCTAAGATCTATTCTCAAGTAACATAACAAATTGAGAATATTTCCAGCAGTATATCCTAGTTGTAAAGGATATACTCGTTGCAATGCTACTATAATCTTGTTAAGATATTCTTCAATACTTTCTTGCCAACCTGAAGAGTTTAGCATTCTAATAATTGGCTGAATTATTAGACGTTTTTGAGCTTCTACAATATAGTCTTTAGCAGTTGCTTGAACTAAAGCATACTGTCTAAGTAAATTTGGTTTTTGAGCAGCTATTTCCTGATAGACATCTTCAATAATTTTATTGGTCACATATTTCATTATCACTGGCTGAAGCGTAAAATAAACACTAGCCTTTTGAGTACTTAATGACGATGTTTTGTCAATTAAACATCGTCTTGACAGAGATTCCAAAGCATCAAATAGTTTAGATCTTATATTGGGAACGATTATATTTTCTTGTAGCTCATTTAGCGTCATGGGTTCACGATTAATTGCTAACCAGTACACTATCATTTTTTCTAGATCTTGCAAGCGTTTAAAATGCTCAGATATAATTTCATCAATACCACTAACAATAGGCATATTATTATGAAAAAATTCAGTTACATTGCCATTAAATAAGTCTTTAATGGTTGTCCCAGCTATTTTTAGGATCAGTGGATTCCCTTTACAGTATCCAATTAACTTTTTCAACTCAGTTAATGTGCAAGAGAATCCCTTTTCTATAATAATTTTTTCCCCTTCTTGAACTGAAAAGCCTTCTAACTGGAACGAACGAACATAGGATAATTCTCCTTCCAAAAAAGTTAAATCCTTTAGTTTTTCCCGAGATGTCAATAAGACACAGCTTTGATGTGATGCTTTTCCTATAAGCCGAAAAAGTTCTGCATACTTATAATGTTCATCCTGGTAAATTCCAGCTCGATTTTCATTACATAGCAGTGACTCTACGTTGTCTAAGATTACTAAAGAGCGCGACGAGCGCAAACAGTTAATAAACTGAGATATCTTTTGGTTAATATTTCCTGATCTGTCGGTACTAGTATTGCTCTGTGGCGATAAAAATTGAACAATATTAGTTAAGAGATCTTCTACTGGTGGAGCATCTCTAAGAGATCGCCAGATGATATTATCAAATTCTTCTTTTATTTCCTGTGCTAATTTGACTGATAAGGTTGTTTTGCCTATTCCTCCCATACCTACAATTGTAATCAAACGGCATCTCTCGTCTAAGATCCATTTATCTAAGATTTCAAGTTCTTCGGTACGCCCATAAAAAGTTGATACATCTATAGCTTCTCCCCAGTCAATTTTTTTGTTAGCAAGCTTTAATTCCCACTCTTTCTGAGAATATGGTCTGATGTAATCAACAGGAGCTAAATTGAGGTTAAAAGATGAAAATAGAGTACTTATAGAGCTTTTATCTACCCCTTTTTCTCGTGTCAGTATCTTACGAATTGTTGGAGTAGCTAATCCGCTTAATTCTCCTATTTCTTCAAGTGTAATTTTATGACTATCTTTTTCTCTATATTCCCAGTCTGTTTTGGCATTTTGAAACTTTTTCCAGCCCTGGCGAGTGAGAATATAACCACGAGCGCGTCTTTTTATATTAGTCATGGTAAACCCAATTATTTTTCTTAACTTTAAATAATCTTTATATTATTTTTAAATACAAAAACTATATGTGTTTTACGGATTAGTTTTAGTTCCACACTGATAAATAATTGGATGTACAGTAAATAAACTAAATTGCTTAATTAGTATTGATCTTCTCAAGAGAGACTCTAATACATCTATCAACTTGTGTGATGATACCAGCAAAGAAATATTTTGCTGGAGTTCAGAAAACGATACAGGTTTAGAAATAGCAATTAGTTTAAACAGTATCTCTCGCTCTAGACTAGATAAACGCTCTATGTGCAAAGTACCAAGCTGTATAATATCATTGACCACAATATGTTCATGCTGAAGAAATAGAAAAATCTGGCAATCAAAGAAATCACGTATTTTCTGAGTAGCTATTTTTAAAAGTAAAGGATTGCCAAAGCATTTTTTAATTAATTCATAGTACTCTACTTGGCTTCCGATAAGATCTGAGGCTAAAAGCAAATCTAAGGCTGTTGATTCTTTTAAACTATCTATTGTCATAACTCGAACTGGACAGTTTTTTCCTTCTATAAATGCAATTTCTTGAGATTTTTCTCGCGTTGTTAATAGCAAACAACTCTTGTGTGGAGTTTCTGTTAAACATCTAATTAAATTGCCATAAGCACAATATTTTTTTAGATAAATGCCACAAATTTCACCTGCTTTTAGTATTTCATCCCAGCCATCCAATACAAGCAAATATCTATGTAATCGTAAATAACTGATTAACTCAAGCAAAGAAAAACTTACATTAGATGTTTGCCAACTTTTTCTGGTTGAATCGCCTGACAAAGTTTGCAATAAATCTTCTATAAATTTTTCAAGTGATGGAGGATTTTTCAAAGAACGCCAAATAATATGCTCAAACTTTTGCTCTGTCTGCTTGATTAATTCAACACACAAAGCTGTTTTCCCAATCCCTACTACTCCTTGTAGAGTAATCAGTCTACATTGATCATCCATCAGCCATTTTTCTAAAAGATCTAATTCTGACGTACGACCATGAAATAATGATGTTTTAGGTGCTTGCTTCTCCCAATTTGGGTTTTCGAATGCACAATTATCATTGGGGTTGTTAAGTGAATTTGGTGAAGTATAATCATCAGAACTCAATTCAAAGTCGAATGCCATCGAAAATTGAACTAAGCTTCTTTTATCAACTCCTTTATTGCGCTTGATTATTTTGATTACTGTATTTTTGGCTAAACCAGTTAGTTCGCTTAATTTTTCAATAGTACATCTATTGCCAAAGTTATTTTTATTTTCCCAGTCTCGCTTTTTGAACTGGAGTTTTTTCCATCCTACAGCAGAAAAAACTTTACCACGAATACTTTGTGTGCTTGTTAACTTCATAAATTAACTAACCTTTTATCGTTACTAACTTTTTGATTTACTTTTAGTTGTTAAAATTGATCTCATTAATTAAAAGTATTATTAAGATACTTTCTATGATTAGAGGATATCTAAAAAGTCTCAATTATTACATTTTAGTCGATTTATCTCAACCAAATTAATAAGCTTATAACTTTTATATTCATGTATTAAATTTCGATTTAGAATAACAAAATCAAATTTTCAGATGAGATTTTAGTTGTTAACTAATCAAGATATTAAAATAGCACAACTTAAATGTAAAAAAAAGCAAATAGAATACATTACCCTTTCATTATGTTTTACCAACACTCTAGGCTATGTATTCACCTAGAAACGAATCGCACATTTTGGGTCGCTACAGCTATACGGAATTGTCTTCTAAACGGTTTCAAGATTTTTGGCTGGATTGATTATGACTGGAGTTTAGACTAACTCCCACCCTAGTAGCAATACTAAACGGTACAGTTTAAATATTGGGGCGCATGAGAATTTGACTCAGTTTGTCAACAAAGCTGAGAACAATGGAGATAGTTTAAATATTTGTTTTAAGCGGCTTCTTTTTGGTCTTTTTTCTCTTTTTTCTTTTGAGTTACTGTCTTTTTGACCACTGGATAAAGGGTTTTTTTAGACCTTTTTCTTCCTTAAACACAGCGATTGGGGCGTAAACGCATGTTGTTTATCGGCATTAATCTCTGCTGTTAGTTTGACAAAGTTGGCACAACCATACTCACTATCCCGTCAATTACCACGCGCACAAGGCGACGTGGCTTGTAACTACACCAAATGATGCGTTACATACGGGCGATTGACAAGACAGTCGAAACTGCCACACCGCGTGGTGTCACGCCCTGCTCTTCCGACCCGAAAGTAGAAGAG
>JASJDJ010000122.1 GCA_030065635.1 Xenococcaceae cyanobacterium MO_188.B32
CGATGCACGAAGCAGTATTTGAAGCAGGGTGGAATCATCAAGAATTGATGGCACAACACAGAAAAGTTTTATCGCCTGTACATCAAGGGAAAGGAAGAGAAATAATTGCCTTGGATTGGACATTTTCCTATCATCTAAATCTTTTCTAATTTAGAAACCTTCCAAGTCGTGTATAGAGCAAAATTATTACGCTAAATGTAGAGTACACCTAACGTAAAAAGCACTATATGTGAAAAATAAGCGAACTGTCAGTTAATTATATAATAAATCGTTTTTGAACTATTGCCATAATCAAAGTAATGTCTACTCCTCGACTGTTATTAAAATGGTTGCCTTATATTACGGGATTTTTCGGTCTACTGTCGATTAATAGTGCAGTAATGACAATGCTGATCTATCGTTACGATCCCGGAATTCCTAATCCTAATAATTTGCCCTTCTTAGTTCCATCAGCCCTAGTTGGTATAGCCATGCTGGTGAGTAGACTTGGTGGGGCAATGAGTCAGCCAATTATCGGTCATATTTCCGATCGCTATTGGAGTCGCTGGGGAAGACGCAAACCTTTTTTGGCAATGGCTGTAGTGCCATTGGTAGTCAGCTTTTTCTTATTGCTTACCCCTTCTGTGAACTATAGCAGAATAGAAAATATAGTTTACTCGAGCGTCTTACTCTGCCTGTTAAATCTGGCGATCGCTGTATATCAAGTCTCTTATCTAGCTTGGTTGCCTTCTCTGACTCAGACCTCCGAAGAAAGAGTCACTCTCTCTAGTTTAATGGCATTTTTTGGTATGCTAGGGACGTCAATTGGCGGTATCGGTTCGCCCTTATTAGTTGACAAATATGGCTTTCAAGGTATGGCTCTTACCCTGGGATTCATTGGTTTTATTGCTTTGTCAATGCCTCTAATTGTCAAAGAAGAGATTGTTCTCTCTAAGATTGAGTCTCCAACTTTTTGGACATCGCTGCGGTCGGCATTACAAAATCAGTCTTTTAGAAGCTACGTAGCAGGTTTTAGCTCGGCAGGAATTGCCATGAGTATTGTTTCCGCTTGTCCTGCATTTTTGGCGGTAGCTCTGTTAGGCAAAGAAGTGAGTTTTGGCACAGTAGTCAATGGTATTATCCTCGGAAGTGGGATTATGGGTTTTATGGTAGTGATTCCTCTAGCCAAACGGTGGGGAAAAAAGCAAGCTTTCCAATGGGCGATGTTATGGTTAGGCTGTGGACTACTAATCGTAGGGATTTTACCTTTTTTGGTCGGAAAAGCTTTAACTCCTTGGTTATTGTTGCTTCTATTTAGCAATTTAGGCTCATCAAGTTTTCTCATTTTACCCAATGCCATGTTACCCGACGTAATCGATCGCGACGAACGCAATTTTGGAGTCAGACGAGAAGCCATATTTTTTGGCACTAGAGGCTTATTACAAAACATGAGTCAAGGCATGGGAGTTTTCTTGGCAGGAATCCTGTTGATGTTGGGGAAAACCGCAGCACAACCTTGGGGAGTACAGCTCGCCTTTCCCGTAGCGGGACTTTTTGCCATTGCTGCTGCCTGGGCATTTGTTTTTTATCCAATTGAAGAATAGGACAAACATTCAGCTTATTTTGAGTTGCCAAAGAAAAAGAGAACAAGACCACCCAAATGGCGCAAAAGAGCAATTTTAAATTACATAGTTTTAGAAGAAGAGGTGAAGTCTATGCAAAATGAATTCCAACAACTAAATAAAGAACATTTGATTCAAGAGGCTGAGAGACGATCGAAGGTTTCAGCCAAAAGAAACACAGAATTTGAAGAAGCATTAGAAATATTGATTGATTCAATCAATAGAGAAGCACGACTCAATAGTTTAGGACAAAAGTTAACAATTGCTAACTTTACCCGCATTGTGACCAATAAATTGTTACTAGATCGAGAATTAGAAAATTTTCCCACATCGGAGAATGACGAAAAAAAGAAGCATTTGTTTATCATAGGCTTACCCCGAACAGGAACAACATTGCTCCATAATCTTCTCGCCCTTGATTTAAATTCCTACTATATAAGGCTTTGCGATGGACAGTTTCCAGTACCAGCTTCACATCCAGATCGTACTGAGGAAAAAATTGCCAAATCAGAGCAAATAATTCAAAAGATGTATGAGCTTACTCCCTCTTTATCGAAGCTCCATTATTTTAAACCAACGAGTATAGAGGAGTGTAGTTGGCTGTTTGAGTATCAGTTACTCGATCCAAGTTTTCATCTCAGGATGCATGTTCCTACTTATTATAATTGGCTGTTGGCTTATCCAAGACATCTGGAATCATATATCAAATATCGAGATTTGTTGGTTTATCTCGGACAACATTATTCCTTTAATCATTGGATCTTGAAAGGACCTCGGCATCTTATCTTTTTAAAAGCACTTCTCAATGCTTTTCCCAATGCTGGTATTATTTGGCTTCATCGCGATCCATGCCAAGCTATTCCATCGATGTGTAGTTTGAGTCATCTTCTACGCAGTAACTATTCTGATGTATCAAATCCCCAGGAGATCGGAACAATCTGGTTTGAGGCAATACTTAAAAATTTGAGAACCGCCCTGGATACAAGGCTTGCAGTCGGGGATGAACGTTTCTACGACCTGCAATATAGTGACCTCATGAGCAATCCCATCCAAGAGGTGACGAAGATATACTCCCATTTTGGACTGACCTTTTCTCCAGAAATGGAGACTGCTGTAAAAAGTTGGTTGACCAATAATCCTCAGAACAAGCAAGGCAAACATGAATATAGCACTCAGCAATTCGGATTAGAGGTTGAAACCATTCGAAAAGAGTTTGCTTTCTATACAGATTATTTTAATATCCCGATTTAGCTCATGAGAGGTACGGGGAGCTTATAGTCTTCAGCTCTACCCAGCACGTGACAGTTATAGAATCTTCTAAATCGCTCCTTATCAATTGTCAACTTCGCAGAATATACCGAGAAAATTAAGATGGCTAATACTTTAGTACCTCAAATATGGACCCCCGGCAGCGACTATACTTTAGGAGTTTGGGATAGTAAAATAGCATATACTCGCGATGGAAACGACAGCATCATAACTTATAATCCTGGAGTTGTTAATGACGGTCAACAGAAACTTGACATTTGGATTAGCGATCGAGAAGTTCCTCCATTAGAGCAACAACAAGTCAGACCCCGTCGTGATTGGCAAAATAGATTTATTCTCGGTGATTGGCAACAACCCTACTATGTGGATAGCCAAGCATCTAATTTGGGTTTAAATGAATTTGCAACAATTATCGACTTAGATCCTAACCGAGACATTATTCAGCTACATGGTAGTCCCGAAAATTATTCGCTAGAAGAAATGAGCATCGGGACAAATGAACTGGGGACGGCAATCTTTTGGCAAGAGGGAACTAGATCGGATCTCGTTACTTTTTTACCTAGAGTTTTTGACATAAGTCTAGAAGATGAATTGTTTCAGTTTGAAGGTACGACTCCACCACCAGTATCCTTCCCAGAAGAAGCTCGACAATTAGGTACTACTGGAATAGACTTGTCCACGAGTTCCGCTACAGATCTTGCCGGTAATATTTATATAGCTGGAGCGACTACTGGCTTGATCGAAGGAAATAATGCTGGTGCTTACGATCCCATAGTTACTAAATACGACAGTGACGGCAACCAAATTTGGAATATACAGTTTGGTAGTGCCAATTTTGATTGGATTACCGATATTGTCACCGATAATCGAGGTAATTTGTATGTAGCGGGATATACTGAAGGCAATTTAGGAGCAACTAAAAACGCTGAAGTTGCTGATGTTTGGGTAGCTAAATACGATCGCGATGGTAATCGGATTTGGAACGAACAGTTTGGCACAGAAATAATTAATCGGACTTTTGGTATAGATGTCGACCGTAATGGGAATGTTTATCTTTCAGGATATACAATCGAAGAACAAAGAAACTCTCAAACCGATGATTCTTGGGTTACTAAATACGATAGTAATGGCAATCGACAGTGGTTTAGAGAGTTTGGAACTAGGCAATATGATGAAGCTTACGACATAGCTGTAGATCGTTTGGGTAATGTTTATTCTACAGGATGGACTTTGGGAGATTTAGGAGGAAATAATTCTGGGCTTTATGATGTTTGGATAGCCAAGCACGATAATGATGGCGAACTACAATTCATCGAACAGTTTGGCTCGGAAGATTATGAGTTTCCCTGGGGCATCGATACGGACAGCGAAGGGAATGTCTATGTTACAGGATGGACTCTAGGAGATCTCGCAGGAGATAACACTGGTTCTTACGATGTCTGGATAGCCAAATACGATAGTAATGGCGATCGCCAATGGCTTCAACAGTTTGGTACGGAGGAGGATGATAGTCTTTTATATGGAGACATCGAGGTCGATTCCAATGGGGATATCTTTTTGACAGGATACACCGACGGTGACTTAGGTGGACAGAATGCAGGTTCTTATGACCCCTGGGTAGCTAAATACAATAGTAATGGCGATCGCCAGTGGCTTCAACAGTTTGGCACTCCCGATTTTGATTACGCTCATGATATCAGTAGTGACAATGCAGGTAATCTTTATGTTACAGGAATTACTGAAGGATCTTTAGGCGGAACTAATGCCGGAGCAGCGGATAGCTGGATAGCAAAACTCGATGCCAATTCAGGAACTTTACAAAATTTTACAGGAAATTCCGAGTCGGTTGACACTACTCCAGAATCGGATACTGTAATTGAATTCCCGCCCAGCATAACAAGTGAAGATACTCTGTTAAACTCTCCTGAACTAACGGGATTATTTGAGAGAGAAGTTATTCAAGGCATAGGTGAAACTTTTAACGATTTCTCCAATTCAAATGATTTGTCAAATTTGAATTTAACAGAAGTGCTATTCAGTTTGTACGAAGGAGTATATCTTACATAATCCGGCGTTGTTCAAAAACGGGGTATTTTGGGTAACAAAAGCAGGTGAAATTAAGCCAAGTCATGACTTGGCTTACAGAACAAATTTACTATTATATATTATAGAAACTTGATTTTTAGGCTCTTTGAAATCTCTGAAATCCCAACATTTCTAACCAAACGTGAGTTCGACGGAATTAAAAAAGGGCAGGGGGTAGAGCAGGCAAGCCTTTGGGTTCTAAATCAAGGGAAGGTTTTTGTGGCAAATAAGTGTATGCAATCAACCCAGCAAAGAGATTGACCATGAAGTTCCAAACACTTCGATGCGAGCGAATGTTCGATTTGGGAGATGTTTTTTAGTTGGTCATTAACCGTCTCAATTAAGGAGCGTTTGCGTAACAAAATTTTGTCCATCAGCTTGACCAACTTCTGTTTCATGTTCTTTTTGTGTCGAGTAATGAGCTGTAATCCTTGTTCATAAAGCTGTTCAAAAAGTGCTTGAGAAATATAACCTCTATCTCCAAACAGTTGTCCGATGATGTCTTGAGTCATATCAGGAACTGGTTTACGGTCATCGGTATTTCCTGGAGTTAGCTTGAAAGCCAAAAGTTCTCCTCGATCGTTAATGATGAGGTGAAGCTTAAAACCATAGTGCCAACCAACAGAATTTTTGCCCCACCCAACTAAACCTTCAAAGACCCGATGAGAACGGCTACGGCTTGGGCAACATACCTCTATGGGAGTCGAATCAATGAAGCTAATGCCTGTAATTTCTCCTTTTCTTGTCTGTAAAAAGCAACCTAACAACTCACCGTTCGCTTATTTTTAAATTGAGTTACTTAATAAATGAGGTTAAAGGCACTCTTTATAAGGCTCGTAGCCGTTTGATAGGAGAATGAAGGACAATTCTAGCGATCGCCTTAAAATATTTTCGCGCTCGCTAAAACAACAAAGAGATCGGGATTTGAAGAATCTTAGAAGGCGATCGCATTTTATCAATCTTCTCTGGCTTAACCTCCACTACATCTTCTGAAGACCTTATGATGTAAGCTTTTCGCCATTATTATTATAAATGACTCAGAAATTTGAGCGAACGGTGAGTAACTACTGTACGGGCTAGGCATTGTCTAGCCCCTATTAACCACCTTAATTTACCACCTACATTCATTATGTTCCATAGGAGAAATTAGACGAAAATTCATTAATTTCATTTCCCAGTTTTGTTGAGGAGTTTTCCAGACAGGGTCATTGATAATATCTCTATTTTGATAAACTTTGTCTTTATATTTAAATATCATCGAAACTTTTTGGTTGGTTTTTGTCCATTTATAAATTAACTTTTTGAATTCGACTAAGGGTAAAGAATGACCTTGGAGAGGACGGTTATTAAGATTAATATTAAATCGTCTATTATTCTTTTCCTTAAATGCAACATAAATTTCTACTGCGTCTTCTTGATAATTAAAAATCTTTAAAGGGTTCTGTGATAGTAATAAATGATTACTCTTTATTTCCTCTGTTTTTAAATTACTAAACATAGAAAAGTTACCAGCAGTACCTAGACCCAAATAAGAACTAGAACCAAAAATAACTAATAAAAGAGGAAAAAATAACATAAGTTTGGGTAGTTTAGAATTAAATAAAGATACTCCTTGCCAAATTGGACGTCGATCGACTGGCAAAAAGATAACTGATATTAAAGGATAAATAAAAATAATTGCAGATATAATAAACACAAAACCCGTAATAATTTTTAGATTTGGTATGAAATAAATACGATAACTAATTCCCGCAATTATTCCTCCTAAAGTATTTAGTAAAAAATATAGATAAACTCGATTGATTCTAAGATTAAAGATATTAATGTAAATATTATTAATTAGTAATTGATAGTAAGTTTGAGGAACAAATATTAGTAATAAAGTTAAAGCTAAAGCTCCAAAGTCAACAAAACCAATAGGAGCTAAAATAAAGTGCATTATCAAAGAAAATACAAGGATTGGTAATTGAAATTTGGCTACAGCTAATAATAATCCGCCTAACATTTCCCAAGCTACAACTACAATCGCAGTTAAAAAACCTAATAGGGGAATAAGTGATAGTAAAAAACTAGTATTAGCTTTAAATAAAACTAAAATTTCCCAAGCTAAGGGTCCAATTGCCATGAACAAAATAAAATCTAAGTATTTATTCTTACCCAAAATACTTAAGTTACTAGAAAGTAAATGCCAAAAATAAAGCAATAAAATAAAAATCAACCAGAACAATATTGGCAAGCTTAAAAAATCAGTTTTGATTACTGACACTATTCTCAGAAAAAATACGCTCGCACAAGAAACTTGAGGATTAAAAAAATCTCGGTTTAACTTGTGAAATCCAGCTATAAAATATACTAAAATTAATGCCGATCGCAATATGGGTAACATCATGGCAAAATATCGCTCATCTTGCTCGGAAAAGTCGCGATCGATAAAATAGCTATAAATCCCTCCGACAATTAAAGCTATATTGAGATAAATCAGTAGATTGACGTGATTGGCAACATCAGGAAAGCGAAAGATTAAAAAGTATGCTGTTGTTAAAAGCAAAAAAATTAAAAACTTGAGTTTAGTAATGCGAGTAAAAACTAGAAAAACAACGATAAATAAAGCAGCAAAACTAAATCCAGGATATTTCCACTTTTCTAGCATTTCCATCAGAAAAGCAGTAGCATAGAAAATTACAAAAATGGAAAATGGATTCATATAAATTTGTAAACAATACAAATGTATTAAACTTAAAATTGTTGTTTTTTTGGCGCATTAAATTTAGCATAAAATAGTCCCGATTTTCCCTTAATTAAAGGTAATACTAGATCGACTTAGTAAAACCTCCCCAAATATTTTTTATAAGATTACGTATTACTGCTAAGACATAAAAATCAATTTACTTGCTACTCACTAATTTACCAACTGCATTCGTTAGGCTCAACAGGAGAAATGAGGCGAAAATTCAATAGTTTCATTTCCCAGTTTTGTTTGGGAGTTTTCCAAATAGGGTCGTTAATAATATCTCTAGTTGGATAAGCTTTACCTTGATACTTAAACATCATCGAAACTTTTTCGTTATTTTTTGTCCAATTATAAATTGACTTTTTAAATTCAACTAAAGGTAAAGAATTACCCGCAAAAGGACGGTTGTTGAGAGTAAGATAAAATTTCTGATTATTTTTTTCACTAAAGGCAACATAAATTTTTACAGTATCTTCTTGATATTTGAAAATTTTAAAAGGATTCTGTGATAGTAGTAAATGATTACTGGTCATTCCTTCAGTTTTTAAGTTGCTAAACATAGAAAAATTTCCCGCAGTTCCCAACCCTAAATAAGAACTGAAACCAAACGTCAGTAAAAATAAAGGGAAAAGCAACATAAATTTAGGCATTTTAGAATTAAATATAGATACTCCTGTCCAAATTGGTCGTTTGACAACTGGCAAAAAAATCACGGATATAAAAGGGTAAATAAAAATAATTACCGATAAATAGAATAAAAATTCTACAATAGTTCTAAAGTTAGGTATCGGATGAATACGATAATTAATTCCTTCAACTAGACCGCCTAAAGCATTAAGCACGAAATATAAATAAACTCTATTTACTTTAAATTTAGATATTTTAATATAAAGATTATTAATTAATACTTGATAGTAGCTTTGAGGAATAAAAGTTAACAATAAAGCTAAAGCTAAAGCCCCAAAAGCAGTAAAGTCAATAAGAACAAAAATTGAGTGCATCATCAAAGAAAACAGCAAAATTGGTAGTTGTACTTTAGCTACAGATAATAATAATCCTCCTAATATTTCCCAAGTTACTACTACAATTGGGCTGAAAAAATAGATTAAAGGAAGGAGAGAAGCCAAAAAATTAGCATGAGTTTCTAATAAAAATGAAATACTCCAAGCCCAAGGTATAATTGTAGCCAATAATCCTAATTTTAAAAGCTTATTATTACTAAAAACAGCTAATTTCCTAGAGAGTAAATACCAACAAATAACTGAAAAAATAACGATCGACCAAAATAATAGTGGCAAACCCAAAAACTCAGTTCTAATCTCTGCTATTATTTTCAGGAAAAATACTTTAGCACAGGAAGCTTGAGGATTAAAGAAATCCCGATTTAATTTATGAAATCCTGCTAAAAAATAGACAATAATTAATGCCGATCGCAAAATCGGTAATACTATCTCAAAGTATTCACTATTTTGTCTAGATAAATCGCGGGCTGCCGAAGGCAGATCGCTGTCGCGATCAGCGTAAGCTGGCACTGCGTGATCGCCAATAATAAAATAGCTATAAATCCCGCCGACAATTAACGCAATATTAAGATAAATTATGAGATTGACGTGATTGGCAACATCGGGAAATAGAAAAATTAAAAAGTATGCTGTTGTTAATAGTAAAAAAATTAAAAATTTAAGTCTAGTAATACGAGGAAAAATTAGTAAGATGACCATACCTATTGCCGTCCAACTCAAGACAAGGTCTTGCCACGTCTCTAAGATTTCCATCAGAAAAGCAGTAACATAAAAAATTACAAAAATCGAAAAAGGATTCATTATAAGCGACTACTATAAACCAAATAATCCGCTACAGGATAGCTATGATAAATATTATTTGTCATCAGTAGTCATAATTAATTACAACAAAAAGGATCGCTTTTTTTAAATAAAGCGATCGCCTTTTTCCTTAATTAAAGGTAATACTAGATCGGCTTAGTAAAACCCCAAAAAATATTTTTTATGTTTCCTGTATCAGTTTTGTTGTTGCCAATAATCTTACTGTGGTTTAGTTTTGCTTTTCAGATTTTGATATGGTTCAAATCTTGTTTAGTCAGCTAGATAAGATTTTACATCCGTTTCGTTAGGCATTGGAGGCTCTTTTCCTACACTAACTGTAACGGTAGCTGTACCAGTAGCTCCTTTTTCGTCTTCGGCTGTATATGTGAATGTGACAATACCCACAAAGCTAGGGTCATTAGGTGTATATAATAATTCATATCTCGATCTTGTATAATTATATTGCTTAGAAATAGTTCCATTTAATTCTGTACTATAGTTAACGATCTTTAACTTACTATCATCACCATCAGGATCGGAATCATTAGCTAGAACATCAATAGAAACAGGAGAACCGTCAAGGCTTGTAGCTTCATCATTAATTACATAAGGTTTACGATTGACGTTGGGATCGGGATCGGGTGGTGCTATTTCGATAATTGTCAGAATTTCTTTCTCAATTTTAGTAGCAACGGCATTAGCAAAATTATCGAAATCTTGAGCTATCTGGATAAAAGATACTGGTTCACCATTAGACTTAGTTGTTGTCCCTGTAGTTGGATTCAATCCACCGATGACGTTATTTTCATAGTAAGGTGCTAGTTCATGTTGTCTGTCGCTTTGGGCATATTTACTAACAATTGGTAACCCGTTAATAATGATGCCGTTAGCAACTGCATTATCTCTTGCTTTCTGGAGTGGAAGACAAACAACCTGTTCGACAGGAGTACCTTGCGAATAGCCACATCTGCTATTAGAGCCATTTCTGGCTGTATTATCGAAACCATCGCCAGAGATATCAATAACCAGAACTTTTCCATCGTAGTTATTGGTTACTAATTTTGAAGAAGCAGATTGCAAAGCTTTAGTAAGATTAGTAGATCCTGCACCCTTCGATCGATCTAGTGTAGAAGCGATAACATTGGCAAAAGCCTCTGCTTCTGCTGCCGTGGTGATTTTATACCAGTCACTAGTTTTGTTAATACCACTCGACCAAGTTTCTATAGCGACAGCTAGTCCATCAGGAAGCAACTCAATAGCATCTTTTACTTTTTTATTTTTAAAAGCATTTATATAGCCTTGCTTTTGTAGATCGTATTCGTCTGAATTAATACTTCCCGATACGTCTACAGATAACATTAACTCCATAGTGACTTTATTTGCTGGAGTTGAATTGGTTGGTATTGGAACTGGAGTTCCACAATTACTAGATTCGCATTCACTCTCAGCTTTACTTATAAGAGGACAGCTAAAAATCGAGAGTCCAGTTAAAAAAGCAATAGCAATTAATTGTTTAAATAATTTATTTTTCATTAGTTATTTACTTGGGATATTTTTAATTTAGTTATTTGATTTAATATTGATTAGTTATCCCAATATTAACTAGTTGAATCTACGTTGGTAAATTGCTAAAAATACTGATTTTATTTTTGAAGGAATGCTGAAGTTTTATTTGCTTCTCTTC
Organism: Xenococcaceae cyanobacterium MO_188.B32; assembly: GCA_030065635.1. GTDB lineage: Bacteria > Cyanobacteriota > Cyanobacteriia > Cyanobacteriales > Xenococcaceae > JASJDJ01. The sequence goes on from JASJDJ010000122.1 coordinate 11,194, forward strand.
GATCGATATTTAAGGCTTTTAGTCTTTTTTTGCATTCTATTTAAATCTTAAAATTACTTTTTATTACTCTTAAAATGATTTTGTAAAAGACTTATAAAGAATTTTAAATAAAGCTTACTTAAAGTTTTGCTAGATTTACACTATGATTAATATTTAGTTTTTAAAAAGTCTAATTTTAATAAAAGCAAATATAAATACAGATAAAGTTGCATTTAAGCGCGATCTTTGTCTCTACTATTGAAGTATCACTGCCGAAGCAACAGTTAGGAAAATGAAATAAGCAGTCTACAATTAGTGGATCTGCCATTAACTTAAAGCTAATAGCTGATATTTATTGAATTAATACGGAAAAACTCCTTGCATCTTTCTAGAATAAAAAGACTACAAGGAGTATAAATCTTATGTGTTAATAAACAAGTATCGTTCAGAGATAGATCGATGCAAAATTCCAATATAAATAACAAGGATTACATCAATCCTAACTGGCTGAGAATACCTTGACCAGTTAATAGTTCAGTTGCAACAGCAATTACGAAACCTAGCATAGCTAGACGACCATTCCAAGTTTCAGCAAAGTTAGTAAATCCAAATTTGTTTTCGTTTTCCATGATGATAGATGAGATAATTACAACAATGACAATAAGTCAAGTACTTGTAATTAAGTTTAACTATTTTTACTCGAGAGTGCAACGTTTCTTCATAATTAATTCGAGCGAGGCTGTAACCTATTTCCTGCGTCCTATTTCCCTGAAAAAACTAATTTAAGTACCCTTGTGAAGCGCGATCGCTTAATAATAAAGATATTACCCAAATAAAATAAGCAACTAGATCGAAATATATAAGCCTTGATTACTAGAGAGACATTACAATTACTGGAATGGGAACGTCTGTGCCAGCATCTATCTACCTTTGCCGTGACTAAGTTGGGTGCGATGGCTGCGCGTCAGCTAGTTTTACCCACAACGAAAGCAGAAAGCTTAAATTTATTAGCACAAACCACAGAAATTTATAATCTAGAGCAACAACTAGATTCAGGTTGGTCATTCAAAGGTGTTAAAGACATTGGCGACTCTTTAGAAAGAGCAAAAATAGGTAGATTAGTTTCAGCCAAAGAATGTCTAGATATAGCGGGAACTTTAGCAGGTGTTCGCCGTTTGCGAAGAGTAATTGATGCTAAAGCCGAAGAAATGCCGACTTTAAGCGAATTAATAGTCGATCTGCGAACTTATCCAGAAATAGAACAGGATATTCACCATTGTATCGACGATCGCGGTGATATAACCGATCGCGCTAGTCCTAAATTGAGCGAAATTCGCAGTCAGATCAAACGCTTGAGGGATAAAATCTATAAAATTCTGCAAAATATATTACAAAGACAGGGTGGGGCAATTCAAGAAGCAGTAATTACTAAAAGAGGCGACCGCTTTGTACTTCCCGTAAAAGCACCCCAAAAAGATTCTGTCCCGGGAATTGTTCACGATACCTCTAGTACGGGCTCGACCCTATATATCGAACCTAACTCGATCGTCCAGCTAGGTAATCAACTAAAGACTAGCGAAAAACAGGAACAAAAGGAAATTGAAGCAGTATTAAGAGCCTTAACCGACAAAATATCTGCCGTACAGGAAGATTTAGAAAGAGTATTAGCTGTAGCTACCATCTTAGATTTAGCCACAGCTAGGGCGCGTTATAGTTTATGGTTAGAAGCTAATCCTCCTCGATTTATCGAACAGTCACGACCAGAAACAATTACCCTGCGGAATTTGCGCCATCCTTTATTGGTTTGGCAGCACAAACACGAAGAAGGGGCTGCCGTCGTGCCTATCGATGTCAAGATCGACCCTAAAATTAGGGTAGTAGCCATTACAGGGCCTAATACAGGGGGTAAAACAGTTACCCTCAAAACTTTGGGTTTGGCAGCACTAATGGCAAAAGTCGGTTTATTCGTTCCTGCCAGAGAACCAGTAGAACTACCTTGGTTCGAGCAAGTATTGGCAGATATTGGAGACGAACAATCTTTACAGCAGAGTTTATCGACTTTTTCTGGTCATATTCGCCGAATTAGCCGAATTATAGAAGCTTTAGAAAGTAACAATACTCTATCTCTAGTTTTACTCGACGAAGTAGGGGCGGGAACAGACCCCGCAGAAGGAAGTGCTTTAGCGATCGCGCTGTTAAAATATTTAGCAGACCATACCCTATTAACTATTGCTACTACTCACTATGGAGAATTAAAAGCTCTTAAATATCAAGATGAACGCTTTGAAAATGCTTCGGTAGAATTTGATGATGCGACTCTCCAACCTACATATCGTTTGTTGTGGGGAATTCCCGGACGTTCTAATGCTTTAGCCATTGCCCGTAGATTAGGGTTAAAACCAGATATTGTAGAATCAGCCCAGGAAAAAGTAGGGGTAGGTGCTGCTGATGATGTTAATCAGGTAATTGCTGCCCTAGAAGCACAAAGACGAGAACAAGAAAATAAAGCCCGAGAAGCTAGTAAATTATTAGCACAAACAGAACGTTTTTATAGCGAAGTTTCCGCCAAAGCCTCCTCTTTGCAAGAAAGAGAAAGGGAATTGAAACTAGCCCAAGAAAAAGCAATTCAACAGGAGATCGAGCGAGCTAAAGCCGAAGTTGCCCAAGTTATCCGTCAACTACAGCAGGGAGAACAAACCGCTCAAAAAGCCCAAAAAGCAACCGAAGCTCTCGATCGAATCAGTCAAAAAGAATTAGCCAAAACTAAACCAGCCAAACCAGCCAAACCCAATTACAAACCCCAAGTAGGAGAAAGGGTAAGAATTACTAGTTTAGGACAAACAGGAGAAGTATTAAGTATAGAAGAAGAACAATCAGAATTAACCGTCCGTTTTGGCATCATGAAAATGACTGTACCTCTAACAGAGATAGAATCTTTAGACGGACAAAAAGTAGAAACCCCCCCCAAACAAAAATCCACACCTCCCAAACAGACTACAACTACTCAATCTAAACCCCCTGTAACGGTAAGAACATCTAAAAATACCTTAGATATTCGGGGTAGTCGTGTCGCCAATGCAGAAGTAGATTTAGAAAGCGCGATCGCCTCTGCGATAGAATCAGGAGTATTGTGGATTATTCATGGGAAAGGCACGGGACGTTTGCGCCAGGGAGTCCACGAATTTTTAAAAAATCATCCTCAAGTAGAGAGGTTTGAGTTAGCACCGCAAAACGAAGGTGGTGCAGGAGTAACTATTGCTTATTTAACGTAAATGTCGGCCAGAATTCCCTATCCTTCTATAAGGTAGGGATGAATGGGTGACCAACAAAAAAAACTGCGGAGCATCCTCATTCTCTACCACCTGATTGATTATCAATATATTGCTTGATGACTTCTAGAGGTGCGCCTCCACAAGAGATGATGCACTTTGAATCATGCCATAATTTAGCATTTTTCCCCCCATAAAACTTAGCTATTTCTTGGGGGTATTTTTTTCTAATAATTCTACTACTAGCCGACTTGAGAGAGGATACTAAATGGGAGATATTGTTGTCAGGATGAAGGTCAATTAGCAAATGTAAATGGTCACTTTCGCCTTGGCAATTAGTCAAGAGCGACTGGTTAGCTTCTAATACTCGTTGGAATACTAATTTTGCATCTTCAATCATTGCTTGAGTCAAAACCTTGCGTCGATATTTAGTTACAAAAACAATATGCAGGTTAATGGAAAAAACTGAATGTGAAGCTTTTCTTAATTGGGTTGACATCAAAGCGATTGATTTTATAAATTTAGTTTTATCGACTCAATTAGCTAAATCCATTAAACCATAGATGGCAATTAGAAGATATACATTTCGACTGTACCCCAACAAGACCCAGGAGCGGAAATTGTTTCGGGCGCGTCGTCTTCATTGCTATTTGTACAATGCTTGTATTGCTCATCGTCGCTTTGAGTGGAGAAAGAACCACAAAACTGTTGATTATTTTCAACAGCAGAACTGTTTGCCAGCCTTCAAAAAAGAATGGGCTGAGTTCGCTTATCTCCACTCCCAGACTTTGCAGTCTACAGTAAAAAGGGTGGACTTGGCGTATAATTCCTTCTTTCAGGGATTGCGGGGTCTGCCCAAATTCAAATCAATTAGAAATTACTCAGGTTGGACATATAGTTCTAAGTCTGGATGGAAAGCAAACACTAATGGTAAACATGGCTCAGTTACTCTCAATGACTTGGGAATATCCCTCAAAATGAGAGGGCAAGCCAAATGCTGGGCAATTCCCACAACTTTGACTATTGTTTATAAGCCAAGCAAAAAACAGTGGTCTGCCAGTTTTACTGGTAATGTTTCTAGAGAAGATCGCAAGTTTGGTTCTTTGTCAGAACTAAAATACGAGTCAATAGTTGCTTTTGATTTGGGTACTGCTACTGCCATCACTTGTTTTGATGGTAAGAAATTCGAGGAAATATCAAATCCTAGATTTACTCAGGGATCGGCAGATAAGGTCAAGCAGGAGTCTAAAAAACTTAGAAGAAAACGTGCGCCCAATAAAAGCAAGGGGATCAAAGCTTCTAATCGTTGGAAAAAAGCACGTAAGAAAGTGTCAAAATTACAGCGCAAAGTAGCGTTGCAGCGTCGTGATTGGCAGCATAGGGTTACGTCAGATATAGCTCGTCGTTATGACATCGGCGTAACCGAGAAGCTGACCCCCAAAAACATGACCAAAAAAGCTAAAAAAGGCAGTAAACGAAAAAAACAGAAGGCAGGACTTAATAAGTCTATACTTTCTGTTGGGTTTGGTACTCTCAATCAAATGATTAGCTACAAAATTGAAGCCAAAGGTGGTTTGTTACTTCAGTTGAATACACGCAAAGTTAAACCTAGTCAGCGATGCCCTAATTGTGCTGCTATTCATAAAGACTGGGGTGATTTGTCAAATCGCTATCATATCTGTAGTAAGTGTAATTTTGAGATTGAACGTGACAGGGGTTCTGTTCTTGTCATGTACAATGTTGCGACTAATCAGCAACAGGGGCTAGGAACTAGCCTCTTAGACAGTGGATGTCTAAGCTCTACTTCTTTGACCAGCAAGCGTAAGCATACTGGCTCAATGAGGCAACTTGGGCAGATTATCTGATATACAAAATAATATATAAACAACAACAACTGTAACAATCTGAGGAACAAATTCTTAATCAAATTACTGTTTGAAACAGGAATTAGAGTTGGAGAGGCTCTTGGTTTGCGCCATAGTGACGTAAATTCTGTCGGTGGCAAAAATGAGTTCATATTGTTTATCGAGATGATAATGTTAACGACGCAAAAGGTAAGTCTAAATCAGAAAGAATTGTACAAGGTTCAGGTGATTTGATGAGACTTTATGGTCGCTACATTATTGATGAATATCCAGATATTGATTCAGATTATGTGTTTGTAAATATCTGGAAAGGTGAGATTGGTCATCCAATGAAATATTCAACAGTTAGAGGATTATTTAAAAGTCTTAAAAAGAAGACAGGAATAGATGTTTATGCTCATTTATTGAGACACACTCATGCTAGTGAATTAATTCGCTCTGGAATGGATATGAGCTATGTTCAAAAGCGACTTGGACATAGCAGCATTCAAACTACTATTAATACTTATGTTCATATTACTAATGAAGACATGAAACAAGCTTATGAAGACTATTTGAAAAGCAAGAGAGATAATTAAATGTTAATGCCGAAAGTTCAGAAAATAGAAAATATAGCTAATAATCTCCATTGTCCAGTCTGCCTTAGTATTTCTTTCGTCAAAAAAGGTAAAAGTCCAATAACGAAAAAACAACAATATAAATGTAGCAACTGCAATAAATTATTTATGGATATACTATAGAGCAGCAACCAATGAAATGGCTACTCTCCAAAGAAAACTTGAAACAATTAGAGATTTGTCTAAAAATCTTGAATCTTTATCTTTATCGATAAATCCGAGCGATATTGATAGAAAAATTATTCAAGATTTTATTGCTTATTTATTTAGCAAAGGAAATAAGAGAGCTACTAGCGCAGACCAAATAGGATATTTAAGGCAATTTTTAGAAGATTGTCAAAGATTTGATTGGATAGATATTACTAAAAAAACTTTAATTTATGAAGAAGATTTTCCAAAAAGAGATAAACGACTACCAAGATTTATTCCTGATGAAATTGTTTCACAAATCAATAACAATCTAGATTCTTTGCCAAAACCGATTGCACTTATTATAAAAATACTGCAAGAGACAGGTATGAGGTCAATAGAAATCCCAATCTTAAAACTGAATTGTATTCGACAAGATAGCACGGGAGGTTATTGGATTGATATCCTACAACGAAAAATGAAAAAAGAAATCTGTATTTGTATTTCTCCAGAATTAGCTGAAGATATATTTAAGCAACAGGAGTATATAAAAGGTTTATTTCATAATCGTTTTGACCATCTTTTTTGTCAAACAAAAAACCATACTTGGTTTAGAATGTATGGCTCAGATAAATATAAAGATTTACCTAAAGGACTTAATTATTTTGAACCAATTAATAAATGTATTGATACAAGAACAATAAGAGGTTATCTTTACTGGTTTGGGCGTAAAAATAATATAAAAGACACTACGGGAGAATTATTTCCAATTTGGAGGCTTCATCGCTTTCGTCATACTCATGGCACAGACCTTATTAATGCTGGTGTTCCACAACATATAGTTCAGAAACGTCTTGGTCATGCTTCTCCAGAAATGACTGCTGTTTATGCTCACATCCACGACAAAACCATGAGAAAAGAAATGGAACAATTTTGGGATGGCAGAGTGGTTAATAACCAAGGCGAAGTAATTGTTCCAGAAAATCCTGATTTAGATACTGCTGAAATGCAGTGGATTAAGAAGAACATGAAAGCTCAAACTTTACCTGATGGTTTTTGTGGTTTACCTGTTACTCAAAGTTGTCCAGTTCAAGGAAGTCCTTGTTTAACCTGCTCTCATCTTCGCACCACTATGGAGTTTTTAGATGTGCATAAAAAACGTCTAGAAGAGACAGAA